>DATGII010000189.1:0-7734 GCA_035295805.1 Bryobacteraceae bacterium | reverse complement strand
CAGCAGCGGCGCGAATTGCTCGGCCATGAAACGCCATGCGCCCATGTTCCGGGGCTCTTCCTGCACCCACACGACTTCGGCCGTAGCCGGATAGCGGGCCAGAATGTCACGCGCCTGCGCGGCCGGAAATGGATATAACTGCTCCACCCGGACCAGAGACACATGATCTGCCTGCCGCTGGTCGCGCGCGGCCAGGAGGTCGTAGTAGATTTTTCCCGAACAGAAAATCACGCGCGACACGCGCGAGGTATCGATCGACGACACATCGCCAAGCAGCTCCGAAAAGCCGCCGCTGGTAAATTCGTGCACGCTCGAAACGGCCTGCGGATGCCGCAGCAGGCTCTTCGGCGTGAAGACGACTAGCGGTTTGCGCATGCCGCGGCGATCGGGGCCGCCGTACATCTGGCGGCGCAGCAGATGAAAGTACTGCGCGGGCGTCGTGCAGTTGGCGACCAGCAGGTTGTTCTCGGCGCAGAGTGTGAGGAAGCGTTCGATGCGGGCGCTGGAATGCTCCGGGCCCTGCCCTTCATAGCCATGCGGCAGGAGCATCACCAGACCGCTGGGCTGGCCCCACTTCGATTCCGCGCTGGAAATGAATTGATCGATCATGATCTGGGCGCCGTTGGCGAAATCGCCGAACTGCGCTTCCCAGATCACCAGCGTCAGCGGATCGGCCACGCTGTAGCCGAATTCGAACCCGAGCACCGCGAATTCACTGAGAGAGCTGTCGTACACGTCGAAGCGCGCCTGGTCGGGCGAGATGTGCTGCATGGGAATGTAGCGGTGGCTGTCTTCGGAATCATAAAAGGCAAGGTGCCGCTGGCTGAAGGTGCCGCGGCCGGAATCCTGGCCGCTGAGCCGCACGGGTGTGCCTTCGAGCACCATGGTGCCGAACGCCAAAGCCTCGCCGAAGGCCCAATCGACCGGCCCGCCGGCAGCCAGCGCTTCGCGCCGCCGCTCGACAAACCCGCGGAGTTTCGGATGGAGGTGGAAGGTTTCCGGAAAACTGGTGATGGCGCGCACCACGCGCTCGATCACCTGGTGATTCACCGCAGTCCGCGGGCTCAACCCAGCCACATCCTCGTGCGGAACCGCGCTCAACTCCTGCAACTCATATTGTTCGGCGTGCTTCTGGGAGGCTTCGAAAGCATCGGAGAGGCGCTGCGCGGCGGCCTTCCGCAAGCGCGAAACTTCTTCGGGCGCGATCAGCCCTTCACGCACCAGCCGCTCGCCATAGAGCGTCGCGACCGAGGGATGCTCTTTGATTTTCCGATATAGGATTGGCTGCGTGTAGCTGGGATCGTCGCCTTCGTTGTGGCCGTGGCGGCGATAACAGATCATGTCGATCACCACGTCCTTTTTGAATTTCTGCCGGTAGTCGAAAGCGATCTGCACCGCGCGCACGGCGGCTTCCGGGTCGTCTCCGTTCACGTGAAAGATGGGCGCCTGCACGCCGCGCGCGACGTCAGTCGAATAGGGCGTGGAGCGCGCTTCATCGGGCAGCGTGGTGAACCCGATTTGATTATTGATCACCACGTGAATGGTGCCGCCGGTGGAATATCCGTCGAGCTGCGACAGGTTGAGCGTCTCGGCCACCACACCCTGGCCGGCGAAGGCCGCGTCGCCATGCACCAGCAGCGGAATCACCCGTTCGCGCTCGGTATCGCCGAGGCGATCCTGCTTCGGGCGCACAATGCCTTCGACCACCGGGTCGACCGCCTCGAGATGGCTCGGATTGGGCGCCATCGAAACCACAATCTCGGCGCCGTTATCGCGCTTGCGCACGCAGGTGGCGCCCAAATGATACTTCACGTCGCCGGATCCTTGTGTGCTGCCGGGATCGAGCTCGCCTTCGAATTCCGAGAAGATCTGCTTAACGTCCTTGCCTACGGAGTTGGCCAGGAAGTTAAGGCGGCCGCGATGCGCCATGCCGATCACCACTTCGTGCACGTGATTGGCGGCGGCGCGCTCCAAAATCTCTTCGACAATCGCCATCGCGCTCTCCGCGCCTTCCAGGGCAAAGCGTTTCTGGCCCACAAAGCGCGAATGCAGGAAGTGCTCGAATTCTTCGGCATCGATCAGGTTTCGCAGAACGCGGAGACGCGTCCCGGCTTCGAGCGCCCAGTTGTTGGCTTCCGGTTCCATGCGCTGCTGGAGCCAGCGTTTCTGCTCCGGCACCTGGATATTCATGTACTCGCAGCCGATTTTGCCGCAGTAAGTCTGGCGCAGGGTTTCGAGAATCTGGCGCAGCGTGGCCACGGGTCTCGGTCCCGCCTCGCCGATGGCTTCGCCGAGAGTCCCGGTGAGGAACTCGCGGTCCAGGTCCCAGATGGTCAAGCCATAGGTTTCCGGATCCAGTTCAGGATGATAGCTCGGCTCCGAGCCCAGCGGGTCGAAGTCGGCGATGAGATGCCCCCGCACGCGATACGCGTTGATCAATTGAATAATGCCGGCTTCTTTGGCGATCTCGGGGGTGCGGGCGCCGCTTCCGGGCAGCAGCGGCCCTCCCACGGCTCCCCGGTCCTTTTCCCATCGCACAGGCTGGTGCGGCATCTTCAGGTGCGCGAACACTTCCTCGTAGAAGCGGTCGGCGCCATCGAGCAGGGCTTGCACCTTGCCCAGAAACATTCCGGACTCGGCGCCCTGAATGATGCGGTGATCGTACGCGCAGGTCAGCGTCATCACCTTGCTGATGCCGAGCACGGCGCGGGTCTCGTCGGCCGCGCCCTGGTATTCGGCCGGATAGTCGATGGAGCCGGCGGCAATAATTGCGCCCTGCCCGGTCATCAGGCGCGGATTGGAAGACATCGTGCCTACGGTGCCGGGATTGGTCAGCGAAATCGTAGTGCCTTGAAAATCGTCGGCGGTGAGTTTGCCGGCGCGGGCGCGCGTCACGAGGTCGTCGAAGCGCGCCACGTATTCCTGAAAATTCAGTGCGCCTGCGTCCTTGATATTGGGCACCACCAGGCTGCGGGCGCCATCCTTGCCGGCCACATCTACGGCCACTCCGAGATTTATCCGATTGCGTACCACGCGATAGGGGCCGTCTTTCTGAGCAAATGCGTGGTTAATTCCGGGAATTTCCCGCAAGGCTTTGACGATGGCCCATCCGATTAAATGGGTATACGAAACTTTGCTCCGGCCGATCAGCGTTCGGTGCTGGTTGATGATGCGGCGGTTCTCGTCCATCACCTTGACGGCAATGGTACGCTGCGAGGTGGCCAGCGGGATGGCAAGGCTGGCCGTCATGTTCTCGGCAATGCGCCCGGCCGCCCCGCGAAGAGGCTGCAGTTGCTCGCCAGCAGCGGGCTCGACCGGAGCCGGCGCGATGTCCACGGGCGCGGCCGATGCCTTCACGCCGTTGCTGGCGCGCCCCTCTTCGAAAATCTGCTTCCAGCTCTCGTCGACCGCCGACCGGTCATATCTATATTGCTGATATAACTCATCTTCGAACCAACTGTTGATTCCCGTTCCGGGATCGGATTTGGATGCCATGATACCTTCTACCATCATAGCGGGTCGAGGCGCGAAATTCGCTTCTATCCGCGCCAGCCCCTTATCTCCAGACAGGGTTGCCCCCATCGGTTATGGCTCTCTCAGGTGGGTTCATATCGTCCGCAGAACCCACTGGGCACACTCTATGCCCCCTGGAGAAAAAACTACCCGCGTAAGCGGCTTCTTACACGGTAATTTCTTTAACGATTTTCCGATGGAACCATCGCAGACGCGGGAAAGCGTTTTGTTTCGGCGAATTAGGGATTTTGGCCCCATTCTTGCGAACTCCCGCCATTCAAAAACATGCAATTCTCGAATCCCAAACTCTGTACAGGAAACCAAATTATGGTAACGATCCCCGACCCAACCGTGACGAGTCCCATACTCCGCAGTTGCTGCCGCTGTGGGCAAGATTTTCAGAGCCACAGTCGAGAATTAGTTTGCTCCTCGTGCCGGAAACCGAAGGTCAGCCGGCAACTCAGTTTCCGCGAGAAACAGATCGTCGATCTGGTGCGGCAAGCCAAAGCCAACAAAGAGATCGCGTTCGAGTTGCATCTATCGGAAGGAACGGTAAAGGAATACCTGAACCGGATATTCCGCAAGCTCGAAGTCCGCAGCCGGACCGAGCTGGCGATCTGGGCCCTGACCACGGTTTAAGCGCGTCCGGCGGAGCGCCGTTCGCCCGCATCGGCGCTCTTCCACCCTCCTGATCCCTGTTCCCCCACTCCGCGCGGAAACCCTAGAATCGAAATAAGATCCTGCGGGATCGGCTTGGCCGCTTAATTGGTTCAGCCGAGATCCGCCAGTACCTGCGCGGCGTGCCCCTTGGCTTTGACATTCTGGTAGACTCTTTCGATTTTGCCATCGGGACCGATGACGAAGGTGCTGCGTGCGATGCCCATGACGCGTTTGCCGTACAGGTTCTTCTCTTTCCAGACGCCGTAAGCTTGCGCCGCAGCCTTCTCTTCGTCGGCCAGGAGGGTGAAGGGCAGGTCGTACTTGCCCTTGAATTTAGCCTGCACGGCGGGTTTATCGGGCGACACACCCACCACGGCCGCACCTTTTTTGGCGAACGATTTGATGCCATCGCGAAACTCGCAGGCTTCCACCGTGCAGCCGGGCGTATCGGCGCGCGGATAAAAGTAGAGCACCACCCGCCTGCCTTTCAGACTCGAGAGCCGGAACTCCTCGCCCGTATCCGTGCGGACGCGAATATCCGGAGCTTTGTCGCCTTCCTTCAACATGCGTCACCCCAGTTTCTGTTTGAGGAGATCGGTAACCACCGCCACATTCGCCTGGCCGCGCGTGGCCTTCATCACCTGTCCCACCAGGAAATTGAGCACGGTCGTTTTGCCGCCCTTGTACTGCTCGACCTGCCTGGGATTGCCGGCGATCACGTCGGCGAGCACCTTTTCCAGCGCGCCGGTGTCGCTGATCTGCTTGAGCCCTTCGCGCTCAATAATGGGGCCCGGAGCCTCGCCACTCGCAAACATTTTCGCGAACACTTCCTTGGCCAGTTTTCCTGAGAGTTCGCCGGAGGCGATCCGCTTCAGCAGATCGCCCAAGTCCGAGGCGGCGACGGGCGAATCGGCAATTTCTTTGTTTTCGGCTTTCAGCATCCCCATCAGGTCGCCCATGACCCAATTGGCGGCCATTTTGGGATCGCCCGAAACTCTGGCGGCGGTTTCAAAAAATTCTCCGGCGGCACGGCTCTGGGTCAGCACCTCCGCGTCATATTCGCGCAGGCCATATTCACTGATGAAGCGCGCCCGCCTGGCCTCCGGCAACTCGGGTAAGGTGGCGCGCACGCGGTCCAGCCACTCCGCGCTGACGCGCAGCGGGACTAAATCCGGTTCGGGAAAATACCGGTAATCGTGCGCCTCTTCTTTACTACGCATCCCCGCGGTCTCACCGGTATCGGGATTATACAGCCGCGTCTCCTGCACCACGCGGCCGCCGCTTTCGAGCACCGCGACCTGCCGCGAGATTTCGTAGTCCAGCGCCTCCCTTAAAAAGCGGAACGAGTTCAGGTTCTTAACTTCGGCTTTGGTGCCGAACTTCTCCGCGCCTCGCAATCGCACCGAGACGTTGGCATCGCACCGCAGGTGGCCTTTTTCCATGTCGCAGGTAGAAACCTCGACGAACTGCAGCACCTCCTTCACCAGCGTCAGGTACGCGTACGCTTCCTCGGAGCTGCGCATGTCTGGTTCGCTGACGATCTCGATCAGCGGCGTCCCGGAGCGGTTCAGATCCACGTACGAATAGCGGTCGGAATCCTTGAATCCGTCGTGAATGCTTTTGCCGGCGTCGTCTTCCATATGAATGCGGGTGATGCCGATCCGCTTCGGGTTTCCGGCAGCAACCACATCGACGTGGCCGTGCTCGGCCAGCGGCTGATCGTATTGGGAGATTTGATAGCCCTTGGGAAGGTCCGGATAAAAGTAGTTCTTGCGCGCGAAACGCGATTCGCGCCGGACCGTGCAGTTCAACGCCAGCGCCGCCTTGATCGCGAGTTCCACCGCCGCGTGGTTGAGCACGGGCAGGGCGCCGGGCATGCCCAGACACACCGGGCACACGTTCGTATTCGGCGGCGCGCCGAAACCAGTCGGACAGCCGCAGAAAATCTTCGTCGCGGTGGCCAGCTGCACATGCACCTCAAGCCCGATAACAGGCTCGTATCGCGCGATCACTTCCGGCGACGGCAGCGTCAAAGTAGATGAGGACATCGGGTCCTTTCATTATAAAAGGCGTGTTCCGGCGCTGCTCTTACGCCGGCTCGTTCGGCTTGCCGAGGCGCTTCTCCATCTCAGTGACGAAGGCGGTCAGGGCTTTGCGGTCGGCATCCTGCCACTTGATTACAACGAAGAACTTATCGCGGTAGAAGAATACGGTATCGGCGGACGGCCGCCACCGCTGCACCAGGTCGAGCGCGATGCCGGGCGATTCCAACTGATAGACGCGCGCCTCCAATTTTCCGGGCCCTTGATACGATGCCACCTCGAGGCGGTCGATGACGGTGCGCGACACCGGGTCGGGCGCATCCGCAGCCGGGACTTCGCGCAAATCGGTCCGGCGCCACACGCCGGCGACGGTAGCCGGAAGCAGATCGGGCGCGGGAGCAGCCCGCCGGCACGCCGCCGGCACTGCCGCCAGCCACAGCCACTCGCGACGCATCATCAACTCGATTGTCACACGCAGCACGCAGCCGGAGCTCCACAACCGCGGTGCTACCATCGATTGATGGCCAAGTTCAAGCCGGCCCGCGGCAAGGGGAAACGAACCGCGCCGCCGCCGGGCGCGGTTTCCTGCGTGATTCTGATCCTGGCCGCCATGGTTCTGGTAATGCTGTTTATGTACTTCGTGCTGCGCAATGCGAACGGATAAACGACGTCCAGACGAGATGCGTTCGGTGGAACTCGTCACGGGATTTCTGGCCACCGCCGAAGGATCCGCGCTCATTAAAGTCGGCAATACGCACGTACTCTGCGCCGCCAGCGTGGAGGAAACCGTGCCGCCCTTCCTGCGCAACAGCGGAAAAGGCTGGGTCACGGCGGAATACGCCATGCTGCCGCGGGCGACCAATAAGCGAACACCGCGCGAGGTGAGCAAGGGGCGGCCCTCGGGACGGACCCACGAGATCCAGCGGCTGGTGGGCCGGGCGCTGCGCTCCGTGGTCGATTTCGCGGTGCTGGGCGAGCGAACCGTGATCCTCGATTGCGACGTGCTGCAAGCCGATGGAGGCACGCGCACGGCGGCGATCACCGGGGCGTTTGTAGCTCTGGCTCTGGCGCTGCAGCAGTTGGTCCAGTTCAAGGCCATCAAGTCCATGCCCCTCCGCGACTACCTGGCGGCGACCAGCGTCGGTCTGGTCGGAGGCGTTCCCATGCTCGACCTGTGTTACGAAGAGGATTCGCGCGCCGACGTGGATATGAACGTGGTCATGACGGGCGGCGGGCGATTCGTCGAAGTGCAGGCAACGGCCGAGCACGCGCCGTTCGATGATGCCCAGATGAGCTCGCTCGTTGAACTGGCGCGCGGCGGCATCGCCAGCCTGATCGAGATTCAAAAGAGGTCCGTGAGGCTGTGATTCATGTGTACGCGGCCACTGGCAACCGCGGCAAATTGCGCGAATTCCAGAGGGCCGGGGAAGCGAGGCCGGACGTCCGGATCGAGTTAATTCCCGGTTTCTCCGATATCCGGCCCTGTGTGGAAACGGGTTTGACTTTCGAGGGAAACGCC
>DATGII010000188.1:0-15546 GCA_035295805.1 Bryobacteraceae bacterium | reverse complement strand
ATCTTCTTTAATAGGGGAACGGCTTCTTCGAGCTGATACTCGCGAGCCTCAACCTGCTTGCGCGCAGATTCGTATTTCTTTCCAGGATGGCGTGCCATATCACCTCATTGGTGCAAGCGGTTCGCTCCCAAAAAAGCAAACGAACCTCCCACTGAGCCTTGTCAAAAAAGGGACAGCAATGAGTGTACCAAACGCAACGATCGAATGTCTACTCGGGTCGCCGCGTGCGGACAGGGCGGTCGACCGCGGCGCCGGTCAGTTGGGAGAAGCATAGGCCGTCTTCCCCAAGCTGTCCAGGAGAACCGAATCAGCCGCGCTCCGGCGCACCAGGAAGACATAGGCGCCGACCCCGATGAGGAGAGTGATCCAGATCGCCTGCATCGGCGCCGTGTAGCTGCCGCTCACCTGCTTCAGCCAGCCCGTCAGGATCGGCGCGACGATCCCAGCCAGGTTCAGTGCCGTATTCTGGAGGCCGGCCACGCGCCCCGCCGCCGCCCGCGTCACCAGCGTCTGGGTCAGCGCCCAATAGTTCGGCGTGGCCAATCCTAGCCCTGCCATGGAAAAGATTGCGAAGAAGACGGCCACCTGGTTCGAATCCGCCAACGCCCCGAAGACTTCGGTAGATGCCGCGAGCAGCCCGACCACCGTGAACCCGCGCCGCACTGCTGCGGCGTCCGCCCCTCGCGCCACCATCCAATCCGCCGCCGCGCCCGCCAGAATCGCTACCACCCCGGTGCCCGCGAAACTAAAGAACGTGTAAACGCCCATCGAATCGAGTGAGAGGTGGCGCCGCTCCACGAAATACGCCGGCAGCCACGTAATCGAAAAAAACAGGAAATAGTTGTAACAGAAGGTGCCGACCAGAGTGCCCCAGATAATGCGCGAACGGAACAGGGCGGCCATCGGCAGAGTTCCGGCCACCTGCCTCACCCGTTTCGGCGCGCATGCCCCGTCATCGGCGAACAACATCCACGGCACCACCCAAATCAACCCGCCGAGCCCGACCACCTGGAACATGATGCGCCATCCGTAATGGCTGACCAACCACGCCGCGAGCGGGGCCGCCAGCGCCGGGCCCCACTTCGTGCCGCCGACGAAAATAGCCGCCGCCAGGCCGCGCCGCTCCTCGTCGATATTGCGATGGATCCAGCTCAACCCCGCCGGAAATACCACCGCCTCCGCCACCCCGAGTAACAGCCGTAAAGCGATGAGTTGCCACAGTAGAACCGCCATTGACGTGGCCGCGCTCGCCAGGCACCAGCACAACAACGCCAGCGTGATTGGCAGCTTCACCCCGAACCGGTCGACCACGAATCCGGCCGGAATCTGTAACAACGTGTAGCTCCAAAAAAATGCGGAATTCAGCAACCCCCGCTGCTCATCGGTGAGATGAAAATACTGCTTGAATTGAGCGGCAGCCAGTGCCACGGAAAGATTGGTGCGGTCCACGTACGCAATTACCAGGCCGGCCGCCAGCAGAAATACCGTTACCCATCGCCGCATTTTGCAAGTCTATGCGCTCAGGGGGGCCCGTGCAAATTGGCTGCTGAGTCCGCTACGGCCGGTATTACTGGCGCGGCTATGTTGATAAAACCGACGGAAATTACCTGGTAGTCTTCGCCCTGCCTACGCTCTTTCATCAGGACGAGCGCTATTACGCAAAGGGCGAAGGCAACTGGTTGAAGCGAGCTGTCTATGCCGCCTCGCGCATTCTCATTACCCCGGATTATCACGGGCACAGCAGCTTCAATGCATCGGAAGTGTTGGGCCGCGGCATGGCGCAGGCCATCTCGCTCAGCTACTACCCCCGCTCCGACCGCACCGGCGGCGCCTTAGCTGTGAAATATGGATGGGCGATGGGCCGCGACGCTCTCACCAACGTATTTAGAGAATTCTGGCCGGATATCAACGCGCACTTGTTCCACCGCCACAAACAGGCTGACTGACGGCACCGCGCTGCGCTGGCGCTACTTGCGGAACGCGATCCCTAATTCGCGCAACTGGCGTTCGGGCACCGGTGATGGCGCGTCGCACATCAGGTCGGTGGCCCGCGCCGTCTTGGGAAATGGGATTACTTCGCGGATCGATGTTTCGCCCGCCAGGATCATCACCAGCCGGTCGAGACCCAGCGCGATGCCGCCGTGGGGTGGCGCGCCGTATTCCAAGGCATCCAGTAAGAAGCCGAAGCGCCGCCGTGCCTCTTCGTCGCTGAACCCGAGCGCCCCAAACACCTTCGACTGCACATCGCGCCGGTGAATACGGATCGAGCCGGAGCCCAGTTCGACGCCGTTTAGCACCAGGTCGTACGATTTGGCTCGGCAATGCGCCGGGTCGGAGGTCAGCTTTTCGAGATCCTCATCGTGCACCGATGTGAACGGGTGATGCGCGGCGTTCCACCGCTGTTCTTCGTCGTCCCACTCGAACATGGGAAAATCGACCACCCAGAGAAATTGAAAATTGCGGGGGTCGAGCAGTTTGTGCCGGTCCTGGAACTTCTGCGCACAGTAGAGGCGGAGTTGGCCGCAAGCCTGCTGCACCGCCTCCTCGGGGCGGTGGCCTTTGGGCTCGCCTGCCCAGGTCGCCAGCACCAGAAGATCGTTTTCGCCGGAGCCGGTGCGCTGGCGCACGCCATCCATTCCCGCGGGATGGTCGCGCTCGATTCGTTTGGCGTCATCATAAACGCGCAACCCGCGCTCCTGCCCGAACGCTTTCAGTTCGTCGCGTTCTTTTCTGCTCGGTACGCCGGTGCCGGGCAGGTGAATCGCGATGAGCGGCATGCCGGCGTGGGCCAAGTCCGGAATCAGATCTTCCACGTGATGCATCGGCGGGATTCGCAGGTCGGGTTTGTCGATCCCGTAGCTGCGCATTGCTTGCGCATACGTGAGGCGCGGAAACGGATATTGCACATGTGCGCCGGCGGTCTCGCAGATGCGATGCACCATCGGCTCGACTACTTCATAAATGCGCTCCTGCTGGGGAAACGACATTTCCAGATCGATTTGCGTGAACTCCGGCTGCCGGTCGGCGCGCAGATCCTCATCCCGAAAGCAGCGCACGATCTGGAAATATTTCTCGAATCCACTGACCATCAACAGCTGCTTGAAGATCTGCGGCGATTGCGGCAACGCATAAAAGCTGCCGGGCTGGACGCGGCTCGGCACCAGGTAATCGCGCGCGCCTTCCGGGGTCGACCGCGTCATAAAGGGCGTCTCAATCTCGAGAAACCCCTGCGAGTAGAGGTACTCGCGGGTGGCGAACGAAATTTTCGAGCGCAGGATTACATTGCGCTGCATATGAGGGCGGCGCAAGTCGACATACCGGTATTTGAGCCGCACGTCCTCGCTGACGTCGACCTGCTCTTCCATCGGAAACGGCGGCGTGCGCGATTCGTTCAGAATCCAGACTTTCGACGCCACCACCTCGATCGAGCCGGTGGCGAGGTTGGGATTGACGGCGTTGGCGCCGCGCGGCGCCACTTTGCCCTCCACCGCGATCACGTATTCCGGACGGACTTCCTCGGCGCGCTTGTGGACGGCCGGGCCGACATCTTCGTGAAACACCACCTGTGTGATGCCTTCACGATCGCGCAAATCGACGAAGATCACCCCCCCGTGATCGCGGCGGCGGTGCACCCAGCCCATCAGGATGGCGTGCTTGCCCTCATCGGTCGCGCGCAGTTCCCCGCAGGTATGTGTGCGGCGAAGTTCGCCCAGAAAATCCAGTGCAATGGAAGTTTCCATAGGAATCTCGTCTAATTGCGGGCCGGCGCGAGTTTCGCGGCAATCTCGTCCCGCGTCAGGCTTTGTTGCTCGCCCGTCGCCATATTCTTCAACGCATAGCGTCCGGCGGCGATTTCGTTATCGCCCACGATCAACGTGTGCCGGGCCTGCAGCTTGTCCGCCAGTTCCATGACCCGTTTCAGTTTGCCTTCCGCGAGTTCCACCGAGAAACCGGCGCGCCGGAAATCGCGCGCCATGACCAGGGCGTGGCGCACGGCCGTCTCGCCCAGCGGCGCGACGAACAAATCGAGCGGCGCGGCCGCATGTGCGCCTTCCACGCTCATCACCAGCCGGTCTTCGCCGATCGAAAAGCCGATGCCGGGCGAGTGCACCTTTGATCCGAGTTCCTCGGCGAGGCCGTCGTACCGACCTCCGCCCAGAACCGAGTTCTGCGCGCCCAGCCCGCCATGGACCACTTCAAACGTAGTGCGCATGTAGTAGTCCAGCCCGCGCACCAGCCGGGGCCGCACTTCGTAAGCGACGCCGAGATCGCACAGGTGCTGTTTTACAGCTTCGAAGTGCGTCCGGCACTCGTCACACAGATGATCGACGATCATCGGAAGTTTTTCGATGATCGGCTGATCGGCTTCGACTTTGCAATCCAGCACCCGCAGCGGGTTGGTCTGCGAGCGCCGGCGGCAATCACCGCACATTTCCGGCGCTACCGGTTCCAGCGCCTGCCGGAGCCGCTCAACGTATTGCGGCCGGCATTTTTGATCGCCCACCGAATTAATCAGCAGTTGAAAGCCTGTCAGACCGGACCGCTCCAAAATCTCGACCAGCATCGCGATCACTTCGGCATCGACTATGGGCGATTCCGAGCCGATCGCCTCCGCCCCGATCTGATAAAACTGCCGGTAGCGCCCCTTCTGTGGACGCTCGCGCCGGAACATCGGACCAATGTAATAGAGTTTCTGCACGCCCGGCCGCTGGTCGAGTCGGTGCTCGATGTAGGCGCGAATCACCGATGCCGTGTTTTCCGGCCGCAGCGTGAGCGAACTGCCGTCGCGGTCGTCAAACGTGTACATCTCCTTGGTAACGATGTCGGTTTCGGCGCCGACCCCGCGTGCGAACAGCTGCGTTTCTTCCAGGATCGGCGTACGAATCTCCTGGTAATGATAGGCCCGAAACACGTCGCGCGCGGTCGCTTCCACGCGGTTCCACACTTCGGTCGCTGGAGGCAGTAAATCCCTGGTTCCTTTGACGGCTTTAATCAAGATTCTTCGGAAAAGCCCATGCTAGCACATGGGGTTACAATCATCGTATGCGCCGCGCGGTAGTCGTTTTTTTCGCTTCACTGATCGCACTGTTCGCGCAGAAGGCGCCGTTTGATATCAACACTCTGCTGGATTTGAAACGGATTAGCGATCCGCAGATTTCGCCGGACGCCAAATCGGTGGCCTTCACGGTTCAGACCGTCGACGTGCCCGGCAACAAGAAGCCGCAGCAGATCTGGATGGTGCCGCTCGCCGGCGGCGCGCCCATGCAAATCACCCGCGACGGCGATAACAATTACCGCCCGCGCTGGATGCCGGATTCCAAACGCATTGCCTTCATCTCCGATCGCGGCGGCTCCTCACAGATCTGGATGATGGATCCGGATGGATCTAATGCCAAACAGATTACCAACCTCTCCACCGAAGCCGACGGCGTCCTGGTCTCACCCGATGGCAAGAACCTCGTCTTCACGTCCGACGTGTATCCGGATTGTCCCGACGACGCCTGCAATAAAAAGAAGCTGGATGAAGAGAAAGACAGCAAGGTGCACGCGCGCATCTACACCGAGCTCCTTTATCGTCATTGGACAAAGTGGCAATCGAACCGGCGCAGCCATATCCTTGTGGTTCCGGCGGAGGGCGGCGCGCCGAAAGACTTGACGCCGGGCCCGCGCGACGTTCCTCCCTTTTCGCTCGAGGGCATTGACGACTACGATATTGCGCCCGATGGTTCCGAGATTTGCTACTCGATGAATGCCGATGCGGTTCCGGCCATCAGCACCAATACGGATCTCTATACCGTGCCCATCGGCGGCGGCATGGCGCGTAAAATCACCGCAACCCCCGGCGCCGATTCCACGCCGCGTTATTCTCCCGATGGCAAGTATGTCGCTTGGCGCGCCCAGTTTCGCGCTGGATCTGAGAGCGACCGCTGGCGCCTGCTGGTTTGGGAGCGCGCCAGCTTTAAAATCACCAATCTCACCGAAACTCTGGATCGCTGGGTTACCAACTTTATCTGGGCGCCCGATTCCGCGGGGTTGTTCTTCACCAGCATCGACCGCGGCCGGCAAGGCATCGACTTGATTCCCGTCACCGGTGGCGGCATCCGCGTCGCCGCTTCCGGTGATGGCGTTCTGGATGAGATGCAGTTGACGCATGACGGCAAGAGCATGGTCTACACCCAGCAGACCGGCGCCAGTCCCTCGGAGATCTATCGTGCGTCATCCAGCGGAGGCATTCCGGCCGCGCTCACGCATCTGAACGATTCCGTGCTCGATAGTCACCAGTTGACGCCTCTGGAAGAATTCTGGGTGGATGGCAACGATGGCGCGCGCATCCAGAGTTTCGTTGTCAAACCTCCGGGTTTCCGGGCCGACCGCCGGTATCCGGTGATCCTGCTCATCCACGGCGGCCCGCAAGGGTTTTGGGGCTACTCCTGGACCTATCGCTGGAATGCTCAGGTCTTTGCGGCGGCCGGCTATGTCGTAGTCGAACCGAATCCGCGCGGCTCCACCGGCTATGGCCAGAAGTTCATCGACGACGTCAACGGCGACTGGGGCGGCCGTCCCTTCGACGACCTGATGGCGGTGGCCGATCACGTTGTGGCCGAGATGCCGTATGCCGATGGCAGCCGCATGACGGCGGCCGGCGGTTCCTACGGCGGCTACATGACCGACTGGCTGCTGGGCCATACGCAGCGGTTCAAAGCGCTGATCTCGCACTCGGGCGTGTACGACCTCGCCAGCGAATTCGGCGGCACCGAAGAGCTCTGGTTCCCGTTGTGGGAGATGGGCGGCACGCCGTGGGACAAGCCGGAGCTTTATAGCAAATGGTCTCCCAGCACATATGTCAAGGACTTCCATACGCCAACCCTGGTGATTCACGGCGAACTGGATTTTCGCGTGCCGTACACGCAATCGCTGCAATTGTTCACCGCGCTTCAGCTTCAAAAAGTGCCCTCGAAGCTTCTGATCTTCCCTGACGAAGGCCATTGGGTTCTGAAGCCGCAAAATAGCGTTCTCTGGTACAAAACATTTATTGATTGGCTCGATTCCTGGGTGAAAAAGTGAAAATTGCTGTCGGCGCAGTTCTGGCGCTAATTTTGATCGTCGCGATTGCCATGATGGTGATGTCCACCGGCACGGCGCTCGCCATCAGGCCGGCCGTTCAGACGATCGGCATCTCGACGCCGGTCACTGTCGAAGTCGTCAATCCGCACGGTGTGCGCCGTGTGACCGCATACCTCGAGCAGAACGGCAGTCAATATCCGGTTTACGAACAGCAAGCGCCCGCGCACCGGTTCTTCTGGCGCCGCCATGAACCGGTTCAGCGGGTCAGCTTTGACGTGGGCAGGAACAAAGCTCCGAATCTGAAGGAGGGCAAGGCGCGGCTGGTGGTCGAAGCGGTCTCCGACGATCTGCGCGGCGATACCGATCAGACCGCGTCGGATGTGACTGTGGTGCTGGCGCCCCCGCGCGTCACCGCCGATGATTTTCAGCATTACATCAATCAGGCCGGCATGGAATTGGTGACGTTCACCGTAACCGGTTCGTGGTCCGAAGCCGGGGTCAAGGTGGGACAGCATACGTTCCGCAGCTTTCCCCTGCCCGGCCGCGGCCCCGATCAGCGCTTCGCCATGTTTGCCTATCCGTGGGATGCGCCGCCCGACCTCACGCCGGTGGTCTATGCCAGGAATGCGGCGGGGACCGAGGTCACCGGCCGGTTCTGGTTCAAACTGTTTCCGAAAAAGTTTCGCGAGCGTGATTTCGTTCTCACCGATCAGCTGATGGACAAGCTGGTGAATAATATAGACTCCGCGGGCACGCTCGAACCCGGGCCGGATATGCTCACGCGCTTCGTCAAGATCAACAGCGATCTGCGCAAGAAGAATAATCAGCAGTTGTATGACTTGCGCACCAAGACCGAAGAGAAAATTCTGTGGAACGGCCCGTTCATCCACTGGGGCAAAGAAGAAGCGATGTTTGCCGATACCCGCGATTACAAGTACAACGGCAAGCAGGTGGACCGTCAGACTCATCTCGGCTTCGACCTTTCCGATGTGGCCAACGGCCCCGTCCACGCCGCCAACAGCGGCAAGGTCGTGTACGCCGCCGATCTCGGCATTTACGGCAACTGTGTGGTGCTCGATCACGGCTATGGCTTGCAATCGATCTACGGGCACATGCAGCGGATCGATGTGAAAGTGGGCGACATGGTCGAGAAGGATGGCAAGCTGGGCATCGCCGGCTCCACCGGTCTTGCCGAAGGCGTGCACGTGCACTTCGGCATGCAGATTGACGGCGTTCAGATCAACCCGCGCGAATGGTGGGACGAGCACTGGATCCACGACCGCATCCTCAGCAAGCTCGCGCCGGAGAGATAGCGGGTGGACGATCGGTTCGTTTCGTCTGCCGGCTAATTTGTTACACTGAAATTGCCTCCCCAAAAATAGAACGCATGACATTCGGCGTCATTGTCTTTCCCGGCAGCAATCGCGACCACGACGCTGCCTATGCGGTCTCCCATGTCCTCGGGCAGCAAGTCGAAATCATCTGGCACGATTCCGCCAGCCTGGGCGCGGTTGATGCCGTGATCCTGCCCGGCGGCTTTGCCTACGGCGACTATCTCCGCTGCGGCGCCATCGCCAAATTCTCACCGGTGATGAAGGCGGTAAAAAAATTCGCCGCCGACGGCGGCTTGGTGCTCGGCATTTGCAACGGGTTTCAAATCCTGGTGGAGGCCGGACTCCTGCCCGGAGCCCTCATTCGCAACCGCGGCCTTCAGTTCATCTGCCGCGAAGTCGCCCTGCGGCCCGCCACGACGAACTCGCCGTTCACCTGCGCGGCCAGCAAAAACCGCGTTTACCGCGTGCCCATCGCGCACGGCGAAGGCTGCTACTTCGCCGACGAGCGCACTCTCGATGAGCTGGAATCCGAAGACCGCGTTGCCTTCCGCTACGTCGACAACCCCAACGGCTCGCTCCGTGACATCGCCGGCGTTCTGAGCCGCGAGCGCAACGTCATGGGGATGATGCCGCATCCCGAAGACGCCACCGAGCCGCTCATGGGCTCCACCGACGGGCTGGTCGTGTTTCAATCTCTGATCTCCGCGGCGGTGCGTGCATGAGCTCGGCGGCCATCACGCCGGACCTAATCGCGCAACATCAGCTCACTTCGCAGGAATACGAAAAAATCGTCGCCATCCTCGGACGTGAACCGAGCTATACCGAGCTTGGCATCTTCAGCGTGATGTGGAGCGAGCACTGCTCCTACAAGAGTTCTCGCCTGCATCTCAAAAAGCTGCCCACGCGCGGCAAGCTCGTCGTGCAGGGGCCGGGTGAGAACGCCGGCATCATCGATATCGGCAGCGGCTACGTGATCGCGTTCAAAATTGAATCGCACAATCATCCGAGTTTCATCGAACCGTTTCAGGGCGCGGCCACCGGCGTCGGCGGCATCTTGCGCGACATCTTTACGATGGGTGCGCGGCCCGTCGCGGTTTTGGATTCGCTCCGTTTCGGCCGTCTCGACGATCCGCAAACCGGCGCGCGCAACCGGCGCATCCTCACCGGCGTGGTCTCCGGCATCGCGCACTACGGCAACTGTTTCGGAGTGCCCACGGTCGGCGGCGAAACCGTTTTCGAATCCTGCTACGACGGCAACCCGCTGGTGAACGTTTTCGCGCTGGGCGTCTGCCGCAAGGAAGATGTCTTTTACGCAAAGGCCGCGGGCGTCGGCAACCCGGTAATTTACGTCGGCGCGCGCACCGGCCGCGACGGCATCCACGGCGCGTCCATGGCTTCGGCCGAGTTCACGGAAGAATCCAAGCAGAAGCGCCCCAATGTGCAGGTAGGCGATCCTTTTCTGGAGAAACTGCTCCTCGAAGCCTGCCTGGAGGCCATGCAGACCGGCGCCATCGTCGGCATTCAGGATATGGGCGCGGCCGGCCTGACCTGCTCGACTTGCGAAATGGGGAGCCGCGGCGGCGTCGGCATCGAAATCGAACTCGACCGCGTCCCGCAGCGCGAGACCGGCATGACGCCCTACGAGATCATGCTCTCCGAATCGCAGGAGCGCATGCTGCTGGTTGCCGATAAAGGCCGCGAGGATGAAGTCTTCCGTGTCTTCCGCAAATGGGGCTTGGAAGCCGTTGAGATCGGCACCGTCACCGGCGACGGCAAGCTGCGCGTGAAGCAGCACGGCAAAATTGTCGCCGAAATCCCGAACCGCGAACTGGCCGACGAAGCCCCGCTCTATGACCGGCCGCACACGCAGCCGATGCGCCGCGCCCCGATGCGTGCTCCCGCGCTGCCCGCGCCCGATGTGCAGCGGGCTCTTCCGGCGCTCATGGCCTCCGGCGACCTCTGTTCGAAGCGCTGGATTTGGCAGCAGTACGATTACCTCGTGCGCAGCAGCACCGTCGCTGGCCCGGCTTCGGACGCCGCCATAATCCGCATCAAGGAGACCGGAACCTCGGTGGCCATGTCGCTGGATGGTAACGGTCGCTACTGTTATCTTTCGCCGCGCGAGGGCGCCGTCCTGGCCGTCGCCGAGAGCTGCCGCAATCTCTCTACGGTGGGCGCGCGGCCCGTCGCCGCCACCAATTGCCTCAATTTCGGCAATCCCGAACGCCCTGAAATCATGGCTCAGCTGGTGGAAGCCATCGAAGGCATGGCAGATGCCTGCCGCTTTTTCGATACGCCGATCACCGGCGGCAACGTCAGCCTGTACAACGAGACCCTCGGCGAAGGTATTTATCCCACGCCGGTGATCGGAATCGTCGGCCTCATGCCAACGGCCGAACCTGTCGGCGCGGCGTTCCGCAATTCCGCGCGCACTCTCGTGCTGCTCGGCGGCGTGGGGGCTTGCGACGAGACGCGTTTCGGCGGCACGCAATACGCCAAGGTCATCCTGAACCAGCTCTGGGGGCTGCCGCCCGCGCTCGATCTCGACCGCGAGAAGCGCGTGCAGGAAGCCATCCGCGAGATCGTCAATCAAGGCCTCGCCGAGTCGACCCATGATTTGAGCGATGGCGGACTGGCCGTGGCTCTGGCCGAGTGCTCTTTCGGGCAAGCCGGCATCGGCGCGCGCCTCGAGCTGGATACGGACTTGCCGCCCGATCTGCTGCTCTTCCATGAAGGGCCTTCGCGGGTCCTGCTCTCGACACAAGACCCGGACAAGGTTGCGGCTGCGGCCGCCCGCCATGGAATCGAAGCTCCGGTTGTGGGCGTTACAATCGAGAAGGAAATCGAGGTCCGGCAAAAGGGCAAGCTGCTGGGCAGTTGGGCAATTGCGCAATTGAAAGCGGCGTACGATCAGGCACTCGAATCGCATGTTCGATAAATTTCACGAAGAATGCGGCGTAGTGGCCCTTTACGGCCACCCGGAAGCGGCCAAGCTGGCGTACCTCGGTCTGTACGCCCTGCAGCATCGCGGCCAGGAAAGCGCGGGCATCTGCACCAGCGACGGCGAACAAGTGCATTGCCACCGCGCCATGGGCCACGTCGCCGATATCTTCACTCCCGACGTGATCGAACGTCTGCCGGGCGCCCTCGCCATCGGTCATACGCGTTACTCCACCGCCGGCGATACGGCGTTGCTCAACGCGCAGCCGTTTTCGGTCGCCTGCAATAAGGGCCGCATCGCGGTCGCGCACAACGGCAACATTACCAATGCCTCGGAGCTGCGGCGGGAATTGGAGCGGCGCGGCTCAATCTTCCAGGCATCGAGCGACACCGAAGTTATCCTCCACCTCGTGGCGCGCTCTTCCGAGCGGACGTTATCCGCTGCTTTGCGTGATGCCCTGCTTCAGTTGGAAGGTGCTTTCTCGCTGGTTTGCCTGGCCCAGGACCGCGTCATCGTGGCGCGCGACCCGCACGGCTTTCGCCCCCTGGCCGTCGGCGAAATGGAAATTTCCGGCGGCGGCGCCTGCTATGTCTTCGCCTCGGAAACCTGTGCCTTCGATCTGATTGGCGCGGTATACCTGCACGACGTTGATCCCGGCGAGATGGTGATCGTCGGTCCCGAAGGCCTCACCCGCGAGCGCTACGCTCCCGAGCAGGCCCGCGCGCAATGCGTGTTCGAGCACGTTTATTTTTCGCGCCCCGATTCGATCGTCTTCGGCCGCCCTGTTGAGGAATCGCGCGAAGAACTCGGCCGGCTGCTGGCGCGCGAGTGCCCGGCCGATGCCGATATCGTTGTGCCCGTCCCCGATTCCGGAGTCGCCGCTGCTACCGGCTATGCCGCCGAATCCGGCTTGCCCTTCCGCCAGGCGCTTATCCGCAATCATTACATCGGTCGCACATTCATTGAGCCGTCCCAGGCTATCCGCGATTTTGGCGTGAAGCTCAAACTCAATCCGGTCCGCCATCTGCTGCAGGGCCGCCGCGTCATTCTGGTGGATGATTCGATCGTGCGCGGCACCACCAGCCGCAAGATCGTGCGCATGGTGCGGCAGGCCGGCGCGCGCGAAGTGCATCTTCGCATTTCGTGTCCGCCCACCGTTTCCCCGTGTTTCTATGGCGTGGATACGCCGACCCGCAGCGAACTGATCGCGTGCAATCATCCCGTGGAAGAGATCCGCAAGTTCGTCGAGGCCGATTCTCTCGGTTATCTCTCGCTTGCTTCGTTGCGCAAGGCCGTCGCCGATGACCGGCACGAATATTGCTACGCCTGCTACACCGGTGACTATCCGACGGAGCTGATCAATATCGAAGAATTGATCGCCGCCCGCCAAAAGCGCTACTGATGTCCGTCCAGCTCGACGGCGAACACCTGACGATTACCGAAGTCCGCGCCGTGGCGGAAGGCCGTGCCGAAGCCGCGCTATCCCCGGCCGCCTTCGAAAAGATGCGCCGCTCGCGCGAGCCGGTGGAGCGTCTCGCGGCCGGCGACGACCCGATCTACGGTGTCAATACCGGCGTTGGCCTGCTCGCGGACGTCCGCATCCCGCGCGGCGAACTCGACCAGCTCCAGGTCAATGTTGTCCGCTCCCACGCAACCGGCGTCGGCCCGCCCCTCACCCGCGAAGTGGTTCGCGCCATGATCCTGATCCGGACCAACGTGCTCGCGAAAGGCTTTTCCGGCATTCGCCCCGTCGTAGCCGAGCGCCTGTGCGAACTTCTGAATCGCGGCGTGACTCCCGTCATCCCCGAGCAGGGAAGCGTGGGCGCCAGTGGCGATCTCGCGCCGCTCGCCCACATGGCTCTGGTTCTGATCGGCGAAGGCGAAGCCGAGTACGAAGGACAGGTTCTCACCGGCGGCGAAGCCCTGGCCCGCGCCGGCATCGAGCCCGTCCAACTCCATCCAAAGGAAGGCATCAGCCTCATTAACGGCACCCAGGCTATGCTCGCGATCGGCTGTCTTGAACTGGAAGCCGCGCAAACGCTCGCCGATACCGCCGACGTGGCCTGCGCCCTCACCTTGGACGCCCTGCGCGGCACCCCGCGCGCCTTCGATCCCCGCATCCATGCTGCCCGGCCGCACGCCGGCCAGCGTGAAAGCGCCGCGCGGCTTTCTCGTTTGCTCGACGGCAGCGAAATCCGCCAGTCTCACATCACCTGCCGCCGCGTGCAGGATGCTTACTCGCTTCGTTGCGCCCCCCAGGTCCATGGCGCCGTGCGTGACGCGCTGGCCGAAGCCCGCCGCGTCTTCTCCATCGAGCTGAATTCCGCCACCGACAACCCTCTGGTCTTCGGCGACGAAATCCTCTCCGGCGGCAATTTTCACGGTGAGCCCCTGGCCTTCCAACTCGATTTCGTGGCCGTTGCTCTCGCCGCCCTCGCCGGCATTTCTGAGCGCCGGATCGACCGCCTCGTGAACCCGGCGCTCAACGAAGATCTCCCGCCGTTCCTCGCCGGCCATGCCGGCCTCGAATCCGGCTTCATGATGGTGCAGGTCACCGCCGCCGCCCTGGTCGGCGAAAACCGTGTGCTCGCGCATCCCGCGTCCACCGGTTCCATCACCACCAGCGGCAATAAAGAAGATTTCGTCAGCATGGGCATGGCCGCCGCGCTCAAGCTCCGCCGCGTCGTTCGCAATACGCGTTCCGTGCTGGCGATCGAATCACTGACGGCAGCGCGCGCGCTCGACCTGCTGGCTCCCTTGCATTCGAGCCCGCTTCTGGAACGTGCCCGAGCCCGCATCCGCTCCGTATCGCCCGCCATTGTCGGCGATCGTGCGCTGCACCGCGACATTGCGGCCCTCGATAAATTAATCGCCGGCTCCGGCCTTCAGGTCGAGTAGACGGCTACGTTCGTCACCGTCCGGTAACCCATGCGTTCATAGAGCGCGTACCCTGCTTTGGTCGACTGCAGAACGGTCCGCTCCACACCGTGCTCGCGATGGGCCTCCCGGAGCGCGTACCGCATTACCGTTTCTCCATAGCCGTGCCGCTGGTGCCCCGGTATCGTAGCGACGTTATAGACTCCGGCGGATTTGCCGTCGATGACCACCGCGGCCGTAGATACCGCTTCGGCGCCCACATATCCCACGTACCCGGCGAACCGCTTCCACACCCGGCTGTTCTCGAACACCTCACGGAACCATGACAGCGGCACGTTGAAGCACACTGACCCGACCACACAGAACGCTTCCTGCGTCGCCGCGTCACACACCCGCCGGATCTCCAGTTTCGGAAGCGCCCGCCGTGGCGGCAGCAAGCGCTCCGCCACCATGCCCGGAAGGTCCACGGAGTGCCGCAAGCCATGTTTGGCGAGCAGCCGATGCGATCGGCTGCGGGTCTTCACTTCCAGCCAGTCCTCACAAATCCAATAGGCCCACTCCTGATTGCGGGCCTGGAAGTGAAGCGCCGCCAGCAGGATCCTCTGTTCCAGTTCGCCATCCGAATCCACCGGGCTCGAAAGGAAGGCCGCATTGAACATCTGAAACGTGACGCCCGCCGAGGCGATGCTCACGCCGCGCAATTCCCGCACTTCCCCCGTTTGCCGGCCGCCCGCCAGTATGCGAAACGACTCCCGCAGATTGTCCGCTACAGTCGAAAAATCCACGAAGTTCCAGTATCGTACATCGTGCCTGCCGACGATCTGCAGCTTCGTGCCATTTACCGCCGTTGATCGGTCCCGCCTCTTCTACGCCTTCACGCGCAGCCGGTTGTTCACGCGTTTGACCCCATCCGTCTTCTGCGCCACGTTCCCGGCTTCCGTCTTTTGATCGTCGGAATCGACGTGTCCTCGCAGCGTGACCACGCCGCCTCTCACATCCACGTGAATGTTGGCGACCGGCGTTTCCGGGTCGCGCAGCAGCTTTCTCACAATCGTCGAGTGAACCCACGCGTCATCCGCTGAATTGCCGATTGAATCTCCCAGCGTTCTTGCTTTTTCCCGGTCTGCCTGCGCCATGTCCGCGGTGTATTCGGCGCGCGGCACTTCTTGCGGCTGCACCTGGAGCATGTCCACCACCACGGCGCCCGGGCTGGCCGACTTCGCCAGCTCGACGGCCTGGTTCCGAACCTCCTTCGAAGCAACGGCGCCGGAAAGCGTGATCTGGCTCCGATTCGCGTCCGCGGTAACTTTGATTCCTTCCGGAATTGAG
>DATGII010000187.1:0-88126 GCA_035295805.1 Bryobacteraceae bacterium | reverse complement strand
CTTCGCGGCCGGCGATGATAGGCGATCCGGCTGGCATCGTTCTGTTCGCCACCGGCCTCGGTCCGGTGACGAATCAGCCGGACAACGGCGCCCCGGGATTGGATGTGCCTCCGTATAGCACTACGATGCAGGCTCCGGCTGTGTCGATTGGCGGCGTCCCGGCACAAGTCGTGTTTTCGGGGCTCTCTCCACAATTTCCAGGCGTATATCAGCTCAATGTCATCGTTCAGCCCGGAACGCCGACGGGCAGCGCCGTGCCAGTCCAGATAAGCCTCAACGGGATTACCACGAGCGATCAGCTCAAAATCGCCATATCCAATTGATAAGGTTTCCCTTCGGAGACTGCGTCCCAGCGGGACCAGTGGCTCGCTGGTACCCCAACCGGCGGTACGGTTCCCTCCCTTCTTCTGGGCATGACAGTACTTTGGGACGGTTTCGCTTACCGTTACGCTGATTTCGTGGCGGCACGCGATCGGAAGGAGCCATTCGACATGAAAACGTCCAGGGGGTTGACGACGGCGGTTGCCCTGCTCGCGGGAGCGATATCGCTGCAGGGGCAGGAAGGCTTGAATTTGATCCGAGCCGGGCAGACGCACCCCGCTGCCGGCGTCGCGACAACCCAGATCAAGAGCGTGAACCGGCTTCTCAGCGGCCAAGGCTGGGAGACCACGATTGTGCTGATGGACCTGGGATCGACCGCGGTCAGCTTTCGTCAATCATTCTTCGGCGGCAATGGAGCGGCGGCCTCCTTTAATGTGAACCTGCCGCCAAACAATACGAACCTGACGACGTCGGCGCTGCAGGGGATGATCGGTCCCTCAGGGATGGTGAGCTTTACGTTGACGGGCGACGGCTCCTCGCTGCAGGAGGGGTGGTCCCTGCTGACCTATGACGGCATTCCGAACCAACTCAGCGGCTACTCCGTTCTCCGGCACAAGATGGCGGGCGGGACCGTCACCTTTGAAGCAACGTTTCCTTTCGACAACATGATGGATTCCTCCGCGCGGATGCCCTTCGACAACACGCGTGGATTCCAGACGCAGTTAACCATCGTAAATCCGGCCTCCAACCTGAGCGCGCAAGTGCAGCTCACCTATATCAATGCGCAGGGGCAGGTGACACTGTTGGATTCGATCGGGTTGAAACCTGGCGAACAAGCGACTCTGACGCTGCCCAACACATACCCGGATCTGGCGAATCAGGCAGGCACGGTCGCCATCCTCGCCAACATCAATTGCCTTTCGGTATCCGGCCTGCGCTTGAATCCAACCAGCGGATCGGTGGCCGCACTCCCCGTGATGGATTTCACCGCCGGTGTTGCGCTCCAGTAGGGCGAGGCGTTTCGCCCAATTCCGTATCGATCGATGCGAACCCTTTCGCACGAGCAGCGCGAGGGATGGGAAAATTCCCGGGAGCGGTGATCGTGATAGATCGTAATGGCGTGCTCCTGCGAGAATATTGTCAGGCATGTCAGTGGAGATTCCGGGGGAAACGGGAGGACGGGAGCGCGGCATGCGGATTGTTTCATTGCTGGCGAGCGCCACCGAGATCGTGTGCGCACTGGACGCGGGCGAAAGCCTGGTGGGGCGCTCGCATGAGTGCGACAACCCGCCGTGGGTGCGACGGCTGCCGGCGTGCAGCGAGCCGGCTTTCGATATTTCCGTATCGAGCCGCGAGATTGATACCGAAGTCAACCGGCGGATTCGGTCGGGAGAGCCGCTGTACCGCATCCATACGGACCAGATTCGCGAACTCGCGCCCGATCTGCTGATCGCGCAATCCCATTGCGAAGTGTGCGCGGTGACTCCCGGCGATGTGCAACGCAGCGGCTGTGAAACTCCCGCGCGGAGCGTGCTGGGGCTGAGCGCCGGCTCGCTGGATGGCATTTTCGGGAGCATCCGCGAAATCGCGCAGGCGATCCACAAAGAAGAGCGAGGCTGCGCCGTGATCGAGCGCGAACGGCAAAGGCTGCAAGCGGTGCGCGAGAAAACCGCGAATTCGAGACGCCCCTCGGTGGTGATGCTGGAGTGGGCCGACCCCGTTTTTGCGATGGGAAATTGGGGGCCGGAGCTGGTCGAGATCGCCAATGGCGAGCTGCTGCTCGGGAAACGGAATCAGCATTCCCGGGCGATCGCGGGCGAAGAGGTTCGCCGCGCTGATCCGGAGGTCCTGATCGTCGCTCCGTGCGGGTTCAACCTGGAACGCGCCTGCAAGGAACTTCCGGTGCTCGAAGGGCAGAGCTGGTGGAAAGGGCTGCAGGCGGTGCGGACGGGCAAGGTGTCGTTCGCGGACGGCAATCTCTTCTTCAACCGCTCGGGGATGACGATTACACGGACCGCGGAAATCCTGGCCGAGATCCTGCACGGGGTGATCTCCGAAAGTCCCAGCCAAGGCGCGCACTGGCGCTGGATCGGCCAGCTAGCGCGGTCGTGAAACCCAGGTCGAGAGGTACGATTCGTGGCTGAGCACTTCCACCTCCCGGTCGGAGGCGCGGCGGTACTCGTCGAGCGCGCGTTCCCGAAGCTTCTCGATGACTTCCAGGCGGCGCCGCTCCGCCAGAAGCTTTTGCCTCTGCGCATCCAGGCTGATTTGACGCGTTTGCAGTTCCAGCTGGAGGGCCTGCCGGTCGAGCAGGGTTTTGTGCCGGAATGCCGCGAGCGCACTCAGGTCGGGCGCGGCCAAAGCCTGCTGGGCGGAGAACTCCTGCTCAATGGCGAGGCGCTCCGCCGCCTGGCGCGCCAGTTTTCCCTCGGTTTCCGCGACCTGCAGGCGGCAGTCGCGCAATTTTTCCTCCTCAATCCGACATACGCGCTGCTGCCATTGCAGAATCCGTTGCAGGCGAAATTCGAAGCGGCGCACGGATTTCAAAGCCTCGCGGCAATGGCTCGAAGCCGGTCGCACGTTTCCGGGAAGGCCGACTTCTCGGAACTCGCCTGGCGCAGAAAAGCGGTAATTTCGGGCTGCAGCTGAATCGCGGCATCCAGTTTGGGATTCTTACCCGGCACATAGGCGCCGAGATCAATCAAATCGCGGGAGTCTTCCAGGACCGCGAGGGCCTCGCGAATCTTAATACCGGCGGAAATCAGATCGGCGGGCGCGAGCTGGGAAGCCAGGCGGCTGATGGAATGCGAGATGTCGATCGCCGGGTAGTGGCCGGCGGCGGCGAGACGACGCGAGAGAACGATGTGCCCATCGAGAATCGCGCGAACGGCATCGGCGATCGGCTCGTTGAAATCATCTCCTTCCACCAGCACGGTGAAGAAACCGGTGATGGATCCACCGGCGAAATTGCCGGCGCGTTCGAGGATCCTGGGAAGCAGGTTGAAGACCGAAGGCGGATAGCCTTTTTGGCCGGGAGGCTCGCCGCCCGCCAACCCGATCTCGCGCTGCGCCATCGCAAGCCGCGTGACCGAATCCATGATCAGCAGGACATTGGCGCCCTGGTCGCGAAAGTATTCGGCGACGGCGAGGGCCACGAAACAGGCGCGGACGCGCAGGGGCGCGGGTTGATCGGAGGTCGCGCAGACGACGATGGAACGCCGGGCGCCCTCGGGGCCCATTTCATGCTCCAAGAATCCGCGTACTTCGCGGTTCCGCTCGCCGATGAGGGCAATGACGGTGACATCAGCCGAGTTGTGGCGTGTCATGCAGCCGAGCAAGGTGCTTTTGCCAACTCCGCTGCCGCCGAAAATTCCCATGCGCTGGCCTTTGCCGCTGAGCGCCAAGGCATCGAGGGCGCGTATGCCGGTGACAATGGGTTCGGTGATGTGCTCGCGGTCCAGAGGGCTGCCGGCCGGCGGATACAATCGGTAATGGGCTTGCGGCCGTATTCTCGGTTTTCGATCGATCGGGCGCCCAAAGCCATCCAGGACGCGGCCGACGAGGTCGGGCCCAACCGGCACCAGAGCTTCCTGTTGCCGCGCGTACACGCGATCTTTGAGCTGGATGCCATCGATTTCTTCGAGAGGCATGGACAGCACCAGACCGTCCCGGAAGCCAATCACCTGAGTGCGAATGCGGCGGCCGGAGGAAGAGTGCACCTCACAGAACTCGCCGACTGCCGCGGCGGGTCCGCGCGAAGCAACCAGCATCCCGATCAATTCGACCACTTCCCCGGACCACGGCAGCAGTTCGGCGTCGCGTACCTGGTCGAGGTAGGGCTGAAGATTGAGGCTGGACGGAGAGGTCACTCGCGCTCCTGCAGGCGATCGGCAAAGCCACGCTCGATTTCGCGAAGCTGAGTTTCGACCGAAGCATCCAGCAAGCCGTTCGCGGTTTCAAACAGAGCGCCGCCGCGAGATTGAGCGGCGTCGGTTACGATTTCGATATCCGCGCCGCGTCCGAGTTGGGCCAGAGTCGCCCGTAGCAGCGGCTCCTGTTCGGGATGCACACGCACGCGGCAGACCTGCTGGCCCGCAAGTTTTTCCAGGGCGCCTCGCACGAGGGCAGCCAAGGCCGCGGGATCCACAGAGAGTTCCCGATGCAAAATGCGGCGGGCGATTTCGATCGAGAGTTGTACGACGTCGGCTTCGGCACGGCGGATTACCTGCCCGCGCGTGGCCGCCACATCGGCGGCCGCCTGTGCCAGTCGTTCCACGGCCGCGCACACTTCGGCTTCGAGTTTCTGGCGGGCGGCGGTTTCGCCTTCGCGGACTCCGGATTCAAACGCCACCTGGAGCTGTTGGTGAACTTGCGCCTCGAGTTCGGCATTGCCCACCGGAGTGAGAGGCGGCGATCCGGAAGGCACCGCCGGTCCACGGGGACGCGCCGGCGGCGGTGCGGCAGGGCGCGAGCCGCTGGTCCGCCATGTAACGGCCTCGACATCGCTATCGGCACCGGGAAGAACTCTGCTCAGCGTCGCCATGCGCGCAGCCGTTACGACTTGTTGTCCTGCAGCCAGAGACGGACGACATTGGCGGCCGTGCTGACGTCGCGTTTCGCCAGTTGCCGCACGCGCTCGGTGATTTCCAACTCATCGTCTCCGAGCGGTTGGCTGGCGGCGGCGAGTTGGCCTGCCGGAAGATTGGCCTCCAACTCGGATGGGCGTGAGCCGGCTTCCAGCTGCTGGGCCGAGTCGGTTTCCAGGCGCCGTTTCGGACCCATGAAGCGGAAAATCGCGAAGAGCAGCAAGACTATGGCGATAATTCCCGCGCTGATGGGGCCGATGAGATCCTTGTATTGGTTGAGCAGTTGCAGCCATTTGGGCCCGGAAAACTTGGGCGCGGCCTTGGAAGGTTCGCCGCCCGGCGGCATTTCCGGGTTCAGAGTGGTTTCGAACGGCAGGCTCTCGATGATGAGCTGATCGCCGCGCTCGGTGTTGAGCCCTGTGGCGGCCGTGAGGAGGCCTTTGATGCTCTGAACGGTTTCGGGCTTGGGGGGTTCCAGCACGCGGTGGCGCGCGGCTCCCTGGCCCTCCCAATGAGCCGTCTGGTCCAATAGCACGGAGAGGGACATGCGCTTAATCATGCCCTGGGGAATGCGCGTATGGCGCACGATCCGGCTGCTTTGGAAGGTGGCATTTTCGCTGCGGCGAGCGCTGCCCGAGCCACCGGCGGATGGGGTGGAGTTACCGCGGGGCAGATTGGAGGCAGTGCCGGGAATGCCCGCGGAGATTCCGCGATCGACCACGTCTTCGGTCTTCTGCGAAGACAGCATCACCGATTTCGTCGGATCAAACGTTTCTTCCTGCTGGTCGCCGCTGGTCAGGTCAATATCGACCGAAGCGCCGGCGCGGAACCGATCGGGACCGAGCACCGGCTCCAAAGTGGCGCGGATTTTGGTGACCAGGTCCTTTTCAAACTGCTGGCGGAGCTCCAAGGCTTCCGCCGTGGACTGGGATCCGTCGGGACCGCCAAGACGGCGCGGCCGGCTCAACAGGTTGCCGTTCATATCGACTACCGATACCGATTCCGGCGCCAGCCCCTCAACCGCGCTGGCGACCAGGTTCGTGATAGCGATGACATTCTGGGGAGAGATTTGCGCGTGCGGCCGGAGCTTGACCATAATGCTCGCCTTGGCGGGCTGCTGCTGCTCCAGGAACACGGAATCCTTGGCCATCGTGATGTGGACTCGCGCCTGTTCCACTTCGGCCAGAGACATGACGGAACGCTCCAACTCGCCTTCGAGCGCGCGCTGATAATTGATGTGTTCCACGAACTCGGTGGCGCCGAAGTTACTCTTATCGAAGAGCTCGAATCCGATGCGGCCGGTTTTGGGAAGGCCGGCCGCCGCTAAGGTCAAACGCGACTCAGCCTGCTTGGCCGAAGGCACCAGCACGGTGGCGCCGTTGTCGGCCAGGCGGTATTCCACGCCGCTTTCCCGCAGCTTCTGCACAACCGCCGCCGCATCTTCGGGCGCCATCGAGGTGTACAGCGGACGGAAATCGCTTTCATGCCGCCATTGGCTGAAGGCGTAGAGGCCCGCTACCGTCAGCACGGCGACGGCAATGATCGAAATTCGTTGGGAGTTGGAAAGGCTGTCCCAGAGCTTCTTCACAGGTTCGTCAGCTCCGGAGCCTTACATCTGCATCTGCATAATCTGCTGATAAGCGTCCACAACCTTGTTGCGGACCTGCAGGCCGAGATCGAAAGTAATATTGGCTTTCTGCACAGCCAGCGCCGCGGTGTGGAGCTCTTCGTTCTCGCCGTTCAGAAACTTCTGCACGGATACGGCGGCATTGCTGCCGGCCGATTCGATGGTTTCAATCGCTCCGTTCAGCACGCTTTGAAATGCTCCCGGCTGAGATGCCTGACCGGGCGCCTGAATGGCCGCAAGGTTTGGAATCGAAGAAATCGGGGATATCGGACCTGACATGAAATTCTCCTGGGTCAGCGTAGGATGTCGATGGAACGCTGAATCATGTCCTTGACGGACGAAATGGCGGAAACATTGGCCTGGTAGCCTCGGGTGGCGCTCATCAGATCCACCATGTCTTCGGCCGGATTCATGCGCGGCATGGCGACATAGCCGTCTTTATCGGCGTCGGGATGTCCGGGCATGTAACGGCGTTCGGGTTCACGGCCATCCACAGAGATGCCGGCAACCGTGACCCCCATCAGAGAACTGCCCATCTGCTCGTCCAGCAGAGAGGAAAACGCGGAAGGCACAGGCGTGCTCGAGAAGACCGCGTCTTTCCGGCGGTAGGGTCCGCCCTCGGCGGTGCGTGTGGTTTCCGAATTGGCGATGTTTTCCACGAGTAATTCGGAGCGGACGCGCTGCGCCGCCATTCCGGATGCGCTGACTGACAATGCCGATAACAGGCTCATGCAGAGGTCTTCCCTTCGTGAATAGCGCTCTTGATCAGGGAGAGGTTGCCGCGGACCAGAACCGAGGCCAGCGTAAACCGCAGATCGTTCTCGGCGAGCAGGCGCGCCTCCCGGTCCAGGCTCACGTTATTGCCGTCGTTTTTCACCGGCAGATCGGGGACTTCGACGGGCAATGGATTATCGAGATAGCTGGCGGCCTGCAATTCCGCCTGAAAGTTCAGGTCTTTGGTCTTATAGCCGGGTGTGTCGACGTTCGCGATATTGGAGGAGACGACCTTCTGGCGGGCGCTCAGAAGATCCATGTAGCGTTCGAGACTGGTGGTCAAGCCGTCGATCACAGCAGGTCTAGTGAAGCAAGCGGCGTACCATGGCGGCACACTGCTATCTGCGTGAAAATGCGGATGCGGGAGTTCAAAAACGACGTCAACGAAGTGACGCGTCACGGGCTTGACAGAGCGTCACACGTCCAGACGCATCGTCGGCGGCATGGGCAACGGGCCAGGCACGTACTGCTTTACCTTGGGAATTTGCCGGAGCTGAAGTATCAGACACGCCCTGCCGGCCTGCACCATGGTGCGCGTCCATTCCAGCACTTCTTGAGTCAGCGCTGCGATTTCCCCGACGCGAGGATCGCCCGGAGGCAGCGCGCGCGCGTGGCCTTCGGCCGCTTCGCAAAACGCCAGCACCTGACGCTGAATTTCTTCATAGCGCTGCGTTTCGACAGCCGCGCGCAACTCTTTCTGAATTCGGGACAGTGACTCGCGCATGAGATTAGCCCGCAGTCCCGGTGCCGCTATTGGAATTGTTGGCGCCCGGCAGCATGGTCGCGAACAGGTTTGTCATATACGTCAGCTTGGATTGCAACAGCGACAGCGTCGTGTCGGCGGCCGAAAGCTGTTGGGTGAGGTTGGTTTGAAATGTGTTGATGAGGTTCTGCTGAGCCGCGATCTGATCGTTTTCGTTGGAAATCGAATTCTGCAGCGCGTTCAGGCTGTCCTGAATGATCCCCGATGCCGGATCCGTCAACGATGTCATGGTGCTGCTGGCCGACTGCAGAAATCCGCCGGACGAGATGCTGCCGAGGAATTGCTGGACGGTGCTCGCATTCGCGCTGCCGAGGACTGTCGCATCGAAGCTCAAATGGCCCGTGGCCGGGTCGAGCGTGAGTCCCAGGTCCGCCAGCGTGGTGAACCCGTTCGCGCCGCCGGAGTATTCGGTAATCGAGGTCAACGCCTGCCCCAGCTGCAGCACCGTGCCGTCCCCCGCCAGCGCCCCCGCGTTTTGCCCGTGCTGCGCGTTGAGGGCGTCGACAGCTGCGTTGTACGCGGATACGAAGTTCGAAAGGCTATTGCTGAGCGAACTGGAATTCTGGGCCACCGTGACGCTCACAAAGCCCGACGTCTGTTGCAGCAGGTTCGCAGTCACTCCCGGAGCCAGCGTGATTTGCGGCGTGTTGGTTTGCAAAACCGTGTTCAACCCATTGACCTGGTAGGTGGTCGGCGCGCCCGGAGACAAGGTGGTCAGCAGATTGTTGGTGCCATCGTTGAGCTGGATGGTATCGGCCGCCAGACGCGTGCTGGTGAGCGAGAGCCGGTAATCCGGACTGGAATTGCTACCGACGTTGACCACGGTTGCCTGCACGTTGAGACCGGCGCTGTTAATCGCGGTTGCGAGCGCGTCCAATGAACTGCCGGACGGAGTAATGGTGGTATTGGTTCCGTTGATGGTCAGGGTGAAACTGGCGGAGAGGCTGATGTTGCCGGTGGTCGGATCGGTCACGACGGGAGAACCGGCGCCGCTGATCGTCGTGGTCGAAGAGCCGACCTGATTGACTTGAACCGTAAAGGTTCCCGGAAGCGCGTTGGAAGAAGCGGAGACGCTCACCGCGGAGGGATTCGTGGAAGCCGCGGTAACAGCACCAATAGATGAGCCGATGTTCTGGATTGCGGTTCCGAGCGCGTTGAAGGTTGCCCCCAGACCGGAAAAAGCGGACTGCTTGGCCTGGAGGGAGCTCAACTGATTCTGCATCTCTCCCAGCGGCAGCGACTGGATGGCTACAGCGCGGCTGAGCACCTGCTGCAGATCGCTGGAATACTTGCTAGTCCCGTTAAAGGTAACGGGGGCCAGCAGCGAGTTGAGCGCGGACGTGGATCCCATAATTAACCCTCAATGCAAGATGTGGGCCAAACCCGGTGAGGCCGGCCCACACCCGAACTACCCACCGCTCTTATTTCAGGAGGGCGAGGACTGCCTGCGGCGCGGCATTGGCTTGGGCCAGGGCGGCAACCGACGATTGCTCGAGGATCTGCGCCTTGGTCAGGTTGGCGGCTTCGGCGGCCATATCGGCATCGCGGATGCGCGACTGAGCGGCCGAGAAGCTGGTGACCTGCGAGTTGGCCAGACCGATCGCGTAATTCAGTTTGTTCTGGCCGGCGCCGACGACGCCCTGGACGGTACCGAGCGTTGCGATGGCGTTATTGATGGCTGTGATCGCGCTGGTCGCCGCCTGCGTGCCGCTACCGGTGATAGTCGGCGCAGTGGCCGCAGCGAACGTGTCGCCAACGAATCCAGCCGTGCTCGTGCCTGGCGTAAATGACGGGGTGAACGCCACGTTGCCGGAAAGCAGGATGTGATCGCCGGCGGTATTCGCGACCGCGTACACGCCCTGCGAGTTCATCGTCTGGTTGATGAGGTTGACTGCGCCGGCAATGGTTGTGCCGCTGGCGAGCACCACGTTGGTGTTGACGCCGCCCACGTTAAAGGTGACGGTTTGGGAGGCGGTGGCAACCGGGCTGGTGAAAGCCAGGTTTTCGTTGTAGAGCGCGCCATTGGTAAGTCCGGTCGCCGTAGCGCCGCTGAACGACGCTGCACCCGTACCCGCGTTGTCGATCACGAACGGGCCGCCGACGAACTCCAGAAAGCCGGTGGTCGAGTTAATGCGCGCCGAGACGCCGCTGCCGGCGATCTGCTGATTAATTTGCTGCACCAGAGCCGCCCCTGTTTGCGCGGTCCCTGTGCCGCCAACGGTCGCAATGTGCTGGCCATTGGCCGTGTTGACGGTAAGGGTAACTTGAGTGGTTCCGAGGAACGTGCCGGTTCGCAGATCCACCGGAGATCCGAATTGCGCGCCCACGTTGGCGCCGCTAACGGCGGTGCCAGTCAACCCCAGCCCCGTGGCGTCCACAATCGAGGTGGCCAGGTTGACGGAGATGGTGGAGTTGGAGAGAGCGCCGCCCGCCGGCCCGCCGCCGATGTACACGGACATGTTCTGCGCATTCGCACCGCCAGTCACGAGTCCGATGTCGGTCGCCTGGCGCGTGATTTCACCGATGAGCTGCTGGTATTCCTGATCCAGCGTCGCGCGGTTGCCGTTGAAGGTGCCGCTGGCGGATTGGGTGGCCAACGTTTTCATCCGGTCCAGCATGCTGCTGATGTTGTTCAGTCCGCCGTCGATAATCTGCAGGGTGCTGATGCCGTCATTGGCATTGCGCACGCCCTGAGTCAGCTCGGTGATGCTGCTGCGATATTGATTCGCGATCACGAGGCCGGCGGCGTCATCGGCGGACGAATTGATGCGATAGCCCGAAGTCAATCGCTGAATCGTCTGCGTCATGAACGTGTTGTTGAGGTTCAGATTGCTCTGGGCAATCAGGGAAGCGATGTTGGTTTGAACTGTTAGTGACATTAGAAAAACATCCTGTTTTCCGATACGTCCCGCGCATCTTGCGTGGGTCCGGGTTCTCCTTTTTCTCGGATGCCCGAAGTATCTTCACGTTTCATATCGGGGGTGCGCTTGGGTTGTTCTAATGTTTTTCCGCGGGAGATTTCAGGTGACGAGAACGACCCTGTGCGTCACCGGCTTGACTGTTATCGTTGGATAACTGCGGCGCGAGCCTGCGGCTCAGCCACGCGATCATTTCCGGGGAAGCATTGCGGGATGCGGTGACGTTCTCTGTACGCGTCAGAATGACTTCCTTGCGGGTGATGGTGCGGCTCGGGGGCGCGACAATGCCTAACTTGACTCGTGTGGGGCCGACTTCGAGGATCTCGATTTCGATGTCGTCGCCGATGAGGAGGCTCTCGCCGGCGCGCCTCCGCATCACGAGCATGGAACCGTCTCTTTCTCCGGCACCAGCGGGTGACGGAGGGAGTATTCGGAGGCGGTGGGGATCGCCTGGACCCCCTTGCGGGACCGAAGGTTGATAACGATCGGCGACATCATGTTGACGGTCGGCGAAGTGTCTTCGGAGACCGTCAGGAGGACGAAGCAGGCGATGTCTCTACCAATCTGGAGCGGGCCTTCGGCGTCCAGCCCCAGCGTGGCGCGGTCTTCGGACGACAAATTCAAACGATACTGCGGATCCACTGTCAGCACCGGCACCGCGAGGAAGCACAGGCGCGCGTTGAGCAGGCTCTGCATAAAGACCAGCGGCCGGGTGGCGGGCTGCTCGACAAACAGGAAGGCGATTTGATCTTCGAAGCCCGGTATCCCGACCGGGAAGTCGAATATCGAATCGTTCGTATACTCCAGTTCCGGAAAGTAAACAGTGGACAGTTTCGGCATAGTTTCCCTGAAACTGTTCAGCAATTGGCATTCCGCTAATTCCGGGCGGCGCTGGCTGCTGGCGAGGTCTTCGGGGCGCTGGCAACGGGCGACGGCTTTCTGGAGTCGGGCGCCGGTTTGCCGGCCAGTTTTCCAGGTTCGTTGATGAGCGCTTCCTGGTTCAAAATGACGATATCCACGCGGCGGTTGTGCGCGCGGCCTTCGGGCGTGTCATTGCTGTCGACCGGGGCCGTCTCCGCATAGCCGGCGATGGCAAAGCGGTCTTTCGGAAGTCCGAAGCTATCGGTCAATTGCTTCATCATGGCGATGGCGCGTTTGGCTGACAATTCCCAGTTGCTGTCGAAACGAGCGGTGTGAATAGGGATGGAATCGGTGTGGCCTTCCAGGCGCACCGGATTGGGCAACCTGCCGATGACCTCGGCGATCTTCTGAATCGTGGTGTAGGTTTCCGGCGCGATGGTATCTTCGCCGGAAGGAAAGAACGCCGCCTGCCGGAGGCTGATCACGAGTCCCCGGGGCTCCAGATGGACGTCGATCTTGCCGGCCTTGATGGCGTCCTCGAGTTCTTTGTTGAGATAGTGGAGTGAAGGCAGCAGTTCGGCCTGCTGCCCCGGTTTGGGCTTTGGCTCCTGTTCTTCCTCCACTTTGGGCGGGTTCTTCATCTTGTTGACGCCGCCGGGTCCCTTGAATTGCGCATTCCCCTTGCCCTTCTCGTCGACGGTGCCGCCGAGAACTTCCTTCACCGTGGCTTTTATACCACCATCTTCGATCGCTTCCTTGACCGAATCCGCCACCTGTTTGGCTTTAGCTTTATCGGTTTGCGAGGAGGCGAACATCACGACGAAGAACGCGAAAAGCAGGGTGATGAAGTCCGCGTAGGAGACGAGCCAGCGCTCGTGATTCTCGTGGTCCTGATGCGCGCTCTTTTTACGTGCCATCTCAGCCTTCGGCCGGGGCGGGCTTACCGGCGGCTTCCATTTTGGCCTTGGCTTTCTTTTCCGCCGCCGGGCTGTGCGGCGCGTACGCCTCCAGTTTGGTGCGGATCAATTTGGGATTCAGGCCCTCCACCACCGACAAGATACCCTCCAAAGCGAGTTCCCGAATCTTGACTTCTTCTTTCACCCGGGCTTTGAGTTTGTTGCCGGCGGGCAGCAGAAAGATATTGGCGAGGGCAACGCCGTAGACGGTCGCGACAAAGGCGGTGGCAATACCGCGTCCAACTTCCTCGATGTTGGCCAGGTTCTTCATCACCTGCATCAGACCCAGCACGGCGCCGATGATCCCGATGGTCGGGGAATATCCGCCGGCAGCCTCGAACACTTTGGCTTCCGCCTCGCCTTCGTGCTCCATCAGCGTGATCTCCAGTTCCATGATGCTGCGCAACTGGTTCATCTCGACACCGTCGATGGCCAGGTTCAGCGCTTTCTTCAGGAACGGGTCCTTGATGGCGTCAGCCTGCTGTTCCAGGGAAACGATTCCTTGTTTACGCGCCTGAGTGGCATAGGCGACAATCTCATCGATTACCGCGGCCGGTGTATACGTTCGTTCGAGGAAAATCGAGCTCGCTCGTTTGGCGGCGCCCAGCAGCACGGACATGGGAGTCGTGATCATCACGGCGCCCAAAGTCCCGCCGATTACGATGAGCCCGGCCGAGACTTGCCGGACGTCTTTGAAGCTCCCGCCGTCCATGATGAGGCCGGTGAGGATTCCTCCCAGGGCGACGAGCAGGCCGCCAATGCTGACCAGGTCGGGCCGGGTGGCAGGGCCCTTGGAAACAACTTTGGGCGCTTCCTTTGCCCCTTTGGTGTCTTTAGCGTCTGCCATGAATGTCGCGTCCTGTGGAGATCGATTCGTCGGGCGAGTCGTGCGGGGTCCGTTCCATGTTCTCCGGCGACAGGAGCGACCGGCGATACCGGATCACGCGATCTACGACTTCATCCGCCGATTCCAGCACCATCATTTTTTGACCGGTCGTCAAACTTATGACAGTATCCGGCGTGGTCTCGATGTGCTCGATCAGGTCGCAGTTGAGAACCACAGGCGTGTGGTTCAGGCGGGTGACGTAAATCATGGGCCGTTCCTCTTATCACATCGAGTCGACAGCCCTAAAGTTCTAGGAAATTCTGCCGGGAACTGACGATAAGAACTCCAGATGCCACTTGCAGATACCCTTAGCACGAGCCCCGCTCTCCAGGCCGGGCGGATCCTCGAAGCTTTTGCCTCCGGGAACGAGCCGCTGCTGCACGAGGAGCTGCAGAAGACGCGAAACCTGCGGCGCAGCCTATCGCCGGGGCTGGAGGAAGAGCGGTTCGAGTTGCTACAGGCGCTGGCCGAAGGCATGCTGCGATTCCGAGCGCGTTTATCGGAAGGCCGGAAGGACCCGGGGGTACGGCGCTGCCTGGACCTCCTGGCGCATCTGGCGCAGACGCCCAGCGCCCGGGGAAACGCTTACCGGCAATCCGCCTGGGTCATGTAGGGACCCGGCGCCTGAGCCAATGCCGGGCTCGCGAGCAGCCGCTCTTGTTCTTCCATCAGTTCAAGAAATGCGCGCGCCTCCTGATAGCCGGGGCGTAACGCCAGCGCAGCCATGAAATCGGCCCGCGCCCGCTCCCGGTCCGGTTTGTAGAGCAGATGATAGACGCCGGCGTGGAGATGAGCCTGCGGATCGAGCGGCCTTGCGGCTACAATCTGCTCGGCGATTTCGGCCGCCTTGTCGAACATCCCGAGTTGATGATATTCGGCCGCCAGAAAATCGAGGCGGCTGTTGTCCTCCGGATGAGCGGAGATCTCCTCTTTCAGAATCCCGATGTACCAGAGGTTTCGCTGCCGTCGAGCTTGCGGATCGGCAGCGAACTCGTGGTGAATGCGGACGCCGGTGCGGACCAGCCGTCCGCCGCACTGCAGGATGGAGGCGTCGATCGTCTCATGGACCCGGCCGCGATAGCGATACTCGGGGCGGTTTGGAAACAAACGAACGAGATAGTCAGGCGTGGCGCCGGCTTTGAGCAGGCGGTTCAGGCGCTGGAAGTAATATCCTGCGTTTTCGTTGCGCGCGATCAGTTCGCGAACCAGCGCCGCTGACGCGGGCTCGAGAATTTCATCGGCATCCAGCACCAGAATCCAGCCGCCCTTTGCGCGCGCCAGGCCATGGTTGCGGGCGGCCGCAAAATCGGGCGCCGTGAAGTCGAACGGGATGACGGTTGCGCCAAATTCCGCGGCAATCCGCGGGGTTGCGTCGGTCGAACCCGTGTCAACCAGGATCATTTCGGAGACAAGCTCGCGGACCGAATCGAGGCACCGCGAAAGAATCCGCTCCTCGTTCTTGACGATCGTGCAGAGACTCACCATGGCGCGAAGATCCCTACGCAAGAAAATCGAAGAGATTGGTGCCGCCAATTTTGGCGCGCGAGGAGAGGGCCGCCTGCTGCTGCACGGTTAGCTGCTGGAGTTCCACAGCCGCGGTCGCCATGTCGGCATCGCGCAGGCTGCTCTGGTCGGTTCGCACGCTCACGAGAGAGCTCGAAATGGCCGTGAGAGTATCGTTCACGCGGGCCTGGCCGATGCCGTAGTATCCCTGTTCCTGGTTCAGATGAGAATCCGCCAACTTCAGGTTCGTGATGCTGGCTTCAGCGGCCGCGCTGTTGTTGGCCTGCAGCGCTGTCAGCAGAGAGTTCACCGCGGCGAAGACGTTATCGGAAGCCGGATTGTTGCTGGCGTCCCGCGCATCGAAAATTTCCGATGCTGTCTTCCCAAGCCAGATCTGCACGCCGTTGGCGTCCGTGATGCCGCGAGTCGATTTCGTGGCGGCGAGCTGGCGCACCCCGGTGGGCTGCGTCGGGTCGATGGTGTACAGGGCCTGCTGGTCCAGGTCGCCGCTGAAAATATAGCGGCCGCCCGACGTGGAAGCGCTCAAATTCACCAGGTTCTGCAGAATGCCTTGCACTTGTATGGTGAGCTGGGCCATCGAGTCGGCATTGCTGAGGGGCGAGGTGCTCTGGCTCGCGATGGAGATCGCGCTTTCCACCTGCTTCATCGCCTCCGATAACGCGGTATCGCCGGTCTCGAGTTCCGGCTTGAGATTATTGAGATTGGTCTGGGTTTGGGTGAGCTGGGAAATCCGGCTCTGATTCAACAGGATCGGTTCGACCGCGGCCGGATCGTCGGAAACGCTGGTTACCCGCAACCCGCTGCTCAGTTGCCTGGAAACGTCCGCCATCTCGCTGTTGATCCGCTGGAGATCCGATAAATACTGCTGGGTTGCACCGGAAAGAAAGGGCAGCATAGAGCTCCTTGTTACTGCACCATGTTGATGGTCGTCTCGGTCACGCTGTTCAGCACCGTGATCAGCTTGGCAGTCGCTTCGTAGCTTTTCTGGAATTGCTGGAGTTGAATGGCTTGTGCGTCCAGCGAAACAGCCGAGGCATGGTCCCGCAGTGATTCGGCCTGGGTCACGATCTGCTGCTGAGTGTTCTGATTTGTGGTTGCGGTGGAATTCTGATTTCCGACGAATTGCGCGATCTGCCCGAAATATGCCGCGAAGGTCTGGCCCCCGACGCCACCATTGGTTATGGAGTTGGCCAGCGATGCGAGCTTCAAGGCGTTGCCATTGGCGTTGCCGCTGCTATCCACCGGTGCCAGGCCGGCCGTGGTGAGATTGGAATTTATGGCGAAACTGGCGGCTGCGTGCGTCGCGTCCGTATTGTCGTAGGTAAACAAAGCCTGGCCGTTGGCAGCCCCGGCATTCACCGACACGGTGCCTGATTGCAGAATGCCGTTGACGGTATCGGCCAATGACTTGGCAAAGAGATTCAACGAGCCTGCCTGGCTGCCGTCGCCGAGAATCGAGGCCATCACGCGGTTGTGCACGTCCAGCAGGCCGCCCAATTTTCCGCCGGTGATCTGAGACGTGATGTTGTTCCCGTTGGAGTCCAGAACACTCATGGTGGGGGGCGCCCCGGGATTGGCGGACCCGGCCGGAACCGCAGCGTTGGCCGACAGAGCAAACTGCTGATCGCCCACCACCAGGGGCGACCCGCCGCTCAAAACGACCGTTACGGTTCCATTCGGCTGGAACACCTGGCTGAAATCGACGAGCTCGGAGAGCTGCTGCAAATCGCTGTGCAGCTGCGCATCCAGACCGGGATCCGGAGCCTGCCCCGGGCTCGCAGTCTGCCCGATGGCGAGATTGAGCTGCTGGATTTGCGAGGTGAGCTGATTGACCTGCTGGACCGCGCCCGCGATTTGCCCCTGCAGATCCTGGTCATTGTTTGTCAGTGACGCCGCCAACTGATGCACAGTGGTGGCAAGGCTGCTCGCGTCGCCGAGCACCTGCTGCTTGGTGCTGTCGCTGTTCGGGTCGAGGCTCCAGGCTGAAAACGAGTTCAGCAGCTGGTTCAGAGCAGCCGGGACTCCCGTATTCCCGCTCGGGTCGAAATTGCTCGCGATGGTGCTTGTCGCGGAAGCTTGCGACTCGTAGATTCCCAGGGTCGACAGCTGCCGGCGCACCTCTTCTTCGGCGTATTCGTCGCGCGCGCTATGCAGGCCTTTTGCGGCCACTCCGCCAACCAGGCCGCTAAGCAAATCCAGAGGTTGGGTTACGAAATTGACAGATTGACTCGCATAACCGGGGGTATTGGAGTTGCTGATGTTATTCTGAACGGTGGTCAGCGCGTCCTGAAATACTCCAAGCGACTGGCCGGCGGTGCTGAGAGTGGCAAAGACGTTGGACACAGCGCATCATCCTTTCAGCTCGGCGTGGACGGGCTCCTCGCTGATCAAGCGCAGGGCCAGGCCTCGTGAAAATGCGATTGCTGAATCTACGAGCCGCGATAGAACTTCCACTTCATGATGCAGGCGCGTCAGCTGCGCCTTCGCTCCGGGAAGAGCCGTGCCGCCGGCCGCTGCCTGGCGCGCGAACAGCATGAATTCAACGGCTTTCCGCAAGTGCTCCGCGCATTGCTCGCACCCCTCGGATTTGGTCGGATCCCAGGATCGGCGGGCATTCCGGACGTGCCCCTCGGCCTGCGCGATATGAGCAAGCAAGCCGGCTCCGGCCGTCATTTCGACCCGCCTTCTCCGGCAGCGACGCTGTTGGAAACCAGTTTGCCGCTGAGCTTCGCCGCGTCGACGTGGTAGTTTCCCTTGGCATAAAGCGCGGCCAGCTGCGCGACGCGATTCTCGCGCTGGCTGCTATCCAGCGCGTTGGATTCGGCAAGGTGCTTCGAGATCCCCGATATCTGAACCGAATCTCCCTCGTGCCCCGCGATGGTTTGCCCGGTGAGACCGTTGGTTCCCCCCGGTTGCTGAGTGGCCTGCGTCCGCCCACTCTCGAGCGGATTCGTCCCCTGCAAGCCGTCGTTTTGAATCTTCATATGGCTAGACCGCTATTGCACACTACTGGCCATAAGCATCCCATGTCCGGGCTCGTCCAGCAATACCGTAAATAGGTAAGCACGAGGCCAATAACGCAAGTTATGGCAGTACTCTGGCCGGGGGGTAGGAAACAAATACTTCCTAAATTCGGCCTAGAATCCTGTCACCGGTCCGAGTAAACAATTGAGGAGCACCAGGTCGGGTGCGGCCGGCACCGAGGAAACATCAACCAATCAATTATGCCCTTGCAACGAGTCTTATGGCTGGTAAATGCCAATGAGGAATCTGCGAGTACCGGCTATGAAACTCTGCCGCCGGGGCTGGGACTCTCGCGGGTCACAAGCCTGGATGAGGCACTCGCGGCGATCCGGTCGGAAAAGATTGATTGCGTTCTGATCTCGGCGCAGCCCGAGGGACGCGAGCGGCATGCCATTTTGGAGCTGTTCCTCGACGCCGATGTCCATCTTCCGATCATCTTTTGGGATCGAGATCTATCGGCGCGCCAGGCGATCCAACTGGTTCGCGAGGGGGCTTACACCTGCCTGGGTGGCCGCGACGACTGGAACGCAGCCCTGGAATCGATCACGCAGGCGTGCGAAGAGAAGGAGCGCCGGGATCGGGCCCATGCGGGTACGCCGAACACGGAGCCATGGCGGCGCAAGCTGGTGGGCAACAGCGCGGCGATGGAAGATGTCGCCAACACCATTCGCCTGGTCGGGCCGTTCCGCTGCACGGTCCTGATCACGGGAGAAACCGGAACCGGCAAGGAGATGGCGGCGCGGGCGCTGCATAGCGCCAGTCCGCGCGCCAATCTTCCGATGGTCGCCGTGAACTGCAGCGCCGTCCCGGAGAACCTGCTCGAAGCCGAATTGTTCGGGCATGTGAAGGGAGCGTTTACGGGCGCCATCGGCCAGCGCATCGGCCGATTCGAACAGGCTCACAAGAGCACCATCTTTCTGGACGAAATCAGCGATATGCCGCTCGAGCTGCAGGCCAAGCTCCTGCGGGTGCTGCAGGAACGGGAATTCCAACGCCTGGGGAGCTCCGACACGATCCAGGTCGATGTCCGGGTCATCGCGGCCACGAACGTCAACCTGCTCGATCGGGTCCGCCAGGGCAAGTTCCGCGAGGACCTGTATTACCGGCTCAACGTAGTGCCGCTGGAAATGCCGCCGCTGCGCAAGCGCCCAGCCGATATCCCGTTGCTGGTGGAACACTTCACTTCCAAGGTTTGCCAGAACGAAGGAATACCGCTCAAGAAAATCACTCCCAAAACTTTCGACCGGCTCCTGACGATGCCGTGGCCCGGCAACGTGCGGCAGCTCGAAAATGCCGTCGAGAAGGCGATCGCGTTGAGCGGGTTGCGCGACACCCTTCATCCCTCCGATTTCGGTTTGACCGACTCGTACCGGCCGCCGCTCGATGCGGCGGTGCCGGCTCCGATGCTGATTTCCGGTCCGATGGATTTCGCCGAAGCCGTCAGTCAGTTTGAACGGTCGATCCTGCAGAGCGCTCTCGCGAAGACGAACGGCAACAAGACGGCCGCGGCCGAGCTCCTTGGCCTGAAACGAACCACGCTCATCATGAAGCTGCGTGGTTTAGGCGACCCCTCGTGGGCGGCCCAGCGCCCGGCCTAGCGGCGGCAAAGCCACAAACCGGCGCACCCGATGGTTCTCCTCTTACGCCACCGGCTGTACCGGCGCCTTTAACTGCCTGCGGTACTCGACCATCTCGTAGACCTTCAGCAGCAGCTCGATCTCATTGCGTGGAGTGGACAACGCCGCGGCAATGCTCTCGACCGATTCTCCCCGCCGGCGCATGCGCAGGGCTTGTGTGCGCCGCGTAAGATTGAGCGAGGGCCGGAGGGCCGCACTGCGAACCGGCGCCACCTCGACCGGCGGTTCCTGCCGCTGCCGGCCGATATCGGCGACGGTCGATTGCATCGCGGTAAGCTTGTCCGCCAGCTCGTGCTGGGAGGCCGCGGCGGCCCGGCGCAACCGGCAGACCTCGATTTGGGCGGTGACGAGCACCGCAATGCAGGCTACCAGCACCAACACGATTACCACGTACGGAGTAAGGGGGCTTAAGATCCAATCCAAATTCATCAGTTGCCTCGTATGGTGCGCGCCGGCGGCCGCGGGTCACTCGCCAATTCGTCGCGCTGTGTCGCAATCTCGGTAATCTGCACGCCGTAGTTGCCCTGCACCACAACCACCTTCGCTCGCGCCACGACCCGGCCATTCACCAGCAGGTCCACGGGATCTTCCGGGGAGCGCCGGAACTCGATCACTGATCCCGGGCCCAGCGCCAAAATATCGCTGAGCAACATCCGGGTGCTGCCGAAGCGCACCACGAGCGGCATCTCCATGTCGAGGAGCATGCCGATCGTGCCTTTCCCATCCGCGGCGCGCGGCTCAGCCATAGCCGGGCCTGGCGGCGGCATGGCGTCGGCCTGGGATCCGTTCCCGCCGGATTCCGGCCCTCCTGGCAGCGTCGGATTCAATCCTTCCTCCGCGAATCCAGCGACCATACGCGCTGCAGATGGCTGCGTAGACGCAGCACCGCCTGCACCCGCAATTGCGCGACGCGCGAAAGGTGCAACTTGACGATTTTCGAGATCTCCGCCAGGCTCAATTCTTCGAAATAATACAGGTTCAAAACGGTGCGCTCCAGCTTGGGCATGCGCTCGATCGCGAGCGCCAGAATGCGCTCCAGCTCGGATCGCTCCACCAGCCGCGACGGCCAATTCTCGTCCGTGTCCGGGACCAGCCGCAGCACGTCGAGCCGCCGGCCATCGGACGTGGCGTACTCCATGGGCTGCAGATCAATGGCTTGGATATCGGTGAGCCAGCGCTGATATTCCTCGGGCGCAATGTTGAGTTCGGCCGCGATCTCCTCTTCCTGCGGTTCGCGCCCCAGCTTCTGCTTGCTCTTGTGAATCGCCGCTTCGATGACCTTCGATCGCTTCCGCGTTTCCCGGGGGGCCCAGTCCAGCTCGCGCAGGCTATCCATGATGGCGCCGCGGATACGCCGCTCGGCGTAGGTTTTGAGCTGGACGTTCAGCGTCTCGTCGAAGTTATCGATGGCCGCCAGCAGGCCCAGCACACCGGACGAAATCAGATCGTCGAGGCTGATGTACGCGGGCAGGCGTTCGTGGATCCGCCGCGCGATCAGGCGCACCTGAGGCAGGTGCTGCAGCACCAGCGCTTCACGCCGTAATGTGCTGTCTTCGTCGAGAGTGCTACGGTAATCAGCCGGACTAAGGGCCATGCGCGTTTCAGGCGACCGCCTCGCATGGCTGTGGCAATTCCAATACCAATGATTCGGTGACGCGCGACTTGCTCGCCGATTCCAGATCCTCGGGGATCAATTGGCCGGTTGATAAGAACGAGAGCGGTTTTCCCGTGCGCGCGGCCTCGGAAAACACCGCCGCGGTGGAGTCCGCCTCGTCCAGATGGGTAAACAGGAGCTTGGAGGGCCGGAACGCCTGAAACAAATCCGTGATCCGGCGCAGGTCCGGTATCCGCATGGTAGCTGTCAAAATCAGGTGTGTGTCAATATCTTGACGGCTGCCGAGAAAGTACACCAGATCTCCACCCGAGTCCTCGAGCGATGCCGCCGTATGACCCGGGGTGTCAATGAGCACCAGGGCCTCGGCCGGCGCCGCATCAATCGCATGCGCCAGGGCCACCGAAGTTTCCGCGAGCGTGAAGGGGACGCCCAGAATGTCGGCGTAAGTTTCCAATTGCGCCGCCGCCGCGATCCGGTAGTGGTCGGTGGAAATCAGGCGTACGGGCCGCTGCGCCGCCAAGCCCTGCGTCACCGCGAGCTTGATGAGCGTTGTAGTTTTGCCGGAACCCGGCGGGCCTACCAATGCCGCGATGCGCCCGAGCTCCGGCGCAACCTCAAACCGGGCTTCGATTTCGAGCGTGGTCTCGCGCAAGATCGTGGCCGTATCCCAATCCGAAATCGGCTTGATGCGGCCCGCCTGCAGCGCACCGCGATTCCGGAGCCGTTGCTGCACCGCCAGATCGATCTCAGCGGCCAGGCGCGGCTCAATGCCGGCATTCAACAACGCGTCGGCCGCCAAGGTCGGCTTCGGCGCGCTGGCCGGCGATCCGATCCGCGACACCATTTCCCGGATCTCGTCCATCCGCTTGCGCAAGTCCGCTACCGGATCGGCTGACGGCGCGGCCGCGACCCCGGCGCCGCCCCCCGTTGCGGGTGGCACGCCGAAGACTACTTCGTATTCGCCGGGATGCCCGCTCTCCGGCGGCGCGGGACGCGTGTTCAACAGCAGCGCATCCGGTCCCAGCTCCGCCCCCGCCAGTTCGATGGCCTCGGCAATCGAAGTTGTAAAGTACGACTTCACGAACAATCGGGTGTTCTTGTCTATCCCAGGCATCTTATTGGATTACTCCTAATGAAACGATCTTGGTGTCAGCCGGAATTTCGCTGTGCGAGATGAAAAACACGTTGCGCATTGTCGATTCCACGATCTGCCGGAAGAAGTAACGGGAGCCCGAATTCGCCACGACGGCGACGGGCGTCTCCGGATTCCCCAGCTTCGCCTGCAGGCGCCGCAGAACATCTCGCAACGCGGTCGGATTCAGCGTCAGGTGACTGTTCTGCTCGCCGTGTTCCACCGCCGATTCCACGGTCTGCTCCAGCGAGGCATCCAGCAGGTATACCGGCAGCTCGCCGTTGGCGTTGAGGAACGGCTTGATGATCATGCGCCGCAATCCCTGCCGCACGTATTCGGTCAGCAGGACCGGGTTGCGAGTGGTTGCCGCCGCTTCGCCGAGCGATTCCAAAACTGTGACTGCGTCGCGGATCGATACGCGCTCCCGCAAGAGGTTTTGCAGCACGCGTTGCACGGCCGCGAGCGGCAGCAGTTTCGGAACCAGGTCCTCGACCACCTTCGGATGCTCGATCGCCACGCGGTCGAGAATCTTCTTTGTATCCTGGCGCGATAGCAATTCCGGCGCATGCTGGCGGATGATCTCGGTCAAATGGGTGCCGATGACGCTCACCGGATCGACCACCGTAAAGCCGTTGCGCCGCGCGCGCTCCACGGCATCGGAGGGAATCCACCAGCCGGCCATTCCGAACGCGGGCTCTTTGGTCTGCTTGCCTTCGGCCGGAGCCTCCGGTTTTCCGACTGGAATCGCCAGCTCGCACCCGGCCGCCAGTTCGTAACGCCCCACTTCGGCGCCCTTGAGCAGAATTACGTACTCGTGGGCCTTCAAGGCGATGTTGTCGACGATTCGCACCGGCCCCAGGAGGAATCCCAGTTCCGAGGCCAACTGCCGCCGAATGCCGGAGATGCGCTTGATCAGCGGCGATTCCTGGCCGCCGGCCACATATTTCACCACGCCCAAGCCCATCTCGATCGAGAGCGGTTCGACGCGCAGCAGGCCTTCCAGGTTCTCCTTGGCCGCCGCCGCGGGTTTCACCGCCGTGCTGGCTTTCGCCGCGTCTGCCTCTTTCTTCCGTAGCCCCCATGCGGTGGCGCCAAGGCCGGCGCCCATGGCCAGAAAAGGAATGGTCGGCAGCCCCGGGAACAGCGCGAGCACGATCAGCACGCCGCTGGCGAGAAACAATGGCTGCGGATTGCCGAACACCTGCGATCCGAAATCGGTGCCCAGGCGCTCGTCCGAGCTTGCCCGCGTCACAATCAAGCCGCCCGAGATCGAGATCATGAGCGCCGGAATTACGGTGACCAGCCCGTCCCCGATTGTCAGAACCGTGTAGGTTTCGGCCGCGCGCGCCAAATCCATCCCGTGCTGCAGGACACCGATGAGGAAGCCCGCAATGATATTGATCCCGGTGATGAGGATGCTTGCAACCGCGTCCCGCTGCGTGAAGCGCGAAGCGCCGTCCATCGCGCCGTAAAATTCGGCTTCGGCGACCAGGCTTTTGCGCCGGCGCCGCGCCTCGTGCTCATCGATCAACCCCGAGCTGAGGTCGGAATCGATCGACATCTGCTTGCCGGGCAGCGCGTCCAAAGTAAACCGCGCGGTGACTTCGGAAATGCGCACCGCGCCGTGGTTGATGACGACGTACTGGATCGCGATCATCACCAGGAAGATCACCGCGCCGATGATGTAATTGCCGCCCACCACGAAATTGCCGAAGGCCTGAATCACGTCTCCGGCCGCGGCTGTTCCCGTGTTGCCATTCATGAGGATCAGCCGGGTGGACGAAATATTGAGCGAGAGCCGGAACAGGGTCAACAGCAGCAGCGTGGTCGGAAATACGCTAAACTCGACCGGCTTCCGGATGTACATGGCGACCATCATGACCACCACCGACAGCATGATATCGGTGACGATCAGGATGTCCAGGAGAAATCGGGGCACGGGCGCGATCAGCGCGATGACCACACCCAACACGGCCAGCGGCACCGCGATATCGCGCCAGTTGGTGGCGGCCAACCCCGGCAATTGCTTTAATGCAACCGCCGCCGCGCCGCCCGACTTCCCGCCCGTTATGGCCTTCTGTTCCATATAAGTTTCAGTAGGGCAGCCAATCCGGGCTGCCGCCGCCTGCTCAGGCGGCTATGCCGGCATCCTCCCATTCATCAAGCGGTACACATACGCCAAAATCTCCGCGACGGCCCGATAGAACTGCGCCGGAATCTCCTGCCCGACGTCGACCGACTTGTACAGGGCCTGTGCCAGCGGCGGGTTCTCGATGAGCGGCACCCCGGCGTCGATCGCCTTCTGACGGATGCGCAGCGCCAGGTAATTCTTGCCTTTGGCGATTACTTTCGGCGCGCCTTGGGAATTCATGGTGTATTGCAACGCCACCGCGAAGTGGGTCGGGTTGACGACCACCGCCGTGGCGTTCGGCACCTCCTGCATCATGCGCCGCCGCGCGACATCCCGCCGGATGCGCCGGATCCGCGCTTTCATCAGCGGATTGCCTTCCACTTCCTTCAGCTCGTCGCGGATTTCCTGCTTGCTCATCCGCAGATCCTGCTGGTATCGCCGCTTCTGCCGGAACAGGTCCACGAGACCGAACACCAGAAACAATCCCGAAGCCTTCCACAAAAGCGACTCCAGCGTTCGCCCGACCTCGGCAGCCCCGGAGATGGTGCTGGTCAGCGGCAACTGGAGCAGCGCGTCGAAATTGTCGCGCACCAGGAAATACACCACGGCGCCGAATACGGGCAGCATCACCAGCGCCTGCAGGAATGCCGGAATGTTCTGTTTCGGCAGTTCTTTGATCTTCGTCATGGGGTTCAGCCGATTCAGATCGGGCGCCAGCTTCTTGAGGCTGAGCCCCAGCCGCGTCACGAAAAACTGCGCCGCGAGCGTGACAATCATCAGCACCGCACCCACCAGCACCAGCGGCATCAGCGTTTCGCGCGCCAGATCGAGGCTGATGTAGACAATGAACTTGGGATCCATGTGCGCCGTCGAAGCGTGATTCAACAGCATTGCGAGGTTGCGGTGAATTGCCGTCACCCATACCGGCCCCCACGAGTGCAGCATCGCCACGAACGCGATGAACTGGAGTGAATTGACGAAGACCCGCGCCGAAGGAAAATTCCCTTCCTCGCGCGCTTTCTTGACGCGGCGCTGCGTTGGCTGCTCGGTCTTTTGTCCGTTGTCCGCCATGTTACCGGGCGACCAGTGTTCGCGCCGCCGCGAAAGACAGGTTGGCTTCGTTTCGCAAGATACCCGGCATCAGCAGCACCAACCAGCCAATGATGGTCAGCGCCACCATCATCTTGAGCGGGAAGGCGATGGTCAGCAATTGCAGCTGCGCGTTCACGCGCCCCAGCAGCGCCAGAGAAATATCGATCAGCAGCAGCACCGCTACGATGGGCAGTGCCAGCCGCACGCCGGTCGAGAACATCAAGCCGCCCAAATACAGCAATTGCGCGGCGGGGCCGCGGGCCAGCACGAGCGATCCCGCCGGCGCGATCTCCATGCTGCGCGCGAAAATTCCGATCACTTCGCGGTCGAGACCCAGAGCGAAAAACAGGAGCCCTACCGCCATTTCCGCAAAGATTACCAGCACGCTCGAATCCGCCTGGCTGTTCGGATCGATGGTCGAGGCGTACGCATAGCCGGCCTGCAAACCCATAATCTGCGCCGCCACATAAAATCCCTCCAGCACGAACCCGACTGTTAGCCCGATGCCGATTCCCAGCGCCGCTTCGTCGATCAGCCAGCCGGCCATTTCAGCGCCGGACAAGGCGGCCGAGGGATGCGGCCAATTCGGAAACAACGCGATCGCGATGCACAGTGTCAGCACAATCCGAGCTTGGTTCGCGCGCAAGCCCATGCCCGGTATGGGCACGAATACAAATAGCCCGCCCACGCGGGCCAGCGTCATGAGAAATCCCAGCAGCGTCGATGTCGAGAGCACCAGCTCACCGCGCATAGCGGCTCAGGTCCCCCAGGATTGAAACCGTATAGGTCGTCATCTTTGCCAGCATCCAGGGCAGGGCGAGCAAAAACGCTCCCAGAAAGGCCACCAGCCGGGGAATCGTCGCGAATCCCGTATCCTGAATGGAAGTCACAATCTGGATCAGGCTTACAATAATTCCCGCCACAAAGCCGATGATCAACAGCGGCAAGCTCAGCCAGAAAGCAGTCATCAGGCATTGCCTCAGAATCTGAACCACGAATTCCGGAGTCACGAGTAGAACCCTTTCATGAGCGAACCCAACACCAGATTCCATCCGTCGGCCAGCACGAACAGCAGAATTTTGAAAGGCGCCGAGATCATTACGGGCGGCAGTTGCACCATGCCGATCGACAGCGTTACCGACGCCACCACCAGGTCAATGATCATGAACGGAAGAAACAGCACGGCGCCGATCTGAAATCCCGCTTTCAGCTCCGACGTGATGTACGCCGGGATCAGCACGCGCAAGGTCAGATCGTCCGCGGTTCGCGGCTGCGGCGCGTGCGACATGTCCAGGAACAGCTTCACGTCTTTTTCCCGCGCAAAGCGCAGCAGAAAGGTTTTCAGGGGCTTGGTGCCGGCGTCGAATGCCTGGTCGGACGTGAGCTGGTTTTTCTGCATCGGCTCCCACCCCTGGTGATACATATCCATGGCTACCGGCTGGATCACCAGGATCGTCAGAAATAAGGCGATCCCGATCAAAACCTGGTTGGATGGCGTCGATTGCGTCCCGAGCGCCTGGCGGAGGAAGTGCAGCACGATCGTGATCCGGAGAAACGGCGTGATCGTCATCACAATGGCGGGCAGCAGCGTCATCAGCGTCAGCAGAATGATGATCTGCATCGGCACGCTGAGCGTGTTGCCGCCGTTGCTCAGATTAATTCCGAACAGCGCCGTCGGTTCGGCCGGAGCCGCCTGGAGAGGAAGCGCCGCCAGCAAGACCGCGAGCCCGCGCCGCCTCATCGGATCTCTACCTTCTCCCGAGACGGTTCTGCGAAGCCTTCCAGGATCGAGCAACCGGCCGGCGAAGCCGCAATCAATACAGTCCGGTCTCCTACACGCACCAGGTGCAGCGAGTGCTGCGGCGTCAGGCTCATCCGTTCGAGTACCTGGATCGCGCGGCTCCGCCCGCTGCCGGGCGTCTTGAAGGCGAACTGCGCCATTCCTTTGCGCCGCAGCCACCACAGAGCGCCGCCAAGCAATCCCAGAACCAGGATTATGCTCAGCGCCTGTTGTACCGATTCCATTCTGTTGGCGGCCCCTGGATTACTGCTTCAGCGCGATGAGCGTCTGCAGCATCTGATCGGTGGTGGTGATGGCCTTCGATGCTGCTTCATAGCTTCTCTGGAACGACATGAGCTGGGTGAACTGCTGCGCCACGTCCACGGTCGACGTCTCGAGCGCGCCGCCCTGGACCTGGCCGCGGCCGCCGCTGTCGGCCGCGCCGACCGCCGGGGCAGCCGTCTCGATGGTTGGCTGATAGTTGTTGTTTCCGACAGAGATCATGCTGTCCGGATTGCGAATCGACGCCAGCGCCAGCTGGGCGATCGGAGCCGTTTGGCCGTTGGAGTAGGTGGCTATGATGATGCCGTCCGTTCCCATCGAGATCTTGGAAATCTGGCCGGCCTGGAAGCCGTCCTGCTGCGTCCCGGAGACGCCGGAGTTCTGCGCGAACTGTGTCAGCAACGCTGAAGTGCCGTTGTAGAGGTTCCAGTTCACGGTCATATCGCTGGCGCCGTCGGCCAGCCCGGTGATCTTCAGCGGAATGCTGCCGTTGGCGGCAGCCGGGGTCAGCAGGTTTCCGTTGGCGTCAAACGTCAGGTTTCCCGTCGCGACCTGCGTGGTTCCCCCGGCTTTCAGATCGGCCGCCGGGATCGTCACCGTATAACTCCAGGCGTTCACACCCGTCTTGGTGAAAGAAAACGTCAAAATATGCGTCGAGCCCTGAGAATCCACAATCTGGACCGGGGACGAAAACGAGGCGCCGGTTGCTCCGACGGCCGGCCGCGCGTCCAGATTGGCGGTCACGGACAGATTCGCAGTGGGCGTGGCGGGGACTACCCCGTTGACCGGCACTACGATGTTGCCCATCGGGGCGCCGAGGTTCACCTTCCCGCCCGCCGCCATCCAGCCCTGGACGTTCTCGCCGGTCGCTGTCAGCAGGCTGCCGTCGGCGGCAAGTTGAAAATCGCCGGCCCGCGTATAGAGCGTCCGCCCGATGTTGTCGCGCACCACGAAGAAACCGTCACCGCTGATGGCGGCGTCCAGCGGCCCGCCGCTCGTTTGAATCGAACCTTGGGTGAACTGCTTGATCGCTTGCGCCGGGCTTACTCCGGTTCCCACCGAGTTCGAGGAACTGGTGCCCCCCAGTTGCTCGCTCATCAGATCGTAAAACTGGACGGAGTCGGCCTTGTAGCCAACGGTATTCAGATTCGCCAGATTGTTGCCGACGATATCGATCGCGGTTACATCCGCGTTCAGCGCCGAGAGTGCCGTTGTAAATGCATCAAACATGTAGGTTGTCCTCCGTTCTTAACTTCTAGGGGGTCGTCGTGCCGTTCGGTACCCCGGGGGTGGCTCTCCCTGCATTCGGGTCGGTACCGGCTGCGGGGCTGTTCGCGCCGCCGGGCGTCCCGTTTGGCGCACCCGCACCGCTCATGGCAGCGTTCTGGCTGTCCAGATCGCCGCGGATCGAGATCAATTGCTCCAATTGACTGAACTGCGCCAGCTGCGAAACGAATTGCGTGCCGTCCACGGGGTTTGTCGGATCCTGGTTCTGAATTTGAGAGACGAGCAATTTCAGGAACATCTGCTCGTTGGGAGCCGCCGCGCCGATTGTCGATGCGGTAGTGGTACTGGTGCCGCTCGGATTTGCCGGCGAGCCGAACAATCCGCTAATTGGTGACGCCATATGAATCTCCTGAAGTGGAATTGCTTCCGTCCGATAAACTGCCTTCCAGCTCCTGTACCCACCGCGGGCGGTAGCCCTGGCCTTGGGGGTTCTGCTGCCGGCCCTGGTGGGACCCTCCGGATTGAGATTGCGAATCGTCCCGCTGGAATTGCATTTCCTTCTGCCGCGATTCGCCGGTTCCCTGAATGCCGGTCACCGATCCGCCCGGCCGCCAGCCCTCGGCTCGATAGCCGTTCTGTTCGAGCCGGCCCACCAAATCTGAAAGGCCCTGTCGAAGCCCTTGCGCGACATCCGGGTTGGAAGCGCGAACTGCCACCTGCATCTCTCCCGAACGGTCCACCACGCGAAGCTCGACGCGGTCTTGCTGAGTTTGTCCGACCTGGATGGACAGCTCCTTTAACGGGCCGGAGGCCTTGGTCGTGGAGTCCGCGGACGAGGTTTGAATCGATGCGGTGTCCAAAGCCTTGCCGGTGTCCAAAGCCTTGGCCGACTCCATGCGCGCTGCAGCGCCGTTCTCGGCCGCGCCGCTAGCCTGCGGATTTTGCTGGGGCATCTGGAATGCGGCGATCCGTGCCATTACGTCGTTGCGAGGTGCGGCCGCATCCGCCTGCGGTTCGCCGGCGTGAGCCTCCTCGAGCGCTCGTACGGCGGCCGCGGAAGTCTTCACCGGCGCCGGAATCCGGAGCGAAGACCCCTCCGGCGCGGCCTTACTGTCCTTTGCGCTTTCCGAGCCTTTGCCAACCGCCTGCGGATCCAGCTTGAGAGCGAAACTCAACTCCCTCGGCATTGCGACCGGCTGGGCGGCTTCCGCCAGCGGGTCCGGCGGCGCCTGCAGAGCGTCCTGCTTCGGATCAAGTGCCGGCGTCGCGGCAGCCGGTTGTCCCGCGGCTTGCTGCGAGTCCGCTTCGCCGTCCTTACCCGGAGCAATTCCTTGGATCAGCCCAAAGTCCAGCGAAAGCGGCAGCGCCGGCACGGGTTGCGTCGAAACTGGCACGGGAACGGAGCCTTTGGCATCTCCGTCCCCCTGACTCTTTCTCTCGAGCTCACGCGCGGCGGCGCGTTTGCCGTTCGAGATCGTTTGGGACGCAGTATCAGCATTAGAAGTGCTCATCGAGTCGTGCGCATCCCGCAGCTGCCGGCCGAACGCTTGCGAATCGCCAGAATTCCCGGAGCTCGGAGCAGAAGCTGCGGGATTATCCACGGGATTCGAAGCGCAGACGGGAAGAGCGCCAGCCGAAGTCATGCCGCCCGCAAATGCAGGTCGGAAACCAAATCCGGACGGTGTATCAATTCAACGGGATGTGCCGCGGCGCCGGGTGTTGGGCTTTTGACGAGTCAACCCCGGTCGTCAAAGTGTTGACTGAGATTTCGTCTCGTCGCTTCCCATATCGTGCAGTTCCAAGCAAATCTCGAATCTTTTTTTCCGGTTCCTTTGGTCCCCCACTTGCTTTGCTTGCCCCGGAGTCTCTATGGATCCCATTACCATCTCCGCGGCGAGCGGGCTGCGCTCCCGAATGGAAAGCCTCGAGCTCCTCGCCAATAACCTCGCCAACGCGGAGACCAGCGGATATAAAACGGATCATCCCTTTTATGGCCTCTACACTTCCGCCGAAGCCTTCAATCCTCTAGGGGCCGATACCACGCTGCCCGTGGTGGAACGGCAGTGGACCGACTTCTCTCAAGGAACTTTGACGTCCACGGGAAGCCCTCTGGATATCGGCCTCTCAGGTCCCGGTTTTCTCGTGGTCAACGGCCCCTCGGGACCTCTCTATACGCGCAACGGCAGCTTGAAGATCGCGCCATCGGGTGAGCTCGTCACCGGCGATGGCTATTCGTTGCGCGCCGCCGGAAGTAACGGCCAGGCCCTCCGTGTGGCCGGCAGTAAGCCCATCGAGATCTCTCCGGACGGCCAAGTCCGCCAGGATGGCCAGGATCTCGGCAAACTCGACCTCGTGGAGTTCCCATCCACCAACTCGCTCAAGAAACTCACCGGCGCCGCCTTTCAGAATACCGATGCGTCCGTGGTTCCTGTTCCCGCCGCCAACGTGCTGGTCCAGCAGGGCAAGCTCGAGACATCCAACGTGACGGTGCCGGACGCCGCGATGCGCCTGGTCGGCGTGATGCGTCAATTTGAAATGCTGCAGAAAGCCGTGAGCCTGGATTCGCAGATGAACCAGTCCGCGCTGCAAGAGGTCGCCCGCGTCACGACATAACCAGCGGAGAAAAATGGAAATGACTTTCAAAACGTCCCTACGTGATTTGGCAATGCTGGCGCCGCAAAAGCCTGCCGGCCCGCGCGGCACCCCTTCGGCGGCGCCCGCCGGCATTGCCGTGCCGCGACGGCCGCGCCGGTTCAATCCCGGGATTCCCGCCGTCCGGCCGCCCTCGCTCAGCCGCTTCCCCGGCCTGCTTCGTCCCCAGTCTTTCGATGCTCTCGGAGGAATTGCCTTATGATCCGTGCTCTGTACAGCGCCGCCAGCGGCATGACGGCCCAGCAAACCAACGTCGATAACATTGCCAACAACCTCGCCAATGCCAACACCATTGGCTACAAGATGCGCCGCGCGGAGTTCCAGGATCTGCTCTATCAAACCCTCTCGCAGCCCGGCGCGGCCGCGGGCCAGCAGACCGTGGTACCTGTCGGCCTGCAGCTCGGTTTGGGAACGCGCGCCGCTTCCAACGAAATCATCTTCACGCAGGGCAACTTCTCGCAAACCGGCAATCCGCTCGATCTGGTGATTCAGGGCAACGGCTTCTTCCAGGTCCGCCGGCCTACGGGCGATCTGGCTTACACGCGGTCCGGCTCCTTTCAATTCGACAAGAATGGCACAGTCGTGACGGCCGATGGCGATCCGCTCGAACCCGCCATTACGATTCCGACTAACGCCCAGTCGATTACCATCGCCCCCGACGGCACGGTCAGCTATTCCCAGCCCGGCCAGACGGCCGTCCAGCAGGCGGGGCAAATTCAACTCGCGCTGTTTCAGAATGCGGCCGGCTTGAACTCCATCGGCCACAATCTCTATCAGCCGACCGACGCTTCCGGCGAGCCCACCGTCGCCACTCCCGGCGGCCAGGAAGGACTCGGCACTCTGCTTCAGGGATACACGGAACAGTCCAACGTCAGCATCGTCCAGGAATTTATCAACCTGATCATTGCCCAGCGCGCCTACGAGGCGAATTCCAAGGTCGTCAAGGCCGCCGATGAAATGTACCAGCAGGTGAACAACCTCTCGCAATGAGGCGCGTTCTTCCTCCTCTGCTGCTGTTATTCGGGCTCACCGCGCGCGCAGCTCCCAACGGCTGCTTGCCGGCGGAGCACGATCCGATTACCGCACGCGAGGTGGCCGCGGCGCTGCCCGGTTTTGCGCGAATTGATCCCGATACTCCCATCGCGGCGGCTCCCGGCCCGGGCGTGCGCCGGGTCATCCGCCCCCTGGAATTGATTTCGATCGCGCGCAATCATGCAGTCCAGCTCGATGCCCCCGAGGAGCTTTGCTTCGAGCTGCCGATGATGGCACTCGATCGAAGCCGCGTCCTGGACGCCATGCGCGCCGCCCTGCCGTTTCCGGAAACCCGCATTGAGATTACAGAAACCAGCCTCTACCCGGTGCCACGCGGCCGCATCGAATTCCGGCGCGAAGATCTCGGCGCGCCGGCTTTGGCGAACGCGCCAACGCCGGTTATCTGGCGCGGCAACGTCGTTTACGGGTCCAATCAGCGGTTTGCGATCTGGGCGCATGTGATCGTCACCGCGCGCCTGACTCGCCTGATCGCTACCGAGCCCATCCGGCGCGGGAGCCTGATCGGGGCCAACCAGGTTCGGCCCGAATCCACCCGCGGCTTTCCCGTTTCGACTGATCTCGCCAGCAGCCTGGATCAGGTCGTCGGCCGCGTCGCCACGCGCCCCATCGCCGCGGGCGCCGAGATCCGAGTCAGCTCCGTAGAGCGCCCGCAGGACGTCAGGCGTGGCGACATCGTGGAAATTGAAGTGCGCAGCGGCGCGGCACACGTCGCGCTGACCGCGAAATCCGAGTCCGACGGCCGCATCGGAGATCCGATAGCCGTCCGTAATCTCCGCAGCAACAAAATTTTTCAGGCGCGCGTCGAAGGTAAGGATCGAGCCTTTGTCGACGCCGCCTTACCCGAAGGAAACTGACATGTATACCCGAACTTGTCTGCTGCTCGTCGGCCTGCTCTCCAGCGGTTCAGTCGTGCTGGCGGCCAGGAAGAAGGCGCCAAAGACGCCCCCGCCCTCGCCGCTCGATCAATATGTCAACCAGGCGATGGCCAGCACCGCCAGCGTGCAGACGCCCACCGGCTCTTTGTGGGCGCCGACCTCGCGCTTTATGAATCTCGGCGGCGATTTCCGCGCCAGCCAGGTCAACGATATTCTCACTATCGTGGTTTCCGAGCAGGCCTCGGCGGTCGCGCAAGGCACCACCAAAACGCAGCGCCAGTCGACGTTGAGCAGCTCCATCACCGCTGCCGGCGGCCCCACCAAGGCTGCCGGCGCCTTGGCCAACTTAGCGAATCTGAACACGCAATCGGCTCTGAACGGCCAAGGCGCCACCACGCGCTCCACGACTCTCAATACCACTCTGACCGCGCACGTCACCCAGGTGCTGCCCAATGGGTATCTGGTCATCGAGGCGAGCAAGGAAGTCGATGTCAACGCCGAGCATCAGTTGGTTACGGTTCGCGGCGTGGTGCGCCCGTTCGACCTCAGTACGGCCAATGTCGTCAGTTCCAATCAGATTGCCGACATGGAGCTCAAGATCAATGGCAAAGGCGTGGTCAACGATGCCGTCCGCCGTCCCATGGTGCTCTGGCGGCTCCTGATGGGAATCCTCCCCTTTTAATTCCATATGAGAAGAACTCTGGCCTTTTTCTTTGTGCTGGCCGCCGGGCTTCCGGGCTCGACCCGGCTTAAGGAACTGGTGTCTCTGGAAGGCGTACGGGATAACCAGCTCATCGGGTATGGTCTGGTGGTCGGTTTGAAAGGCACCGGCGACCGCACCCAGACGCAGTTCTCCGCGCAAAGCGTCACCAATCTCCTGCAGCAGATGGGTGTCGCCATCAATCCGCTGTTGATCCAGGTCAAGAATACGGCGGCCGTCATGGTCACGGCGACTCTGCCTCCGTACGCCCAGCCCGGCATGAAGATCGACGTAACGGTCGCGGCTCTCGGCGATGCGGCCAGCCTGCAAGGCGGCATTTTGGTGATGACCGGATTGCGCGGCCCCGATGGCAAAATCTATGCGGTGGCGCAGGGAGCTGCCGTGCTGGGGGGATACGCCGTCGCCGGAAATGCCGGCGCGGCCGGCGCGGCCCAGATCGTGAATCATCCGACGGTGGGACGCATCCCCGATGGCGCAATTGTCGAGGTCGCCTCGCCGACCGCAAAGATCGGCAATGCCGTGCGGCTGCAACTTCATCAGGCAGACTTCACCACCGCCGCGCGCATCGCCGAAGTGGTGAACCAGAAATTCAATGGCGCTGCCAGCGCGGAAAGCGCCGGCGTGGTCGCGGTCACTCTGCCGGCTCAGTTCGAAAAGACTCCCACCGAGTTCGTGGCCCAGTTGGAAAGCCTGACCGTGGAAACCGACCGCCGGTCGCGTATCGTCGTCAACGAGCGCACCGGCACCATCGTGATGGGCAAGGACGTTCGCATCGCCCCGGTCGCCGTCATGCAAGGCAATCTTACGGTTGCGATTCAAACTGTCTTGAACGTGAGCCAGCCGAACGCGTTGTCGAACGGAACTACCGAAGTGACTCCGCAAGTCTCCGTTGACGCCAAGGAAGACCGCGCCCGCGACATTATTCTCAAGGAAGGCGCCACCGTCGAAGAACTGGTTCGCGCGCTCACCGCCATTGGCAGCACGCCGCGCGACATCATCGCAATTCTGCAAAACCTTAAGAGCGCCGGCGCATTGGATGCCGAACTCGAAGTGATCTAGGAGGAGACCCGCATGGCCCCACTGATTCCCATCGGACTAGCGGATGCTGCGGCGGGAAGCCTTACTCCCGCGCCCAAGGACTCCCCGGAGAAGATTAAAGACGCCGCACGCCAGTTCGAAGCGTTGCTGATCAGCCAGATGATGAAAGGGATGCGCGAATCCGAAGGGGGCTGGATGGGCACCGATGAGGACGATGCCTCGTCGTCGGCCATGGAATACGCGCAGGAAATGTTCGCTCAGTCGTTGACCGCCGGCGGCGGGCTCGGCCTGGCCAATCTCGTCGCCAAAGGGCTAATCGCGCCCAGCGAGGCACCCGCTCCGACTACGCCGGCCGCGAAGCCCTAAGCGTTCCACCCGTGCCCGACCGGTTCCAGATTCGCTTCCTGCCACACCGGCGCCGTGGGCGCAACCGGCACTTCCGCGGGCGCCGCCTGCTTGGCTTTGGCTTCCTGCCAGGCTTGGCTCAGCGTCATCAGCAGGCTTTCGACTTCGGCCATCGGTGCATCCTGCTGCCGGATGTTGGCTTCGGTCAGCCGCAGAGTCATGTACGAGTACAGCCCCTCCAGGTTGGCGCTGATCGCACCACCCGCTTTGTGGTCGAGCGAGCTGTTCAATTCGCCGAGAATTGCCACCGCTTTCGAAATCGCCTTCCCGCGCTCGGCAATGTCAGCGCCCGCCAGATGCCGGCGCGCGTTCCGCACAGTGTCCAGAGCGTGCTGGTACAGCAGGCAGACCAGCTCCATGGGGTCGGTCGAAACCACGTTCGCGAGATAAGCCTCTTTCCACATCACTTGAGTCCCTGCGCCATTTGCTTGAGAGCCTCTGCGGCGCGCAGCACTTCCTCCGGCGGAATCTGCTCGATAACTTCGCCGGTCTGCTGTTGGACCACTTTGATCACCATGGTTTTAGTCCCCGGGTCCTTGGCAAACTGCAGTTCCCGGTCTTGGCCGTACATACCGGATTCGTTCAATGCCCGCACGGCAGTGGCCACCTGTTTCATTTGTGTCGGTTCTTGGTTGGAAGCCGGCGTCGGATCGACTGGCGGTGCCGGCATCAGGGAATTCACTGAACCTATTTGCATAGACGCCTCTCGAGTCGCATCCTGCAACCCACACCTCATATCGGCAGCGCCCTCCGGCGATTCTAAAGTATTCCGAGGAACATCCGAATGTTCAATGGGATAAACGGTTTGCGAAGCCTCTGCCTGGTGCTCGGGTTAGCGGCTCACATGCCCGCCGCAGAGCCGGCGGCGGCGGTCGCTAAAGCGATGCACCAATCCATTTCGAAGCAGCGGCAGGCGGTTGCCTCCATGGCCGTGTCTCTCCAGGCACAGCGCCATTCCCTGCAAACCCAGTTGGCGCACTTGCCCGGCCCGCCGCCGTCCACGCAGGCTGAACCGCCGTTATTGCCTTTGCCGCCGGCCATCCCGTCGCTACCCGCACCGGAAACGCCGGTCTGTCCGCCGTTACCCGCCGCGGAACTCGATTCGCTGGTGCAGAATGCCGCAGTGCAGGAGGGTGTGGAGCCTGACCTGATCCGCGGCGTAATCCGCCAGGAATCGGCCGCCCGGCCCTGCGCTGTTTCCTCCAAGGGGGCAATGGGGCTGATGCAACTGATGCCCGCCACCGCGTTTCAGTTCGGCGTCGCAGATGCGTTCGATCCCAAACAGAATGTCAACGCCGGGGCACGCCTGCTCAAACAGCTGCTGACGATGTACGGCGGCGATGTTTCTCTGGCTCTGGGTGCGTTCAATGCGGGCCCGGGCAAAGTGAGTGTGGCAGGCGGGCTACCTGATTATCCCGAGACTATCGAGTACGTGCAGAAGGTGCTTTCGTTGATCCCGGAACCCCAATAGCACACGTCAAAAATCTCCGAAAGCAACTCTCTCGGGGCCGAAGAGAGTGTTGTGGAAACCTTTCTTCGGGACGCCGAGCGCATTCTGGAAACCGCGGCGGCCGCTCGATGCGACAGCCCCGAGTACGTCATCTGCGTCGCGCGGACCGGATCCCTCCACATTCTCTCGGATATGACCGGTTGGTCGTTGCCCGCTCTGGCCCTCGAGTTGGGCGCTGCCGCGTTATACCGCGTCGAGCGCCGCGCGGGCACGGTTCAAGTGGAAGGCTGGTCTTACGGCCGCAAATGCATCCTGAGCCGCGACTCGGCGCAACCTGGGTGGTCGGGCAACCGGCGGGGCGGCTCTTATGCGACTCTCCAGTTGGTCGAAGGCTCCGGCGCCTCCCAGAACGATCGTGCCCCGCAGGTCCGAAATTCGTAATCCCGAATCGTCACCACGGTTCCGCCGGCGCTCACGCGCGTGACCAAGCCGCTGACGATCAGCTCCAACTCGCAGGTATTCTGCAACCGGGCGGGCCACGCGATGCGCATCACCAGCTCCGCGCCCGGCTCCAGGCGTTCTTCCGGCTGAAAGCGCAGCGCTCGCTGGCTCACGTCCTCGGTGAGCCCGTAGCCCAGCCGCGCCACGCCATCCTGTCCCTTGCGTTCAAACCGCACTTCTCCCACATACTTATACCGGGGACAATGCCGGCGATCGGCGGGCTCGATATTGGTTGGCGTCAGCAAGTTTACTAAAGATAATCCGCCAAACCGGGGCTCGCGACAAGTCTGGGACGTACTACCGGACCAGGTTGTGGAAGTACCGCCGTATCAATCCAGTACGCGACGCGATCCGGCGCATTCGAGCGGATATGAGCCGGCATTAACTAAGGTATAGACCTGTAAATCGGCAGAACCGCCCTATAATCAATCCGATATGATCGTCGACAGCGATAATTTGCAACCGAGCTCCATCGCTGTTTCCCGAGGTGCTGCGTTGCATAGTCGATTGATTCAGGAAACCCCCTCCGCGCCTCCGTTTGCGGCTGAACCTAGCGTCTTCAATCGGCTCTCGCGACTTCCGGCGCTCCGACCCTCGACGTTGCGGCTGCTTTCCGTTTCCATCGACAGCGACACGGCCATGGCGGAGTTTGAAAACGTGTTCCGTTCGGATCCCGTTCTGGCGGCCGATCTGCTCATTCTTGCCAATTCGCCAGCTTTCGGTGTCCGCGCCACTGTCCACAACATCCGGCACGCGATCGCGCTCCTCGGCATGGAGCGGATTCGTTCGCTGGCGTTTGCCGTGGCGGTGAAAGGTTATTTGCGCACAGGCCGCTGGGCCAATGCTCTTCAGGTTTCGTGGCGCCATAGCATCGCGACCGCAGTGATCGCGGAGGCGCTGGGCGCCGCGGATGAAAATTCCGTGCCGCTGCTCTACACGGCCGGTCTGATGCATGATGTGGGAAGACTCGCTTTGTTTCAGATTTCGGCCGAGAAATATGGGCAGGTGCTGACCGCCGAGTTCGGCAGTGTTCAGGAATATCTGAATCTCGAGAAGCTCCTGTTTGGCTGCGCCCATGATGACGCCGGGGCGTTTCTCGCCGCCGCGTGGGGCTTTCCCACGACACTGTGTGATTGCATCCGCTTTCATCACTGGGATGTGGCGGTTCACGCCGGCCAGTTGTTTGAATTGGTCGGTGTGGCATGCCGCGTTGCGGACAGCCTCGGATATCCCGAGGTCAACCGCGCGGATCTGATCCGGGAGCCGGACGCGGTTGCCGCGCTGCTTCCGCCGCGCTTCCGCGAATCTCCGGGACTGGGCGCCGATATACTCCAGGCGAACATTGAGAAGCAACTCGAAACGTTCGACGAAAACGGCGGTGCCAAGCCTCGCCTCGATTAATACCCGGCCGATAGCGGCCGCGGGCTCTTGGGAACCCAGCGATGCGCGTGAATCTAGTCGCCCTCGTGGTCTTGATCCTTGCACCCGCTTTGGCGTTTGTGGTGGTCCTCAACCGCGAGGTTCGGCTGCTGCCGCTCGAAGGAATCGATGCCAAGTGCGTGCTCTGCGACCGCAAAGCCACGCGCACTTTGAAGCGCGTGGCCGAGGGGCTCCGCTCGAAGGGAGTGTACGTCTACAACCGAAGCGAATACCCGGCGGGCATGCCAGTGTGGTGCGATCATCATGGTCCGGACAAAATCCGGGAAAACTCGCGGCTGGCATATTTCGCGGCGATCGCATCGTTTGCGTTAGCCGGCACCACTTACGAAAAACTGCGCCGCGCCCGCTGATCTGGGACTGCGTCGTAGACGACGTTGGGTTCCGGCCGCAGGACAACCCTCGATCCGGCACCGTGAACACCTTACGGTGAACAGCAATCGCATCCTGCGTAGACTGATCGTATACGCCGGGCACTTCTGTTGATGTGCTCTATCCGGGTAAGCCCAAATGCAGCTCGTTTGAGTTAAGCAGTTTTCGAAGGATTTCCGGCGCGCTTCGCCACGAGGCTCAAGGCAAACAGACCTGCTCCCAGCAAAACGAGGCCGGACGGTTCCGCTACTGTCGGGGTGTCGGCCGGAATGTGGCTGCTTTCGTAGTCGAAACCGGAAGCAGAGGAGACGGTGAAATCGACCGGGGCGCCGGTGTCCGTCAGGGTAACTCCACTGATGCCTCCCCACGTCAGCGTGTGACCCAGATCCGCCGCGGCGGCGCCGACATCATAACTCACCACTGATCCCACACCGAGAGTGACTGTTAGGGTAAATGGATCGCCGAGCGGAATCACGGCATCGACGATCTGGTTCGCAATGGGGTCGCCATGGAAACCATCGAAGCTGCTATCGGTGCCGCTCCGGTCGAGGACGGCGACGCCGCTGATACTGGCATCGACTTGCCAGCTCGAGTTCGCGTTACCGTAAGTCTGATTGTTTTCCGGATCGAAGTAAGAGCCCCCGGTCGCCGACAGAGAGCCGCTGATTCCCAGGGTGAAATGAAAATCGGCTGTCCGGCCGACCAGATCGGTCGAGACCGGATTGATGGTCAGCAGGTCCGTGAAGCTGGCGGAACCGCCCGCGCTGCCGAAGTAACAAAACGTGCCCACGCACGCCGTTGCAGCGGAGGCATGCAATTCCCCCGGGGAGGCCTCGAACAGCGAACCGATAGTCCAGGTTGCATTCGATGGGCAATTCACTCCGCAACCTCCGCCGCCGAAAGAGAATGCATCGGTGACGGTGGTGTTTCCCCCCGATGATTGAAACTGTGATACGCGCCGGGCACATACGTGACCTGGGACAATCCACTGATCGAGACCGACACTGGATCCGCATGCGCGGCAAGCGCGGCGAGAAAAGCCAGCATCAACACCAGCGGGCGCATGGCGCGCCTGGAGGGACTAATCGAGATCTTCATTAACAAGCTCCCCTTGATTGCTTTTAATTCTCAAGGCGCCTGGTTTCAGCCCATCTCTGGTCGGCGCCAGGGTAATCACGCCGTGCAGATTGAGTTGGTGCTCGCCAGGGCTGTTCCCGACCCGCAGCGCGCTGAAGGCCAGGGCGTACCTGCTTTTTCGATTCGGTTCTGCGCGGCCAGCGGAAGGACCAGAAGGCCTAGAATTATTCCGCGCCGCGACAGACTAATTGAGATTCTCATGAATGAGCTCCGGTCGCTTGGTTTTACGTCTCCATCGACCTCACTGCACCGTGATCCTCGCGAGCCATCCACTGCCGGCGCTTGCCAGCTGGTTACCGCTGTAAACATTCGCAAACACAGTGTAAGTTCCCGCCGGAAGATTAGTTGGATTCGGGCTGCTATAGGTAAAAGTCTGAAGGCCGAAACGATATTGAATCGCGTCGGATGCAGAGCCGCCGATCACTACTATCTGTCCGCCAAGGTCGAAGCTTGTGCCTCCCAGCGTCAACACGGGTGCATTTGTAGCCCATTGCGTGTTCATGTCCAACTGCACCGTGGCCGGACTGGAGAGTTGCATTGTCAAGTACACGGTACCCGCAAAGAGGCTGGCTGTCGGCCCGGTTGGGGTGATAGGAATGGTTCCCTCCTGCCCCGACGCGTCAAATTCCACTTCATTCGAGCCGATCTGCTTCGCGCTCAGCGTCAACTGGCCTCCGCAGCCAGAGCCGCTGGCGCTCACGGGCAAAGACACGGGTGGATTGAACGTGATGCCGCCTCCGAAAGCAAGAATGCCATTGCAAAGCTGGCCGCCAATCGAAGTGGCTTTGAAAGTCACTTTATTCGACAGACTGGCAATCTCCTGTTGGATGAAGGCGTCGAAGCCGGGATCGACGGAGGCGAGCCCTTCGGCATCTCCCGTCTGCTGCTCCTGCGTGAGATCCGAGACAGCCTGCTGCGTTTCCGCCTGGATGTTCGCATCCGACTGCCGTCCTTGAATGGCTGTGACCAGGTCCTGGCCGGCGGTCCGGAACACCGTGTCGAGCTTTTGCAGCGCCTCCGTGTCCAGATCGCCGAAGCCGAGCTGCTGGGCGAGCCCGAGAAGCTTCGCCAGATATCTGAGTGTGGGATTGCCCGAGATGTAGTCGGTGAGATCCGCCAGCGGAGCGCCAGGATCGGTGCTGGCCTGCGCGATCAGCGCCTCCAGGACATTGTGTTCGCAGGCGCGCAACGCCGGCACGGATCCGCCCACCTGCTGCAGAAACGTGTCCATCTGGAGATAGGTCTGCAGTGCCGGCAGGGATGGGTTCGCGATGTCCGCGGGACAGGAAGCCGCCACCTGGGCGGTCACCGCGGTGGAGATCGCCTGGGCCACCGCGCCCGTATCGATGCAACCCGTGGTACACCCAAGCTGCTGCTGGGTGTCTTCGGCCGCTAGCAGGGAGGCCATTTCTTCCAGCGTCAGGGTGCCGCCGCTCGCGGCGAGAAGCGCATTTACCCAAATGGTGATATCCGAGGCCGCCGTGCTGCCGGTGGCCGGCTGGTCGCTGCTGAAGTGAAACAGCAGCGCGGTCATGGTTCGCTTCACCAGATCCACCGAGCCGTAGAGCGGGACCATGGTCATCGGCGAGGTGAGCAGAAACACGCGCGGCGCGGTGGGCAGCGGGGTCGTGATGGTGTGGAAGTCGTACGTCAAAGTCGCCGGGACCAGGAAGTGAAGGCCTTCGGGTTGAAACTGTACGCCGGGGGTGACCGCGCCTGCACCGATGACCTCGGGCGAAGTGGCCAGTGGAGTCATGGAGATGGTGACGGTCTGGCGCAGAGCACCGGCTGGAACCTTCAGAGAGATGATCGCGCCCGTGGCGTCAGTAATCTGCAACGTGCCGCCGGCGGCCCCGATCGGGGCTTGTGTGCCGTGGGCTGGATCCAGCGCGGGAGTGAAGGTGAGCAGCGCTTGGCCCGTCCCCAAGTCCATGCCGCCCCAATCATTCCCCACCCGGAGGTACAGGCGGGGCCCGGCGGCGGGCGGCTTGGCGTCCCGTACAGCCGTTCTGCCGCGGGGTTGAGACCGTCACTGGCGCTTCCGAGGGTGATTACCCCGTGCACGTTGACCGGGTCGGACCCCGGCGCATTCACTACCTGCAACGAACGGAACGCGACTGGGTCGCGGCTTTTTCCAACCGGTTCTGAGCGGCACCCGAAAATGCGATTGCGCCCATCGTCAAGCACGTTATGACAGCTTCCCGTTTCATGAATTCGATTGTGGGGCGAGTGGGACGGCAGCGACAAGATGGAGCAGGTTACGGCCAGGTTACTCGTGACCGGGTAACGCCCGGAGGATTGCGCCGTCAACAGGCTCTTCCGCCCATATTCCACCGGCGATTCGGTCGAATTCGGGATCGCCGCGCAAGCCAGCGAATAGCGGGTCGAGCGGCAAGGAGATCAGCCAGAAGGCGTGCTCATCGACAGCCCTCCGCAGGCAGTCGATCGCCTGCCGGCGCTGGCCCACACCGGCGTGAATGGTGGCGAAATCGTAAGCGGAGACATAGTGCTCACTGCGCATTGCATGGAGCTCGGCAACAATCGCGGCCGCGTCAGCGTGCCGGCCGCTTCTACCATACGAATACCCGAGGATCGCCAGCAGTTGACCGAGGAAGGCCCGCCCGCGGAACAGCGGCCGCGCTTCCAGGCAGATGCGGATCGCGTCGTCGTAACGGCACAGGGCCGCATGAGCCTTTGCCAAGGGAACGTAGGTGCGAAGAAACGAAGGGTGCAGATCGAGCGCCCTGCGGCATGCGTCAATGGCCTCTAGATACCGCCGCGCCCCGCAAAGCAGAAACCCGAAATCGCAGGCAATGGCCGCGGAAAACGGTTCCAGACGCTCGGCATGCCGCAGAGCCGAGATCGCCTGGTCCACCTGGCCCAACTTGTCGCTGAACACCGCCACGGCATGCCAGGCGTGCGCGTAGTTCGGATCGATTTCCAGAGCTTGCTTCCATTGGCGTTCAGCGGCTTGGGGCCGGCGTTCGTAAGCCAGCAGGATCATCGCCATGGCGGAATGCGCCGGCGCCAGATCAGGGTCCAGCGCGAGAGCTGTGGTCACCGCCTCCAGCGCTTTCGGCATCGCCGTGTCCGGCGCCTCCAGGTGATGCGCCGCCACTAACAGATATGTTTCGGCAAGCGCCGACCAGGCCCTCGCAAACTTCGGATCGCGCGCAATCGCTGCCTGGAAAAATTCGATGGCGCGTCCGAAACCATGCTCAGTCCGCTGATTCCAGAAGTGCCGGCCCTTCAGATAGAGCTCATACGCCTCACGATCATCTGTCCCGTGTGCGGCTGGAGGTTTGGCGGCAAGATGGGGCCGCAGCGTTTGCACAAACAACGATGCGATCTCATCCTGGATGGCCAGCAGGTCCGTGATGTGGCGGTCCCAACGGTCGGAACAGATGTGATATCCATCCTCTGCGCTAATGAGTTGCGCAGTGATGCGGACCGAGTCCTCCCATCGTCTTACCGTCCCTTCCACGATGAGATCGGCACGCAACTTCTGGCCGACGCCGCGAACATCGAGACCCCTACCCCGGAGCGCAAACGAAGACCCGCGCGAGACAACCCGAAGTCTCTCGACTCGCGAGAGCTGGAAGATCAGCTCCTCGGTAATGCCGTCGCACAGATAGTCGTCCTCAGAGCCGGGACCGAGATTCACGAACGGGACCACCGCCAGCGATCGCGGCGGCATAGCTTCGGGAGATTCCGCGAGGAGAATGCGAGGGATATAGCTGCCCTTCCGATATTCAATCCGGATGCGTTCCTGAGCGCCCTCCGCTTCGTAATATGCTAGAAGCTTTTCGCGGAGCCTTCGTGCCTGTACGCGCACGATGGCGTCCTCATGGGGATCGAATCCCTCGCCGCGCTCGAAGACGTCCACACCCAGCGCGTATTCCTTGATCTCAGTCGATTTTCCGGAGAGCGTCTTCTCAACCGTATATTCGAGCAGCCGCCGGATTCGATCGGCGCGGTAGAACCCGGCGCTGGACCCTACCCGGAGCACATGTGCGCGGACTTCATCGGAAGACGGCTCCGAAGCCATATTCACTCGACCATATCACGGGTCCCGCGGTTCCCACTCCCAATGCGCGCCGCGGCGACGGAACCTGCCCGCCTCGCCAAAATGGTAATGGAAGACGAGGTTGCGGTCGGCTGCCGCACCGTCTGGCAGCCGCCGCCGTGTTTGGACGAGAGTTTGAGGATCCAGATCAAACATCGAGGTCCAGTCGGCGTCTGCGGCGTGCTCGCGCACGATCAGCAGGTCGTCGGCAAACAGCAGCGAATCGGCGCCGGAGGAGATGGCAACGGAAATGTGGCCGGCTGCATCGAAAGTGGTAATCCCGGAAGCGATCTCCGTCTCCCCCGAGAGCCTTTCATGCCGCTCGCGCGCGGGCGGCAGGCACCGGTCCACCCATGCGGCCATCAGATTCTCCAGCTCCGCCCTGCCGTAGATCGAGCCGCTGCCAAGCCGCGCACGGAGCTCCGGCGAGCTCCAGAATTCATACTCAACCCGGCTCATCACGACTCGGGCTTTGGGAAACCGCGGGGTTCCATCGTCCAGCACCAGGGGATGCGCGTAAGACAGGATGACCACATCGATGTCCTCGGCCTGGAAACCCGCGCGCGCGAGGCTCTGCTGGAGTCGGGCCCGAGCGGCCCCGCGCCGGTATCGATCAGCACCCGCTGCGAACCCGCGTCCACCAGCAGCGGCATATAAGGCGCCGTGATCTGCTCCGGTATTCCGGCGGTCCGTTCGGGATCGTCCCCGTAGATCGCCGCCCGAGGATAGACCATTTCCCCGTCGGCGATGGGACAACACCGGAACCGGCCGACCGCGATGACCGGGGCCGGAGCTGCGGGGAGCGGACTCATGCGCCCGCGCCCTTCTGCCGGCACACCGACGCGGCGTACTGTTCCACCGAGATCAACTCCATGGGCATAAGCCGCAGGGCCTCGGCGGTGTTCATGGCGCAGCCATGCACGCATTCCAGTTGCAGCTTGGTGAACGTCTCCGACAGTGGATCGGCTGCTCCTTCCAGTTTCGCCAGCAGCGCCGCTTCGGGAACGAACTGCCTCTCAAACGGCGCGCCGGAAACGTTTTCGAAGATCCGTACGACCTCCAGCGGACTGAGATCCTGCGGGCCTCCAATCTCCAGAATCTGGTTGCGCGCTCCGCGGGTCAGGTGCGAGCAGACCGCAAATTCGGCGACATCGCGTAAGGAAACCCACGTCATCAGCGCGCGTCCGTCCCCGAAGAGCACCACCTTTCGCTGCCGATAGTCGAAGCCGAGCGCGGGGCTGAGCCAGATTTCCATGAAGCAGTTGGCGGCCAAAATCGTGTAATCCATTCCACTGTCCATCAGCGCCCTTTCCGCTTCTGCTTTCGCGCGGGTCAGAGGCGATGAGCGCGCGAAATTCCGCGGAATGCTGACGAATGTGAAATGACCGACGCCGGCTGCGCGGGCCGCGGCAATCAATGACAACTGCCCTTGCCGGTCCACCGTCTCGATCGAATCTCCATCCTGGCGCGACAGAGTGGACGAAGCCGTGGAAATCACCGCGTCCGCGCCGTAGCAGGCATCTCGCAAGCTCCCGGGATTCTTGAGATCGCCCCAGCAGATCTGGGCCCCTGACGCGCGCAGCGCGTCGAGGCGCGCGGAGGCGGCAGTCTGCCGGGCGAGCGCGCGCACCGGCAGTCCGCGTGCCCGGAGTCTCTGGCAAATCTCGCTTCCGAGGATGCCGGTTGCTCCCACTACCAGAATCATGATTCCCTCCCCAGGACCAGAATGCCGCCGGCCGGCAGCGCCTGCAAGGGTATCGGGGTTATCCCGGTGTTAACGCGAAATCTACCGGTAAGCAGCGTCACGGTGCTCCACGCAACTGGGGGGCGGCCTCACGGCCAAGCTGAATGGTTTCAATCCGGAAGCCTATCTGCGTGATGTCCTCACAAGGATCGCTGATCACCGACGCAAGCTCGACTGCGACTCTTTTTATGGACGTAGCATCGCCCGACTTCTCGATCCAAAGCGCCAGTGGCCACGACTATCCGACCCCAACAACCGCGCCGCCCACTGGGCGGCCTGACGATCCAGCCAGACATCTGGTCGCACCGGCGCGAGTTCTGTGGGCGCGGCATCGCCCCTGAAAATACCGGCTGCGAAGGAATGGCTTGATGGAAGGTCCGCCAGCGGAAGAAAGAAGCGGAATGAATCGCTACGAACGAACCAACGGGCGCGATCGGCGACGCTCCAGACCATCGCGCAGGGGAGGTCCGTCAACATTAGAAAAGAGCGGGTCGTCGCGGTCAGGCTGGTACCGAATTCCGCTGCCACGGCCGAGATCTGAGCAAGAGAGAATTCGGCAAGGTTGAAGCGTTTGCGCAGGACACCGCTCGGCAGCAGTAGCTCGGCTGCAAATTCATTTGCTTCAATTTCGGGACGGTTAAGGGTCCGGTCGAAGCTCTCGATTTTCCGATCCTCGTCCCTTGGTCGAGGCCTCGGCTCCCGGTGGTTCACGGAAGGGTTCCACCGAAATGCGCTCGTAACGCACTTCCAGGACCGTGAGGTATTCTGTGCCGCCCGGCGCCTGGAGAACGACGCGGTCGCCGGCCGCCGACTTCATCAGCGCGCGCCCGACTGGCGATACCCAACTGATATGGTTGCGCTTGAGATCGACCTCGTCGGTGCCCACGATGCTCACCACCCGCTCCGCTCCCGCGGCATTGGCATAGCGCACGGTCGCTCCGAAGAATGCCCGCACCGCCGCCGGCCCCGTTCTCGGAGTTTCCGGGTCCACCACTTCGGCGGCATCGATTCGCTTCGTGAGAAAGCGAATCCGCCCATCGATCTGCCGCAGCCGCCGCTTGCCGTACTGATAGTCGGCGTTTTCACTGCGATCGCCATTGCTCGCAGCCCACGCCACTACCTCCGTGATGGCCGGGCGCTCCCTGGTGAGCAGAAACCGGTGCTCGTCTCTGAGACGCTGCAGGCCGCCCGGCGTGATGTAGTTCTTGGTCCGTGTCGCGGGGTCGTCCGCCTGCGGTCTTCTCGTAAACCCTTTTCGCATATCGTCGTCCTTGCGGAGCGCGAACCGGCGCCGATCGCGCGATGCCCAAACTATACCTCGAATGCCGCCGCTGGTTGGGGGCGGAAATATCCCGGGCTGGATGACGCGACTGCTCGCCGAGCAATGTCGGGGGATTGGCCGACGTGAGTCGCGCCAATGAGTTGTTGGGATATCCGCGCTGCTACCGCGCCGGATAGCTCAGCGACGATGTGTGGCGGATCGGCTGCGCCTTGTAATAGTTCGGGTCGGCGAACTTCTCGTTGAAGATCTTGTCCCAGCGCGCGTTCTCCTGGCAGGTAGGGCAAGTGCCGCAGTGGCAGCGGTAACGCCGGGTGGCCCGGGCGGAGAGCCGGACCCGCTGCGGAGCCGGGCGTTGTATCGGCTTCTGGGCAGCCAGTAAAGCGGCGATCTCCTTTGAATCAGACAGTTCGACCCGCACGTCAGACCGATACATCATGTTGTGCCGCCTACCCGGGAACATCATGCTCCCGAAATTAATGCTATCGCTCGTGACTGTACAGGAAACGCCTAATACCGCGCAAGATTCTCGATAGTATTATCGCGCGCGATACTAATCGGCTACTAACCAACGTTAACGCCCGGAGTCCGGCCGCGGCCGCTTGCCATTCCGGCTCGCGCGTTGTTCAACTAGAAAGCATGCCGGTCTTGTCCACCAACATCGACGCGCGCGGGGAAGCATTTCGCGCCAACGCCGCCGCCATGCAGGGGCTCGTGGACGACTTGCGCGCCAAGGCCGCGCAGGTGATGCAGGGGGGCAGCGAAAACGCGCGTCAGAAACACCTCGCGCGCGGGAAATTGTTGGCGCGCGATCGCGTCAATGGCTTGCTGGATCCCGGCTCGCCGTTTCTCGAGGTCGGCCAGCTGGCGGCTTACGGAATGTACGGCGAAAACATCGCCTCGGCGGGAATCATCACCGGCATCGGACCGATCATGGGGCGCGAATGCGTGATCGTCGCCAATGATGCCACGGTCAAGGGCGGCACTTACTACCCCATCACGCTCAAAAAGCATCTCCGCGCGCAGGAAATCGCTCTTCAGAACCGGTTGCCGTGCGTCTATCTGGTGGATAGCGGCGGCGCCAATCTGCCGCACCAGGATGAGATCTTTCCCGACCGCGAGCACTTCGGCCGCATCTTCTACAACGAAGCGCAGATGTCGGCCGCCGGCATCCCTCAGATCGCGGTGGTGATGGGCATGTGTACCGCCGGCGGCGCCTATATTCCGGCCATGGCCGACGAATCGGTCATCGTGCGCAACCAGGGCACGATTTATCTGGGCGGCCCGCAACTGGTAAAGGCCGCGACGGGCGAGGTCTCGACGGCGGAGGAAATCGGTGGCGCCGATCTCCATTGCCGCGTCTCCGGCGTCACCGATTATTACGCACAGAACGATACGCACGCGCTGGCCATCGCCCGCCGCATCGTCGGCGGACTCCCGGCACGGAAGCACGCGCCGGTAGACGTGCGCGCCCCGCGCGAGCCGCGCTTCGATCCCGCCGAGCTGCACGGCGTCGTTCCCGCCGATATCCGCAAGCCGTACGAGGTTCGTGAAGTGATCGCGCGCCTGGTGGACGCCAGCGAGCTCGACGAATTCAAGCAACTCTACGGGCCGACGCTGGTCACCGGCTTCGCGCACATCTGGGGCTATCCGGTCGGAATCATCGCCAACAACGGGATTCTATTTTCCGAAAGCGCGCTCAAGGCCACGCACTTCATCGAGCTGTGCGCGCAGCGCGGGATCCCGCTGGTATTCCTGCAGAACATTACGGGCTTTATGGTGGGGCGCAAATACGAGGCCGGCGGCATCAGTAAAGACGGCGCGAAAATGGTGACGGCGGTCGCCACGGCCGGCGTTCCCAAGTTCACGGTGATTATTGGCAACAGTTTCGGGGCGGGAAACTACGGTATGTGCGGCCGCGCCTACAGCCCGCGGTTCCTGTGGATGTGGCCCAACGCGCGCATCTCGGTCATGGGCGGCGAGCAGGCGGCCAGCGTCCTGGCGACCGTGCGTCGCGATAATCTCGAGGCCGAAGGCAGATCCTGGAGCGCGGAGGACGAGGAAAAATTCAAAAACCCGATTCGCTCACAATACGAAACGCAAGGGCATCCCTATTACTCCAGCGCGCGCCTGTGGGACGATGGCGTGATCGATCCCGCCGACACCCGCATGGTGGTGGGGCTGGCGCTTTCCGCGGCTCTAAACGCGCCCATCGAGCCGGCCCGCTTTGGTGTCTTCCGGATGTGACATGTTCGACAAAATTCTGATCGCCAATCGCGGAGAGATCGCCTGCCGCGTGATCCGCACCGCCCGCCACCTGGGAGTCCGCACGGTCGCAGTCTACTCGGAGGCGGATGCCCGCGCGTTGCATGTGGAAATGGCGGATGAGGCGTATCCGATCGGGCCTGCACCCGCGCGCGAAAGCTACCTCTCGATCGAGCGAATCCTCGACGCGGCGCGCCGCTCCGGCGCCCAGGCGATTCATCCAGGCTACGGCTTTCTTGCCGAAAATCCCGGCTTCGCGGAAGCCTGTGAATCCGCCGGCATCGTTTTTATCGGTCCGCCCGCTTCCGCCATTCGGGCCATGGGCTCCAAATCCATGGCAAAAACGCTGATGGAAAAATCAGGCGTTCCGCTGGTGCCCGGTTATCATGGCGAGGCGCAGGATCTCGATGCGCTCGGGGCCGCGGCCAATCGCATCGGATATCCGGTCCTGCTGAAGGCCTCGGCGGGCGGGGGCGGGAAAGGCATGCGCGTGGTCTCACAACCGGCCGACCTGGCCTCGGCGGTCGCTTCGGCCCGCCGCGAAGCGGGCTCAAGTTTTGGCGATGACCGTCTGCTGCTCGAAAAATACCTGGCCTGCCCGCGCCACGTGGAAATTCAGGTGTTTGCCGACACGCACGGGAGCGTGATTTACCTGTTCGACCGCGATTGCTCCATCCAGCGGCGGTATCAGAAGATCATCGAAGAAGCTCCGGCTCCCGGCCTCGAAGCGGCTGTGCGGCGCGCCATGGGAGAAGCCGCCTGCGCCGCGGCCCGCGCCATCGGCTACGCCAATGCCGGCACCGTCGAGTTCCTGGTGGACCACGGCTCGTTCTACTTCATGGAGATGAACACGCGCCTGCAGGTGGAGCATCCGGTAACCGAGTTCATCACGGGCGAGGATCTGGTCGAGTGGCAGCTCCGCGTCGCTTGCGGCGGCGTCCTGCCCAAGCGACAAGAGCAGCTCCGTGTTCACGGACACGCCATCGAGGCTCGCGTCTATGCCGAGGATCCCGCCCGCGAATTCCGGCCCTCCATCGGAACTCTGGTGCACCTGAAAGCTCCGCGCCAAAGCGCGAATGTGCGCGTCGATTCCGGTGTCCGGGCCGGAGATGACATTTCAATCCACTACGACCCGATGATCGCAAAGCTGATCGTGTGGGACGTCGACCGCATCACTGCCGTCCAGCGCCTGCAACGCGCTTTGGCCGAGTACGAGGTCGCCGGCGTTGCCACCAACCTCGCCTTTCTCGGGCGCATTGCGGCACATCCGGCATATGCCGCGGGCGATCTGGATACCGGGTTCATCCCGCGCCACGCCCCGGAACTATTGCCGGCTGCGGCGCCGGCGTCCCCCGAAGTTCTCGCCGCCGCAATTCTGCGGGTTTTCGCCGATCAACGGCGGGAGGCGGAAGGACGCGCTACCCCCAACGACCCCTGGTCGCCCTGGAATTCTCAGGGTGCTTGGCGCATGAACGGCTCCGGGTATCAGGACCTCGCGTTTCGCGACGGCGAATCCAAAATCACGCTCCGCGTCTATCCACAGCGGAACGGCGATCTCCAGACCGAATTGGCGGGTAAGGTCCGGAATATCCGCAGCTCGGATGCAGAACTTTGGGTCGATGGCATCAAAACACAGGCCACGGTGGTCCGCCGCGGCGACTTACTCACCGTGATTGCCGGCGGCATCAGTCACGAACTACACCTCATCGACGCTTTCGCCGGCGGCGGCCCCGAGGAGCAATCCACCGGCAGCCTTACAGCTCCAATGCCAGGCCGGATTACGCAGGTCCTGACCGAACCCGGCGCAGAGGTGCGCCGGGGCAGTGCGCTGGTGGTTCTGGAGGCCATGAAAATGGAATACACCATTACCGCGCCCGCCGACGGCAGAATTGAAAAGATCCATTACGGGCCGGGTGACGTGGTCAATGAAGGCGCGGAACTGATTGGATTCGCGCCGGTCGGCGCTGATTGAACGTACCGGTGCCGTCCCGGCGCTCCGGCCTTCCGCACGAGTGGCTAGCGTCTTTCTCCCAAGTACACTTACTACAGCCGTCCTGTTACTCGACTTACAACGGTTCTTAGGCTTTTCCACAGCTTAGCTATTTCGCTAATCAGTGAAAATACAATTGTTTACACATAATGATCCAGTATTTCCCGGATGCATTTGTACCGGTACAAAGACGGTTTAGTTAGTACCAAAACGACGGATTAGATAGGGTTTACTTTGACTTATACTCACGATTCGGAAGTACCAGAAACGGGACTTCGGAATCAGTACTTAAGGAGGAGAACGCGTGCTCAAACTTCGGACGGCCTTGCTGATGGCGGCCGTCGTTTTACTCGCCGGAGTGCCGGGCCGGGCAGATCTTCTGCTCGGCACGACCATGACCGGAACTCTTCAGCTCAACGTGTTGCCCAGCATTAGCAACGTGTACGATCCCACGGTCTGCCCCTCGTGTAATGCGACAGGCGCGACGGTACCGATCGCTTTGGGAGACTCCATCTTTCAAGCGAACCTTTCACCAATCAACAAAATCACGGCAGATTTTAACGTCACCACCGCCGGTGATTTTCTTACCCTCAGCGTAACGGTGGACAGCGGCATGCCCGGTTACGCTTGGACTCAGCAATTCCAGGACGCCGCCTTGGCCAATTTCACAATGACGGAGGTTTCCAGCAACTTCGCCCCGAACACGCTCATCCCTGCGCAAAAGATTCTCGGAAGCGACACTCTCTCTTTTTCCTGGACAGGGAGCGGGGTCGCCCAGGGCGGGAATCAGACCTATACAGCCAAGTTCAGCCTGACCGATCCTCCCATTCCCGAACCGTCCAGCGCAGTCCCGCTGGCGATTGAGTTGGGAGTGATCGGCGTATTGGCGTTCTGCCGGCGCTGGTTCAAGCCTGCCAACGTCTAGAACCAATAGCGGCGGCACCAGGGGGCGCGGAAGATCTATTCGCCGTGCCCCTTTCCTTGCGGAACGATCATCGCCGGCTCCTCGATCGCGGTCGTGACCAATGCGTGGGTCACGAATGTGCCGCTGTCAAAGACTTCCAGCGTTAACAGAAGAGAGCAAGGCGCCGGCGACTTTGGATCGATCGCCACCTGCACCGATCCCTGCAATTCACCACGCCCCCCAAGGAGTTTCACCACACCGGTCGGCGTGTAATCGCCCGTGGCTATGGCGCCAGTGCCATTGGCGGCAAACGGGATGGGGTTCTGAAGGGCGGTACCGTCGGTGCCGGCAAACCCAATATTGCCCGTGCAACTTGCCTTCGTGCCATTGTGAGCCGGGGGTGCGACGTTTACGACAGTTATCCGCACAGTTTCCGACGCCACCGAAAAACCAGTAGCGGGAAACAGAAACGTTCGTACGATCGGCGCAGGTAACGGCGGCGCCGCCGGCACGTTGTTATTGCCAGCCGAAGCGGGCACGCTCAACCCGGCGGCCACGGCAGATATCCAGAGCAGGCTGCGAAAAGACATCGGTTTCATCTCCTGTGCGGTTAGCATCGTGTGACTGGTTCGCTCACAGCTCACGTCTCAGTCTTTGTACAGTGAAAACCGGAGGGAATTGTAGTCCCTAGTGGTAGCAGTTCCAAGACCTGACGAAGGTTAGAGGACTCTGTTGCCGGATGTAAGGCCACGCTCGGCAAACTCTTGCCATCACAGTGTTTATAGGATTAGGTCCGAAGATGGGATGATGGGCAGGAGGAGCACTCAACCCAACATGCAGCTTGGAATGATCGGACTCGGGCGCATGGGCGCCAACATCGTGCGCCGGCTCATGCGCGCCGGACACCAATGCGTGGTTTTCGACAATAATCAGAGCGCGGTGAAGGATTTGGCGGGCCAGGGCGCCGGCGGCGCGGCGTCACTGCAGGAATTCGTGCGCGGGCTCGCGAAACCTCGCGCCATCTGGTTAATGGTGCCGGCCGCGGTTGTGGACGGCTTGCTTGACCAACTCGCGCCGCTCCTCGAATCCGGCGACATTCTCATTGACGGCGGAAATTCGTATTACATCGACGATATCCGCCGCGCCGACGCATTGAAATCGCGCGGCATTCGCTATCTTGACGTAGGCACCAGCGGGGGCGTTTGGGGGCTTGAGCGCGGATACTGCCTGATGATTGGCGGACCGCGCGAGGTGGCCCAGCATCTCGACCCGATTTTTAAGACGCTCGCGCCGGGCCGTGATGCGGCATCGCGCACGCCGGGACGGGAAAAGACCGGCGGCACCGCCGAAGAAGGTTATCTCTACTGCGGGCCGTCCGGCGCCGGGCACTTTGTGAAAATGGTGCACAACGGTATCGAGTATGGCCTGATGGCGGCTTACGCGGAGGGGCTCAATATCCTCAAGCACGCCAATGTGGGGAAGCGCGATCACAAGATCGATGCCGAAACGACGCCCTTGCGCGAGCCGGCCCACTACCAATACGACCTGAATCTGCCCGATATCGCGGAAGTCTGGCGGCGCGGCAGCGTGGTCGCTTCGTGGCTGCTCGATCTCACGGCCGCGGCTTTGCTGGAAGAACCGGAACTGACGCGCTTTTCGGCCGGCGTCTCGGATTCCGGCGAGGGGAGATGGACTATTCAAGCCGCAATCGACGAGGCCGCACCGGCCCCGGTGCTGACGGCCGCGCTCTATGAGCGCTTCGCGTCACGCGGCGAAAGCCAGTTTGCCGACAAGCTGCTTTCCGCGATGCGGTTCCAATTTGGCGGGCATATGGGGCACACGGCGGGAGGGTAGCCGGCGGGTATAAAACAGAAAACCCGGCGGGAGGTTTTAATGCCTGCCGCCGGGCCGCGTCGTTCCAATTTGACCCTGTATTAGTAACTTCCTGGTCCCCTTCTCGTCGGGGCTTTTTTCACTATATCACCGCACGGTGGCCGTTTTGATGTAATCGAGCATCGGAAATTGCTTCTCTAAATACGCATTGCCCTGTTGCTCAATAAATTGCTGAGAGGGGCCTTGGCCGCGCGGCGCTCCTTCGCCATAGCCCATATAAAAACCTTCGACGGCCTCGATGCCCGAAATGACCTTCCCGATGGGCGCAAATCCCAGCCCGTCCAGGCGGTCGTTATCGGCGATGTTGATGAACATCTGGGTCGTGCGCGTGTTCGGCCCCGACGTGGCAAACGTCACCATGCCTTTGGTGTTGCTCTCCTTGACCGGGTCGTCCGGGATTTTCGCGTCTTTCCATTTCGCGGTGACTTGCGGATCGGCGGCGATCCCGAATTGCGCCATGAACATAGGCAGCACGCGGAAGAAGCGCGCGCCGTTGTAATAGCCGCTCTTCACCAACTCATAGAAGCGGTCGGCGCCGAGCGGCGCCCAATCGCGATGCACTTCGATCACGACCGCTCCCTTCGAGGTATCCAGATTCACCTTGTAGACGTCGGGAGCGTGGCCTGGCTGCTGGCTCGAAGCGGAACACCCGGCCAAAATCAGGCACACACCTGCTTTTAAAAGGTCTCGCAGTCTTGGCATTTGGTTTCAGTATGCCATGTCGCATCGGGTAGCGATCCGGGCGAATGAACCCAAATGGTTCAAATCTCAAAATCCGACACTGATCCACAAGGGCTTACACGAGGGCACGAACCATCGTGGTTCGTTCCGGAACCGGCAGTTGCTGTCCGCCTGAGCTACTATTGATATGACGCACGAAGGAGGAGATGTCGAATGGGACCCCGATTTTACGCGTCTGCCGGCGCCGCGTTACTGGCGTTGACGCTGACGCCTCTCAAGGCTCAGACCGCACACATTGCGGCCGCCGCGCAAAAGGCCCAGGCTCTGCCGCGGACTCCCGACGGCCGTCCCGACATGCAAGGTTATTGGACGAACGCCACCTTCACGCCACTGGAGCGTCCGAAGGAACTCGGCACGAAAGAGTTTTATACCGAAGCCGAGGCCGAGGCGGTCGAGAAGCAGCGGCTGAAACAGGAAAACAGCCAATCGGAGGATGATGTCCATTACGACAACGTGATCTGGCAGGGCGAGAGTTACCAGAAAACCATCTCAAACCGCCGCACCTCGATGATCTTCGACCCGCCGGATGGAAGGCTGCCCCCGCTGTCGGCCGAAGGCCAGAAACAGGCCGTCGGTGTCGCCGCCGCAGCGCGGCGCCGCGCAGCCGCCGAAAAAGCGCAGGATCGCACGCTGGCCGAACGCTGCATTGCCTGGGGCAACGAAGGGCCGCCCATGATCGGCTCGACCTACAACGCCAACCTGCAGATCATCGAGCCGCCGGGCCAATTCGTAATTCATCACGAAATTATCCACGGCGTGCGCGTGGTTCCGCTTGATGGTACGCCGCATTTGCCGGCCGGCATCCACCAACTGGACGGCGATTCGCGCGGCCATTGGGAGGGCGACACACTGGTGGTGGATAGCGCCAACTTCAACGACGAAACGCCGTTCCGCGGCCCGCCTTCCAACACGCGCCAGGATATTTTTTCCGACCACAACATGCACGTGGTCGAGCGGTTCACGATGACGGATCCGAATACGATCCTGTACCGGTTCACGGTGGAGGATCCGACGGTCTGGTCGAAGCCGTGGTCGGGCGAGCTGGTGATGCGCCGATTCCAGGGCCCGATCTTCGAGTACGCCTGTCACGAAGGCAACTACGGCTTGCGCAATATTCTGGCGGGCGCCCGCCAGGCGGAGCGCGAGGCGGCCGAGGGCAAAAGCAGCAGATAGACTCGCGTGAACGACCTCCGGACTGTTCTACTTCCTCTTGTGCTGATCGCGAGCGCTTCGGCGCAGCCCCGCGGCGCCGGCAAGAAGCAGGGTTTCGCGCAACCGGCGCCGGCGCGCCAGGTGACCGTTTCCGAAATTCCGGGGGTGGTGGCGGCCGGCACGAAATGGACGCTGGCCTGGCAGGGTACCGATAACGCCGACGGGATCGTCGGCACTTCCGGTGGCGGCCTCCTGTTCGCACAGGAGCAGCCCAGCCGCGTTAGCGAACTTGACGTCAACGACCACGTCTCCTACTATGCCGAGGATACGCACGGCGCCGGGGCGCTGGCGTTCGATTCCAAAGGCCACCTCCTGGCGGTAGAACGGACTTGCACCGATCCCGGCGGACATGCCGACCAATGCACGGAGCCGACCAAGGTTGTGGTGCTGGCCCACGACGTGAAGCGGACGGTGCTGGCGGACAACTATCAGGGGAAATCGCTGGGGCGGCTCAACGATCTGATGGTCGATAAAAAAGGCGGCGTCTACTTCAACGGGGCGGCGACATTTTATGTGAATCCGCAGGGCCAGGTCAGCAGTATCGGGGAAAACATTCGCACCAACGGCATCCTGCTCAGCCGGGACGAGAAGACACTGTACGTGACGAACGGGGCACAGATCGTTGCTTTCGATATCCAGCCTGATGGCACCGCCCGGAACCAGCGTGTGTTCGCGATGCTGGCGGCCGGCGGTCCCGGTGATGGGATGGCGATCGATTCCGAAGGCCGCCTCTACGTTTCCTCGCCGCCGGGAGTCCAGGTGCTCTCTCCCGAAGGAAAATATCTGGGGCTGATTCCGACACCGCGCGAAGCCATCAGCGTAGCGTTCTCGGGGCCGGGCAAACGGACGCTCTACATCGTGGGCAGCGGCGCGCTGGGTCCTGACGGTAAAGAGTTCCGCACTCCAGACGGCGTCCGCAATAACGCCAAGTCGATTTATAAGATCACGATGCTGGCCCAGGGGTTCACGGGCCGCGCGAAATAATATGAAGATTTTCATCATCCCGGCGGCGGTTTTGCTCGCCGCCAATGGCCTCGCCGCGCAGCAAGCCGCGCCCGACCTGATCCTTACGAATGGAAAGATCATTACGGTCGACGAACGATTTACGATCGCGCAGGCGGTTGCCGTTCGTGGCAACCGCATCGAAGCGGTGGGCGCGAATGGGGAAATCGCAAAACTGGCGGGGCCGGGCACCCGGACGATTGATCTCCGCGGACGCGCCGTGATCCCCGGGCTGATCGATAACCACATGCATCTTCTGCGCGCGGCGGCCACATGGACCCGCGAATTGCGCTTTGAAGGGGTGACGTCGCGAAAGCAGGCGGCGGAGATGGTGCGCACCCGCGCGAGGGCCGAAGGTGCGGGAGCATGGGTGTATAACATCGGCGGCTGGACGCATCAGCAGTTCGCCGATGACCCCAGGCCGTTCACGCGCGAGGAGCTCGACCAAATCGCGCCGGATAATCCGGTAGCGCTCCAGGAATCGTATTACCAGGTCTTTCTGAACAGCCGGGGTTTGCACGAATTGGGAATCGAAGCCAACGCGCCCGATCCGCCGGGATTCGTGAAGGGCACGATTCAACGCGATGCTTCCGGGAAACCGACGGGCATTATCCGCGGCGACATCGCCGCCACGCGGCCGGTTGCGGCCAAGCTCCCGAAGGTACCCGGCGACCAACTGGAGGCCGCCACCGCGGCCTTGGTGCACGACATGAACCGGGCGGGCCTCACCTCGGTAGGAGTGCCCGGGTGCAGCGAGGACGTGCTCGGGATCATGCAGAAGTGGAAGACCGAGGAGCGGCTGAATCTGCGCATTTTCTGCATCGAGGGCGCCGCGGCCGGCAACCCGGAGCAGGTAGACCGCGCCCTGGCGCAGATCGACAAGATGAAGGTCTTTCAGGGCGACAGCTTCATCGATACGGTTTTCTTCGGCGAGAGCGTGTACGGGCCGCTGCACGACCCGATGTTTGCGTTGAAGTCGAATTATTCGGCCGACCAACTGGCAATCTGGCGGCGCCTGGCGATGGAAATCGCCAAGGACGGGCTGCCGCTGCACGTGCACGCGGAATTGCACGATACGATCGATGGCTTTCTGGATCAGATCGAAGCCATCAACAAGGAGCATGCGATCAAGGGTCTGCGCTGGACGCTGGCGCACATCAACCAGATCAACGCCGCGCAGATCGAGCGCATGAAGCGGCTGGGGATGTACGCCGCGGTGCACCCGTGGGCTGTGATCAACGGAGCGATCATGCAGGAAGGATTCGGCGACGGCGCTGAGGATATGCCGCCGCTGCGCACGCTGCAAAACAGCGGGATCATGTGGGGCCTGGGCACCGATGGCACTGCGGCGAACCAGACGCTGCCATTCCAGACGTTGTCCTTCGCCGTTACGGGAAAGATGGTGGGCGGCAAGCAGGTGATCCGGCAGACGATCAGCCGCGAGGACGCGCTCATCGCGCACACGCGCAAGAACGCGTACTTTGTGTTTCAGGAAGACAACCTGGGCTCGATCCAGCCGGGCAAACTGGCGGACCTGGTGGTGCTCGACCGCGACTACCTGACGGTTCCCGCCGATCAGATCAAGGACATCAAACCGGTGATGACGATGGTCGGCGGCCGGTTCGTATACCAGTAAGGCTCGCTACTGCGGGAATTCCGTCGGCGGTTTGGCAGCTTGCCAGCCTTCGCCGCTCAGGGCTTTCAGGAACGCGACCAAATCCTTCTTTTCCTGATCGGTCAGGTTCAGTTTGCGGATGTTGGGGTCGAGGTTCTTGTTCGGAATGCCGCCCTTGTCGTAGAAGTCGACCACCTCTTCGAGCGTTTTCAGGCTGCCGTCGTGCATGTAAGGCGCGGTGTGCTCGATCTCGCGCAGGGTGGGCACTTTGAACACGCCCCAGTCGCGGGGGTCTTTGGTTTCGGCGTAACGGCCGACGTCGGGTTCGGGCTTATCCATGCCGACTCCGAGGTTGGCGTAGGCGTTCAACGTGAAATTGGAATTCTCGTGGCAACGGTCGCACTTGGCCTTATCGAAAAAGACGGACATGCCGCGAACCTGCTCGGGCGTCATGGCTTTCTTGTCGCCTTTTTTGTAGCGGTCGTAAGGGGCGTTGCCCGAGAGGATGGTGCGCTCGAAGGTCGCGATGGCCATGGCGATACGGTCAATGTCGACTTCTTCGCTGCCGAATGCCTTGGCAAACAGCGGCCGGTAGCCTGGTATTTTGCTGATGGTTGTCGCGCAGGCATCGTGCGAATTGCCCATCTCGATGGGATTGGCGATCGGTCCTTTGGCCTGGGCTTCGAGCGTCGAGGCGCGGCCGTCCCAGAACTGCGCCAGGGAATAAGCGCGGTTGATTACGGTCGGCGCGCTGCGGTTGCCTTTCTGCCCGCGAATGCCGGTGGAAACGGCGGAACCGTCGGTGTAGGCATGCTCGGGCTCGTGGCACGAGGCGCAGGAAACCGTGCCATCGGCGGACAGGCGCTTATCGAAGTAAAGCAGCTTACCGAGTTCGGCCTTGGCGGGCGAATATGGATTATTTTTGGGCCACTCGATGGAAGGTAATCCGAGGGGTTGGCGTGGCCGCTCACCGGCCCACGCCGCCAGGCAAAGGGCCGTGAGCGCAACCGCCACGGCCCCTTGGCGGGACGAGTTTTTAGACATTTACTTCTTGGTCAATCCTTGTACAAAGATCGCGTTATATCCGTTGACGGAGGCTTCGGTGCCGTTAACTGTGACGATGTGACCCATGTGATCGGCCGCGACGGAGCGGATATCGACACCGCCATCGCGGCGCGGATCATGCTCTTCGGCCATCAGCATGTAGAGCGAGCCATCCTTGGTCAGCAGGCCGGCGGCATTTCCGTTCTGTACGCACTTCTGGCCGCAGGCGCGGTGCTTTTCTCCGTGTTTCCCAACCTGCAGATAGCAGGAAAAATCAACAATCTCGCCGACGAGGCTCACGGGCTTGCCGGGCTGGGGCTTGCTATCGACGCCGGCGGCGACCGTGGTGCCGGACCATGGCTGGCTGGGCTTTTCGCCGATGCTCGCCATGGGCTTGTCGTAACTGCCGTTCTCGACGGTCATTTCCGGATGCAGAATGCCTTTGCCGGCGGCCCAGGCCAGGGTAGCCACACAGGCTACGGCGGACAAACAGATCAACGTCTTGCGTGTCACGGTCATGGCTCCTGTTAAACTCCTCACCGAAAAGACTAGCACTACTACCGGTGAAACGCATCACCGGGTTTCCAGCCGGGAAGGGCATCCTGGTTGGCGACGTCGGAACCCAGGACAAAACCGAACTGGGCGGCCTGTTCGAGTGCAGTGAAGTCCCAGTCGGGGCGGAATTGGTCGGAGGGCTGATGGTAGTGTTTCTCGTTGAATTCCTGCCAGGATTTCTGGTAGTAGTCGGCGGGCTTGCCGGCAAATTGGGTGGCGTGCTCGATGGAAAACGCCGGAATTCCGACATGAGCGAATGAGAAGTGGTCGGAGCGGAAGTAATGGCCCTGCTCGGGTTCGCTGTCGGGAGAAATCGTGAGATTGAGGCGGCGGGCGACGGCCTGGACTACCGGGAAGATGGTGGTGCGCTCGGCGCCGGTTACAACCACGTTCTGGGCGCGGCCCCAGGGATAGATGGCGTCGTAGTTGAGGTCGAGGGCGGTTTTGGCCGGCGGGACGAGCGGGTGATTCGCGTAGTATTCGGATCCCCGCAGACCGCCTTCTTCGCCGGTGACCGCGAGGAACAACGCCGAGCGACGCGGCTTTTGCGGAAGCGCGGCCCAGGCGCGCGCCAGTTCGAGAAGGATGCCGCAGCCGGTGGCGTTATCGATGGCGCCGTTGTAGATGTCATCGCCGTTGACCGGATCGCCTTTGCCCAGGTGATCCCAATGGGCGGAATAGAGGACGGCTTCGTCTTTCAGCCGAGGATCGCTGCCGGGGACCATCGCGACCACGTTGCGGGATTGGATTTCGCGGACCTTCGAGCGAAGATTGCCGCGAATGCGGATGCGTAGCGGAACGGGGCGGAAATCGCGGGATTCGGAAACGGCCAGCAGGTCGTCCACCTTTTTGCCGGAGAGGCCGAGCAGCTTTTCACCGGCATCGCGCGAGACCCAGGCGGCTAGAGCCAGGGCTTTTTCATTGGGGCGGAGCTTGACCTGCAGGTCTTCGCGACCCCACGAACTGCGGACCACATCCCAGCCGTAGCCGGCGGTGGGGGTCGTATGAATGATGATGGCGGCGACGGCGCCGCGGCGGAGGGCCTCTTCGTATTTGTAGGTCCAGCGGCCGTAGTAGGTAAGGGCGCGGCCGTCAAAGAACTTGGGATCGCTGGAAGTGGGCTCGTTGGTGAATAGGATGAGCACTTTGCCGTGCACGTCGACGCCTTTGAAATCGTCCCACTTCCATTCCGGGGCGCTGATCCCATGACCGACGAAGATGGCGTCGCCTTCGAACCGGGTTTCGGGTTTCTGCTCGTCAGTAGCGCCGACGAAATCAGTGAGCCAGTTGAAGGAGAGGCTGCGGGCGCCGGCTGAGGCGGAGAGTTGGGCGCCAGGCTGGGTTTCGACACCGACCAGCGGGACCTTCTGAAAGTATGTACCGTTCTCGCCGGCGGGCTGGGCGCCGGCCAGGGCGAATTGGGTAGCGATGTATTCGGTGGCGAGGTCGCCGCCGCGCTGGCCGACGCCGCGGCCCTCGAGCAGGTCGCTGGAGAGAAACTTTACGTGCTCGCGGATACGGGCTGGGGAGATGGAGCCGGACTGCGCGAAAAGCGGCGTGAAACCAATCACCACAATGCCGATAGACTTCATAGTGATTGTATTGTAAGCTGGTTTCATTGGTCCAAACCCGACCATACCACAGGCCTCAGAATCCTATGACTGACCGGACCCTGACCCATCTGCGCGCGCTGGAAGCCGAGAGCATCCACATTCTGCGGGAGGTGGCGGCGGAATTCCAGAAGCCGGTGATGCTTTACTCGATCGGCAAGGACTCGTCGGTGATGGTGCGGCTGGCGCAGAAGGCGTTTTATCCGGGGCAGATTCCGTTTCCGCTGCTGCACATTGATACGACGTACAAGTTTGGAGAAATGATCGAGTTCCGGGACAAGTTCTGCGCGGAGATCGGGGCGAAGCTGATCGTGCACACGAACACGAAGGCGATCGAAGACGGCGCGAACCCGTTCCGGCTGGGCACGCAGAAGTGTTGTGCGTTGCTGAAGACGCGGGCGCTGTTGGATGCGCTGGAGCAGGGAGGATTCGACGCGGCGTTCGGCGGGGCGCGGCGCGATGAGGAAAAATCGCGCGCCAAGGAGCGCGTGTACTCGTTCCGGGATTCATTCGGGCAGTGGGACCCGAAGAACCAGCGGCCGGAGTTGTGGAACCTGTTCAACAGCCGAATTGACAAAGGCGAGAGCATCCGCGTGTTTCCGCTATCGAACTGGACCGAGCTGGATGTCTGGCATTACATCTACCTGGAGAATATCCCGATCGTTCCGATGTATTATGCGAAGCCGCGGCAGATGCTGGTGCGGGGCGACACGCTGATTCCGCTCGAGCACAATATGCCGCTGCTGCCCGGCGAAAAACCGCAGACGGTAATGTGCCGGATGCGGTCACTGGGGTGCACGTATTGCACGGGAGCGATTCGCTCCGAGGCCGACACGCTGCCGAAGATCATTGCGGAGATGATTCAGTTCCGGCGGTCGGAGCGGGAGAACCGGGTAATCGATCACGACCAGGAAGGGTCGATGGAGATCAAGAAGCGCGAGGGATATTTTTAGATGGCCGCGACGACGCGCGTAGAAGTCGAAGCGGCGGACTGGCTGGCGCAGACTGCGCAGACGGAACTGCTGCGGTTCACCACCGCCGGGAGCGTGGACGACGGCAAATCGACGCTGATCGGGCGGCTGCTCTACGATTCGAAGGGCGTTTATGAAGACCAGCTGGCGTCGGTGCGCAAGGCGACGAAGAACCTGACGACGAACGGGCTCGATCTGTCGTTATTGACCGACGGGCTGCGAGCGGAGCGCGAGCAGGGAATCACGATCGATGTGGCGTACCGGTATTTCGCGACACCGAAGCGAAAATTCATCATTGCGGACACACCGGGGCATGAGCAATACACGCGCAACATGGCGACGGGTGCATCGACGGCAAACCTGGCGGTGATCCTGATCGACGCGCGGTACGGGGTGCTGCCGCAATCGCGCCGGCACGCGTACATCGCGACGCTGCTGGGGATTCCGCACCTGCTGGTGACGGTCAACAAGATGGACCTGGTGGACTTCCGGGAGGAGGTGTTCACAGCGATCCGGCGGGACTTCGAGGCGTTCGCGGAGCAGCTAAAGGCCCGGGATGTCCGCTACATTCCGATCAGCGCGCTGGAAGGCGATAACGTGGTGAAGCGCAGCGCGCGCACGCCGTGGTACACGGGGCCGAGTTTTCTCGAGCACCTCGAAACCGTGCCGATTGATCGCGACTTGAATTTCACGGATCTGCGGTTTCCGGTGCAATATGTGATCCGGCCGGACCTGGATTTTCGGGGGTTTGCGGGGCAGGTGGCGTCGGGAGTGATCCGCAAAGGCGATGCCATCACGGTGCTCCCTTCCGGTAGAACGAGCCGGGTGAAATCGATTGTCACCTTCGACGGGGAATTGGAAGAGGCGTACGCGCCGATGTCGGTGACGGTGTGCCTGGAAGACGAGATCGATGTCAGCCGCGGCGACATGCTGGTGCACAGCGACAACAAGCCGCACGCCGGGCGCCGCTTCGAAGCCGCTGTGGTGTGGATGAACCAGAAACCGCTGGAGGAGCACCGCCCGTACCTGCTCAAACACACAACCCAGATTGTGCAGGCGCGGGTGCGCGAGATCCGGAACAAGGTGGACATTCAGACGCTCGGGCATGGGCGGGCGAGCCAGCTGCAGCTAAATGAGATCGGCGTGGTGAGCATCGAGGCCCAGCGGCCGGTCTTCTTTGACGGCTACCGCAAAAACCGCGCGACCGGCGGATTCATTCTGATCGATGCGATCACGAACGAGACACTGGGGGCGGGAATGATCGTGGGGCCGGACGCGCACCGTCATGCCGGACGGGTGACGGGAGCCGAACGGTTGGCGCGCATCGGGCACCGGCCCTATGTCATTCGGCTGGCGCATGCGGATCAGGAGCTGGCGCGACTTGTGGAGCGGCACCTGTTCGATCTGGGCTACCTGGCGCACGTGATCGAGGGCGCGGAGCACTGGCCGCAAGCCGTGCAGACCGGGTTTGATGCGGGACTGGTGTCGATCGTGCACGAAGACGCGGCGCTGCCAGCGGGCTTGCCGGCAGACCAGGTGATCGCACTGGATCGCGCAGAGTTCGAAGACGACGTCGAGTTGCTGGAAGCGGCGGTCGCAAAGCTGGCGAGCGGGAACGCCGGGAACGTGCAACTGACAGACGGCGGCGGAATCTAGAAGAAAAGGTCGCGGCCGCCGCCGGTTTTTAAGGGGATGCGACCGGAAGGAGCGCTTCGGAACTGGCGGCATCCGGGCCCGAAATGCTGAGATAAACGCTGCCGTCGCTCAGACCGGTTGGTACCTGCACGTTGATCTGATAGAGGCCGCTCAACTGCGGCGCCAGACCATCGAATTGAACCGTGGCCGGCGCGCCGCCAATCGAGGCCGTGATCGGGTTCGTAGCCCAGCTAAACGGATTACCCGGGCCGGGCGCGGCATCGGTCACCGGCGGGTTGACGGCACCCAGGCCCGTCACAAACACCTGCACGACTTCGCCCGGTTGCGCAGGGCTCGTAGGCGTGACCAGAGAATAATCGCCGTGAAGGGCGGCGGCATAGCCGAGGCCGCCTGAAGGCACGGTGTAAACACCGGGCGCGGTCTGGTTCACGAAAGCGGTCACGGTGTTCGAAGGCGTTCCGTTGTTGATCACCTGGATGGAGGCAATGGCTTCCGCAGTGGCGAAGGGCACCAGCGCCGAGAGCTGCGTCGGGCTCGCGAAAATCAGCGGCGCGGGACGATTGTTGATCCTCACCTGAACGCCGGCGATGTTGCCGGGAAAGGTGGGGTCGTATTGAGCGGCGGCGGCGAGGTTGGTTCCGTAAAGAGTAATCAGCTCACCCGGCGCGATGCCGGCGGTGAACGGTGCGGAACTGGCCGCATTCGTGATGCGGGTGGGATCGAGGAAGACGCCGGAGTTTTTCAAAGCCGGAGCGGCGAGCGCGACGCTGATTCCCAGCAGCGGGTTGTTGCCAAGGCCGATGCGGATCGCGCCGCCGGCGCCAAAGAAGTAGTGTTGGAGGTTGTTGGAGTCGTCGGCGCCGGTCGAGTTGATCGCGTACGAAGCGGCATACGTGGAATGAACGGCTTTTCCATTATTTGCGGAAAGCATGCGCTGGTGGCCGAGGATCTGCCCTCCGGAAAGCGCGGTGAACGCGCCATACCAGGTGTCGAGCGCGGCGGAACCGGTGGCCGGGTGTTGCGGGGTAGCCGGCTGAACCTGACTGTTGTCCTCGTCCACACCCGCTTGGTAATACAAGCCGGAAAACTTCGGTAATCCGGCGGGGCGCACGCCGACCAGCATGTCCCAGCCGGTGAGGGAACCGCCAAACACGAAATTTCCATCGGGCGAAAGGTACAGCGTTTTGGCGCCGGCGATCAGGTTGGAAGATGAGATGGCACCGCCGAAATCCAAGGTGGCGATGCCGTTGTTGGCCGAATACTTCAGACCGGAGAAGTATTGGTTAATCGGGGCGAGGCCGGTCGCCGTCACATAACCCGACGCGTTGCCGGTGCCATCAGGACTGAGCTGGATCAGACTATCGCGTACATCGAAAATGCTGGCCGTGGGGAAGTCGATTCCGGCCAGAGTGTAGGCGCCCTGAAACACAGGCGTCGCCGCGCGCGCGGCGATAAAGAGGTCGTTATGGCCGGCACGATTTTCGGTGCTGCTGCCGATGAAGATACCTTGGGCCACCAAACCGAAGACCTGATCGCCAGCGAACAGCGGGCTGGAGAGAAAGCCGTAGCCGCTGGCCGCGATCGAATAGGCGCCGGTTGCCGCGGGTGCGGAAGGGCTCGCGGAGGCCGTATCGGCGGTGTGGAGGTTGGCGAGCGAGTAGTTGCCGTTTCCGTCGAAGGTGATCGTGCCGGAAATCGAAACCGCGCGCGCAAGATTGCCGGAGCTATCGCCTGCCTGCCAGACGACCTGGCGGAAGTTATAGGCGCCGGTCAACAGCGCGTTGCCGGTGGTGTCCCAGGTCTGCGGTAGAGCAGGTAGGACCGCGAGGAGCGCTGCGAAGACAAGGCGCACGATCTACAGAATAGCTGTTACGCGCGCCGCGGTGCGTCAGGTGAATCGCCAGTTTTTTCGCTAACCTTCGGCAGTATCAGGCGCTACTGCGGCAAGGGCTGGCGGCGATGCGAAGTCTGCGGAATGGTGAGCCGGCCTCGGGCCCTTTGCATGGCTTGTGGCGTAGCGACGGCGGCGGCGGTACCAATGGGAATCACAGCCTCGGAATTGTAGGCGTCGGGTCCCGAAATGTCCAGGTAGACGTTACCCGCCGTGACGCCGCTCGGCACAATCAGATTGATTTGATAGCCGCCTCCGACCGTGGACTGCGTACCAGCGAAGCCCACCACGGCAGACTGTCCGCCGATGGAAGCGGTGAACTTCGCGGTAGCGTTCCCGGAAGAATCGACAGCGCCCACGCCGGTGAGATAGACCAACAGAGTCTCGCCCGGGTGGGCGGGACTGGTGGGCGTCACCATAGTGTAGTCGGCGTGCTGAACCGCGGGCAGAGTCAGACTGTTAAAGACGCCGGGCGCCGTCTGGCCGATGTAGTTGGCGACGGTGTTGGATGCGCCCGCGCTGTTCGTCACCTGAATAGTGGCGGTCGCGGAAGTGATGCTGAGCGGAATTACCGCGTTGATTTGCCCGGGCGAGACAAAGTAAATGGGTGCCGGACTTCCGTTTACCAGAACCTGAACGCCAGCCAACGTGGTGGGCAACGTGCCATCGGTCTGGGTCTTGGAGGAGAGATTGGTGCCGAAAATCGAGACCAGTTCGCCCGGCGCCCAACTGGCCGTGAAGGGCGCGAGGCTGCCGGCGTTCACGACACCAGTTGGATAAATATAAACACCTTGTCCGGCCGGCTGAGGCTGTTGCACCAGAACCTCGACTCCGAGGCTCGGATTCTTGAAAAAGCCGATGCCGAATACGCCGCCTCCGCCGAAAGCATATTGAGTAAATGAGTCGGTGTAGACGCCCGAGCTTTGCGAGATGGCATCGGAGAATGTGTAATCGTAAGGGCCGCCGCTGGTAGGCGCGACCAGCAGCACGCGCTGATGGCCGAGAATCACGCCATTCGATAGGACATCGAGAGAGCCGTAACCGCTGCTCAGGTTGACGTAACCGGCCGAGGCGGCGGGCGAATCATCCTGCGTGAAAGCGCCAATGTTATAGAGACCGCTGAAATTGACTGCCTGGCCGGAATTCTGGCGCACACCGAGGATCATGTCCCAACCGAACGGCGAGCCGCCGAAAATGAAATTGCCATCGGGGGAAGAATATAAATATTTTTGCCCGGACATCAGGTTAGCCGTGACATTACCGGAGTTCAACTCGCCCGCGAACTGGACCACCGCCGCGCCGTTGCTCATGTGATAGCGGATTCCGGAGATACTGCCTTGTTTTACCAGCGTTGATCCGGAGCCGGCGAAGTAGCCGGTGGGCTGCACGTTTCCGATGCCGCCGTTGCCGTCAGCATTCATAGAAAAGCTATAGGCGCGCGTGGCGGCGACGGATCCTTGCACGAGGGGAGGAGAGTCCACGCCGATTACCGAATAAGTCCCCTGCAAGTTGGCATTGGAGGGCACCGGGGCGGCGATCAACAGGTCATTGTAGCCGTTGGCGTTGTCGGTGCTGCTGCCGATGATTACACCATTAGCAACCAACAGATTGAGCGTGTCATTGTTGAAAAGAAAGCTGTTCATGAAGCCATAGCCACTGGCGGCGAGCGAATAGGTGCCCGGCTGCGAGAACGTGTACGCAGAGGGCCCGCCGTTCTGAAGGCTGATAAATTGCGCGCCCTGAAGCGTATAGTGCCCTTGGCCGTCGAAGACAATGGTGCCATACAACGCGGCGGCGTCAGTAAGATCGTTGATGTTATCGGCTTGGCCCAACCACGCTACCTGACGAAAATAATAGGCACCGTTCAAATGGCCGTTGCCGGTCGTGTCCCAGGTTTGACCCGCCGCGGGGCCGACGGCTGCCACCGCCGCAAGCAGCGCCAAGCACGCGATATATTTTCCGCTCACGATAGTGTGGATGGGGCGACCCTGGATTTACGTTCCATTTTTTTAGGATACGATGCGCCGGAAATTTTTGGACGAAGCCGCCTGATATGTTGCATTTCGGTATAAACCCGGAAAGTTCCCGGGGGTTGCGGAAAGCGTTTGGGCGGAGAGCGGGCCGGCCTCAAAGAGTACTGGTGGTTCTCCTCAGGCCGCCTCTCCGGTGTTGCGCTGCAGGGTGCAAGATTTATTGTCAGCGCCATATCAGCTAACAGGCTCCTGAATTCCACTTAGCGGAAACCTAAGTGCGAAACGGTACCCGCGGAACCATTGACAAGGAGCGGAGGGTGGAGTAAGACTGAAGGTGGAATCGGTTCCGCGCCGGTTGTTTGAAGCCGGCAGGAGGTGACAGATAGAGCCGGGCCAGTCTGAAGGGCGGCTTCACCTCCGGTAAGCGAGCAGGCAGTAACGGGAGTGCTGAACGGTCGGATTTGCCAGCGACCTTGAGCCCTGGCACCCGCGCATTATGCGCGGAACGGATGACCGCGCCCAGAGATTCCCAAGCTCGCGACCCGGGATGGTGGGCCGCCTTTTCGTATTCTTGAGCATGTTTCGTCCCGCCGTGATGTACACTGAAGTGTATTCCAACTTATGACCTCGGTCGCCCCCCAGGAAATTGTTGCGGCTCATAGTCCGGATTCCGACGACGCTTTCATGTTCTATGGCTTGGCCACGAAGAAAGTTCGCTCGGCGAAAGTGGCCTTCCGGCATGTGCTTGAAGACATCGAGACCTTGAACCGGAAAGCCATGGAGGGGCTGTACGGGCTGAGTGCCATTTCTTACCACGCCTATCCTTATGTGGCGGACAAATATGTCCTGATGGCCAGCGGTTCCAGTATAGGCGACGGCTACGGGCCGATGATCATTTCCACGCGCCCCCTGGAACCCGAAGAACTGAAGGGAAAGCGGGTCGCGATCCCGGGAACGATGACCACGGCGTACCTGGCCTGCAAGCTGTACCAGCCGGATTTTGAGCCGGTGGTGACGCGCTTCGATGAAATCACGCACGCGGTGCGCGAGCGGACGGTGGATGCGGGGCTGATCATTCATGAGGCGCAGCTGACCTTCGACAAAGAGGGATTTCATCGCATCGTGGACCTGGGGCGCTGGTTCAAGACGACATACGGGCTGCCGCTGCCGCTGGGCGGCAACGTGCTGCTGCGCTCGTTGGACCCGGAGATTCAGAGCGAGTGCTGCCGGCTGCTGCGCGACAGCATTCAATACGCGCTGGACAATCACGATGAAGCTTTGCAATACGCCATGCAGTTCGCCCGTGACATGGAGGCTCGCCTGGCGGAAAAATTCGTCGGCATGTACGTCAATCACTTCACCGTTGATGGCGGCGACATCGTGCCGCAAGCAGCGCAGAAGCTGCTGGATCTCGGTTTCGAGGCGGGGCTCATTCCCAAGCGAGTCGAAGTCGAGTTCGTGCGGTAAGCCGGGAGGCGTCGCGGCGGCGCAGGCCGTCGACAGGCGCCACGGGTGTAGAGTCGCGCGACGGGCGTAAAGTAAAGATATGCACTTCAAACCAGTGATCGTGCTCACGTGTGTTTCCGCGGCAGTTCTCACCGCTGCCGATGTGCGTCCCAAAGACGTTCGCGAGATAGCCAAGGCAGGCTCCAATGCAATTCCGCAACTGCAGGAGCTGTTGAAGAACCCGGATCCGGACATCCGCATTGAAGCGGTGAAAGCGATCACCGAAATCGGCACGCAACGCAGCCTCGATCCGTTGATTGTGGCCACGCAGGACAACGATCCGGAAGTGCAGATCCGTGCCACCGACGGACTCGTGAATTTTTATTTACCGGGTTACGTGCAGACCGGGATAGGCGCTTCGCTGAAGCGGGTCGGCACGAGCATCAAGGCGAAGTTTACCGATACGAACGACCAGGTGGTGGATCCCTATGTAACGGCGCGGCCGGAAGTGGTCGCCGCGCTCGGGAAACTGGCGCGCGGCGGCGGCAGTTTGGAAGCGCGGGCGAATGCCGCGCGGGCGATTGGGATTCTGCGCGGCAAAGACGCGGTTCCCGATTTGCTGGAAGCGATCCACACCAAGGACTCGGCGGTGATTTACGAATCGCTGAATGCGCTGCAGAAGATTCGGGATCAATCGGCCGCGCCGCGGATCAGCTTTCTGCTGCGCGACCTGGATCCGAAGGTGCAGCAAGCGGCCATCGAGACCACGGGATTACTGCAGAACAAAGAGGCGCTGCCGGATCTGACCGATGCGCTGAACCGAACGCGCGATGCGAAGGTGCGGCGCGCGGCGCTGACCGCGATCGCCATGCTGCCCGATGAGAGCAGCCGGAATGTATACGCGCGATACCTGACGGATAAAGACGACAAGATGCGGGCGGCGGCGGCGGAGGGATATGCGCGGCTGCGCAACCCGGCGGATCTGCCGATGCTGGAAAAAGCGTGGCAGGACGAAGGCAAAACCCCGGCGCGCCTGGGGCTTGCATTCGGCCAGGTGATGCTGGGGAAGGTGGATACAGGCGAGTTCAGCCCGCTCACGTACCTCATCAATACGCTGGACTCGGCCTCGTTCCGGGACGTGGCGCAGGCCTATCTGATTGAGTTGGCGCGCGACGAGAAGGTCCGCGCGGCTCTCTACACGCCGATGGATAACGGAACGAAGGACGAGAAGATCGGGCTGGCGCGCGTGCTGGCGCGCAGCGGAGACAAAGAAAGCGTGGCCCACTTGCAAAAGGTGGCCAACGACACTGACGGAGACGTCGCGCAGGAAGGACAGCGCGCCCTGCGGACGCTGCAGGCGCGTTTGTGAGGATGTCGGCCGGCGGCCGGGCCAGGAAAACAAATGGCCGCCACCGGCGACCCAACTACTTTGCTTTCTTCTGCTTCTGTTGTCCGACGCGCACCTTGAAGTGCAGGACCTTGGATTCCTGGAACGCCTTGTGATCGTGGCGGGCTACTGCGTCCGCCAGATACTTATCGACATTGGCGTCTTTCGGCAGCACTGCCATCAGGGTGAAGTTATCGTTGCAGGTGGGGCAGAAAGGCCGGAACCGCTTAATATTCGGGATTGCCATAACTTGATCTATCTTAGCAGAGCTTTTGTGCGGAGCGCGCCGCCGGACACGAATCAGCGATAGTAGCCGTCGCGATAGAGATCGCGTTCGTCGCGGCGGATATCGTGACGATCGTGCCGGATATCATGCTCCAGGGCGTGGAGCGCGCGCTCATCGCGGTGCAAATCGTGTTCGATCCGCCGAGCGGTATAACGATCGCCGTAACGGCGGGCCTGATCGAGCTGGTACCGATCACGGGCGATATCGGCACGCAGGCGGTCGAGCTGTGCGTAATCGCGCTGGACATCCCGATAGTCGCCGCGCAAATCCCGCCGGTCGTCGTATCGATTCTGTGCCTGGGCGGCTCCGGAAAAGGCCAGTGCGCCCAGCGCCAAAATCCAGATTGAAAATTTCGTGATCCGCATGACGATTCCTCCGCGGGAGGTCCGCAGCGGCGGCCTCCCTGCTATTTGATACGGGAGCGCCGGCGGCGCCGTTTCCGGATGAAGAGGAATTCATGCGGAGGTTTATTCCCGGCCGGCGTACAATTCGGAGACGCTATCCTTGAAATTCTCCAGGGCTTGGGCGCGGCGCACTTTCATCGTAGCGGTGAGTTCGCCGCGCTCGAGGGAGAAATCGCGGCCGAGCACGTGGTATCTGCGGATCTGCTCGAAAGGCGCCAAACGCCGATTGACGCGCGCCACGGTCTTCTGCACCTCGTCCAGCACAGGCGGCGCCTGCGCGATGATTTCTACGGGTTGTTGGCGCCATTCGCCCATTCCCTTGAGCTCGGCCGCGGCCGGGACATTGATGGTGATCAGAGCGGTAAGATACGGCCGCCGGTCACCGATCAGAAGGACCTGGCTGATAATCGGCTCCATCTTGAAGAGGCTCTCGACGCGGGCGGGAAAGATCTTCTTGCCGGTGGATGAAACGATCAGCTCTTTCTTGCGGCCCGTGATGAAGAGATAGCCGCGGTCATCGACCAAGGCGAGATCTCCCGTTCGCAACCAGCCGTCGGAGAGGACTTCCGCGGTTGCTTCGGGGTCTTGCAGATACCCGGAGAACAGAGATGGACTCTTTACCAGCAGCTCGCCGTCGTCGGCGAGCCGCACTTCGACGCCAGGCAGAGGCTTGCCAATGCTTCCCGGCTGCGGAGCATCGAGCGGGTTCATCGTGACCACGCCGCCTTCGGTGAGGCCATAGCCTTCGATGAGGGGCAGGCCGATCGCCTCATAGAACTCGGCGAGTTCCTTGCCGAGCGGCGCCGCGCCGGAGGCGGCGATGCGCAGGCGGCCGCCAAAACGCGCGCGGACGGCGCGGAACAAGAGGCGATCGGCAACCGCCAGCGGAACCCGGATGCGCGCGGGAACGGTTTGGCCTTGCCGCCGGTATCGGGCTGCCGCCAAAGCCAGAGCCAGTCCGCTATAGAACGCTTTGCGGACGGCGGCCGGTCTCTTCTTCAATTCCGTGCATATGCTGGCATAAATCCGCTCCCACAGGCGCGGCGGCGCCAGCAGGATGGTGGGACGCACGGCGCGGATTTCCTGCGGTAACTTTAACAAGCTTTCCGAAAAGGTCACGGGCATGCCGCAGCGTACCGGGAAAAATTCCATCACAACGCGCTGGGCGATGTGCGCGGAGGGAAGAAAGGCAATGGTCCGGTCGTGCGGGCCGAGCGGAAGCGTGGTCCGCCCCATCTCGAGGTTGGCTACCACGGCTTGATGCGTCACCAGCGCTTTCTTGGGCTCCCCGGTGGCGCCGGAAGTCAGATACAGCAAGGCGGGATCGGCGGGCCGGGCGGCGCCGCGGATTGCGTCGGCGAGACTCGGATCGCGGTCGAGCGCGGCGCGCCCCATCTCGCGAAGGCCGTCCAAGGTAAGGGTTCCATCCGCCGCGCCGGTGAGCAGAATCCAATGCCGGACCGGAGCGTCGCGCAAAGCCTGCCACGTTTTGGGGTCTTCGGCAAAGGCGGCTTGCGCTCCGATTTCGGCGAGCGTGGTTTTCAGCTCGGAGGCGGGGTATGTCGGGTAGAGCGCAGCCGCGATGCCACCGTTGGCGAGGATTCCCATGTCCGCCAGATAGAATTCGAGGCGCGTTTCCGAATCCAGCGCTACGACGGCGCCGCGGCCGAGGCCGAGCATGCGGAGTCCGGCGGCGATCTCTTCGGCGGCACGCCGGTACTGATTCCAGGAATACGTGACCCAGGCGCCCGCGGAGGCGGGTTGGCGTAGCGCGGGCGCATCGCCGTAGCGGTCGGATGTTTGGCTTAGCACCTGGTAGAGCGTCCGGGCGTCCACTTCCCGCAATTTACCACGTCGCTTTTGGGGCCAGGGTCGGGTCCGGGGCACGTCGCGGACCGCTGGTTTCGGGGGTGGCCGAGAGGTAAAGGAGAGCCTCGCGGGTGAGTTCGGCAACGGACGGATCGGGATGGCGCAACAGGCAGAGGAGCCGGCGTATCCAGGGGAGCTCATCCGGTGATAAACCGATCATGGACACGCTGCCGGGCACTTGGTCACCGTCTCTGTGGATCTTTTCGACTGGCGGCGAAGAATTTTGAATGAGCCGCTTACCGCGTATTTCAAGAATGTCTGGGCGCAACCGATGAGGTGGGGTGAGGAAGGAACCGGCCGGACAGCCGGCGATCCCTTCGAAGGAGCCGTTATGGATACGAGTGGAATTAACCGGCTGGTCCAGCCCCTGACGGGGACGGCGCCCGTGGCTCCTGTGGAACAACCGGCCGAACAGCGTCAAGTGATTCAGGCGGTAAAGGCTTTGAACGCCGCCGAAATGTTCGGCCAACAGAACGAACTGCTGTTTCATTTGGACCGCCAGGCGCACCGGATGGTAATTCGAGTGGTCAACCGGCAAACCCAGGAGATCGTGACACAGGTGCCGCCGGAATACGTCTTGCGGCTTGCCGAGGATCTGCGATCGCCGGAAGTGTAAGCGGCGCGGGTCTTCGGGGCCGAGCGGGCAAGAACGGTTTCCGCAGGGGCGGCAAGAGCAGGTTGGACAAGACGAAGGAGGCGGGCGAACGCAATGTGGAAGAGCGTTCAGGAGGCGTACCTGGAGGAGCGGGTCCTCTCTGCGGAGCCGCTGGAACTGGTGCGGCTGCTCTATCGGGCCGCGATTGCGGCGGTGCGGGAAGCGCGCCGGGCTTTAAAAGAGGGAGAGATCGCGGCGCGATCTCGTGCGATATCGAAAGCCTGCGGCATTGTAATTGAGTTAAATGCCTCACTCGACCACTCCCGGGGCGGGGACCTCAGCGCCCGCCTCGCAGGGCTCTACGATTACCTGCTGAACCGGCTGCTGCAAGCCAATTTCGAGCAGAGTGACGCACAACTGGCGGAAGTGCTGGGGCTGCTCTCAACGCTGGCCGAAGGATGGGAACAAGCGCGCATGGCTCCCGAGTTGGCAACCGCCGGGAGTGCCTGGGCGGTAGAGGCAGAGTTGGCCGCCATCAAATCTCACGCGTGGAGCGTCTGATTAACGCGCGGGGCGGGCAGACGAGGTTGCAGGCGGGAGCGTTGAGGCTGCCGGCTCGGGGGCGCCGGCCGCGGGTTTGCGTTCGAGGCCGGCGGCAATCAGACGGGCCAATCCCACGCCGCCCTGCTGGGCCAGTACGCGGGCGAATTGCTGTTCGGCGAAATCGATCGCGCAGTCCCCCGATTGCTCTTTGTTTCCGAAACCACTGCCGCTTTCGCGCACGCTGCGCAGCATCTGTGCCAGTAGCAGTGCCTCGAACTGCTGCGCGGCATCCTGCGCTCGGGCCGCCTCAGTTCCAGACCGCGGCGCGGCCGGCTCCGTGACCAGCTGTGTTACCGGAGGCAAGATGAGATCCGGCATCGGTCAGATTACCTCGATTTCCGCGTCCAACGCTCCGGCGCGGTGCAGGTTTTGCAGAATCGCAATTACATCGCGGGGTGTCGAGCCGATGGCGGCCAGCCCCCGCACCAGATCCTCCACGGTGGCACCGTCCCGGAGGAGAAGATTGCGCGCCTTCTCTTCTTTCGCGCTCACCTCGGTTTGCGGCACCACCTGCGTGGTTCCTTGCCCGAGCGGCGCCGGCTGCGAGACTTCCAGGCGCGTCTGAATCTCCACGCTCAGATTACCTTGCAGGATGGCGACCGGGGAGATGCGCAGGTCCTTACCCAACACAATCGTGCCGGTGCGCTCGTTGATCACCACGCGCCGCAACCGGTCGGCCTCGATCGACAGCCGCTCCAATTCAGCGATGAACTCGGTGGGACGGCCGGCGTACTCGGGGGAGATGGCGACGCGGATCAGCCCCGAGTTCTCGGCGAGGGCCGGCCGGGCGCCGAATCGTTGGTTGATTGCCTCGACAATGCGCGCCGAAGTGGTGAAGTCCGCCTGGCGCAACTGCAGGCGGACCGGCGATTGCAGCGGCGGAGCAGGCGCCGCGCGCTCGACGATCGCGCCTTCCGGGGTGCGACCGACCGTGGGGTGGTTGACACTCTGGCCGGCGCCGCCGCGGCTTGCCGCGAACCCTCCGGTCACCACCGGACCCTGCGCCACCGCATAGACCTGGCCGTCGGCGCCGCGCAGCGATGTCAGCAGCAGGATTCCACCTTGCAGGCTGGCGGCATCGCCCACCGCGGCTTCCGTGACATCAATGCGCATGCCGGGCTGCGCAAACGCGGGCAGGGTCGCGGTGACCATGACTGCCGCGGTATTTCGCACCTGAATGGAAGTGGGGGGAACCGAAATGCCCATGCGCTCGAGCAGGTTGGTCAAACTCTGCGCCGAGAACATGGTTTGCTTGCGATCTCCCGTGCCGGCCAGGCCCACCACCAGGCCATACGCCACCAGCTGGTTGTCGCGCACGCCTTCGATGGAAACCAGTTCTTTCAGGCGCACGGCCGCGGCATCGGCAGCCGCCAGCAGAGCGATCAGCAAACAGCTCAGAATCCGCGTCATAGCTCAAAAGGGCAGCAATCCCAGCAGCAAACGGTAAAGAAAGAACGGCCTGCGCACTGCATCGCCCACCACGCCTTTGCCGTTCACCCGTACTTCCAGTTGCGCCACGCGGTCGGAGAGCACGGTGTTGCCCGGTCCGATATCGGCCGGACGCACCACGCCCCGCACCGAGACGGTCTGGCGCTCGGAGTTGATCGAGATGTCCTTGAAAGATTCAACGAGCATGGCTCCGTTGGGCAAAACAGCCACGACCCGCGCTGTCAAGGTCGTGTTCAGCGTCAAGCCGCGGCTCGTCGTGCCGTCGCCGGAAAGCTGGGTGGCGCCCGTCACACCGGCCAGGTTGGCCCAGGGCCCGGTGGCGCGTGTCAGCCCGGCCAGAGCGGTGACCGAGTTCTTGGTGCTGGAGGCACGCGAGGTCTTGGTGGTGCCCGACGCCACAGCGGAGGCTTTCTCAACCACCAGGATGGTGAGAATGTCATCCACTTGACTGGCGCGCAGGTCGCGTGCCGCGTCCGCCAGCCGCGATCCCGGCGACCAGATTGATCCCGGCGAACCGGGAGGGGGAGCGGCCGAGCGCGCCGAGGCTTCGGCCACATACCGGTCGAGCGAGGCGCCCGGCTCGGGTTTATCCTTGCTCCTTGCGCCGAGCGCCAGCGCAACGCACAACAGGATCAGAATCGGGCGGCTCATGGACGCTCCTTGCCGGCTGGACCCATCGGCTCTGCCGGGCCAGACGAGGAGCCGACTGAGACCCGCCCCTGGCCCTCGACACGCGCCAGGAATCGTTTCCGAGTAACTGGGTTGCGCACCGGGACCGGCTCGCCAAGCGCCGCTGCGCCTTCAGCGCGCGCGTCCATCCGCAAGTGCGCGGTCCCGCTCCATACGTCGACTCTCACCGTGTCGCCGCGAGAGACTTGCGGTGCGGGCCCGAGCGACAGTGGGGCCACCACGGCACCCGCACGGATCGCACGCCGCGGCCATTTTCCGATCGCGTCATCGAGCGAGCGCAATGCCGCCGCGTCCAACAGTTCAGGGCGCACTTCGAGCCGGACTTGCGCCGGTTCGATCGGCCGTCCAGGTCTGAGATCCGCCGCTGCCACAACCACCGGCTCCTTCGAGCGGGCCGTAATTTTCGCCCACACAAAAAACCGCCGCGCGCCCGCGTAACGCACCGAGCCACGCCAGATATAGGCGCCCCCCGCGACACGGCGCAAGCCGGCTCGGGAAAACATCAGCTCTCCTTCGGGCGCGGCTACGCGGCTGTAATCGATGAGCGTGAGGACGGCCTCGGGGACTAGCGCTTGCAGCGCGGCGAGGAGGCGCGCCGGATCGAGCGGCGCCGACTGCCGTTCGATGCAAAGATCGGCCTGCGGCTGCTCCGGTGCGCCGAGGCGCGCCGCCACGCGGCGCAATTCGGCCGCTGAAAAAACACGCTGCACGCCCGGCGCCGGAGCCCAGCCGATCACCGTGTCCGGGTCGAGGGCCGCGAAGGCCGGGCCGGCCGCCGCCAGATCGCCCGCACGCACGCGGTCCGAGGTGGCCGAGACTACCAGACACGCCGCCAGAACCACCGGAATCGGCACCATCACCGCACCAGATTGTTGACCTGCTGGTACATGTTGTCCGCGGCCTGCACCACCTTGGAATTGGCCTCGTAACCGCGTTGCGCCACGATCAGGTTGATGAACTCCTCGACCACCGAGACATTCGATTGCTCGATGTATCCCTGCAGAATCGCGCCCATGCCTTCCTGACCTCCCGGGTTGCCGACGATGGGATCACCCGAAGCGTCGGTAGGGCTGTATAGATTTCCGCCGAGGCTGTCCAGCCCCGCGGGATTGGGAAAATTCGCCAGCTGGATCTGGCCGGCCTGCTGCGAAGCCGTCTGGCCCGGCTGCGTAAAACTGACCGTGCCGTCCTGGCCGATGGTGATCTGCTGGGCGTCCGGGGGCAGCGTTATCTGCGGCTCGAGCGGATCGCCGGTGGACGTGACGATATTGCCGTCGCGATCCAGATGAAACGAGCCGGCCCGCGTATAGGCCAGCTCGCCCGATGGCCGCCGCACCTGGAAGAACCCTTTGCCTTGGATCACCAGATCCAGAGGGTTGTTGGTCTGCGAAAAATCGCCTTGCGTAAAGATAATCTCGTTGGACGCCGTGCGGGTTCCCAGGCCCAGCTGCAAACCGGTCGGCACGACGGTCTGCTGGCCGGCGGCCGCCCCCGGCTGCACCACCGTCTGATAGAGCAAGTCTTGAAACTGGGCGCGCCGCTGCTTATAGCCGCTGGTATTGGCATTGGCGAGATTGTGTGCAATGTTGTCGACGTTGGTTTGCTGCGCCGTCATCCCGCTGGCGGCGCTATAGAGTGCGCGTATCATGTTTCTCGTTTCCTCCTGCGGTCCTCTTTTTGTGCCTCATGAGCCGACGCGCGCGACTTCCTGGATGGCGCGCTGATTCATGTCCGCGCCCAGCGATACCGCCTTTTGCAGCATTTCGAACTGGCGCATGATGCCGATCAGCCGCACGGCCGCTTCGGCGCTGCCGGTATTGGAGTCCTCCAGGTGGCCTTGCCGGATCGCGGTCTCGGGCGACGTAGTGGACCGCGCCGGCGGCTGGGCGGCGCGAAAGTAATTATTCCCGTGCTTGGCCAATCCCGCCGTGCTGGTGAAATCGGCAATCTCCAGCTGGCCGATGACTTGGCCGTCCTGGCGCACGGTTCCATCGCTCGCGATTTCCAAAGGTCGCGCCGGGGAGATCTTCAGGGACGCCCCGGCCGTATCGCGAACCGGATAACCCTCCGGCGTGACCAGAGTTCCGGCGGGCGTGACATGAAAACTGCCGTTCCTGGTATAGAGAGGCCCGGCCGGCGCGTTCGCCGCGAAGAAGCCCTTCCCCGCGATTGCCACGTCCAGCGAGTTGCCCGTCTGCCGCAGCGCACCTTGCGAAAAATCGGTCCACGGCCGGTCAATCAGGGGCATAGTCGCGAGCGCCAGCGGATTGGCGGCTTCGGGCGCCGCATACAGGCTATAGAACTCGCGGTCCGCTTTATAGCCCCCGGTACCGGCGTTGGCAATGTTGTTGGCTAATAATTCGAGCGACTCCATCCGGGAGCGGAGGCCGCTGGCGACAAGTGCGGTCAAGGGATCCATGACGCGGTAATGAATGCACGGAAGATACCAAAATATAAAAAGAGGTAAACCTATTAAATTCCTGGCGGCTCCGCCGAAGAGCACATTAGCAGGCAATCCCCGGGCGGCAAGCGCTTGCCGCCGCCGCGTCCTCGTGGCATTTTTCTGGCGCGCGCCGCGCCACTTTCGGATTGAAAACGCGAAGTCCTCGCGACTGGTCCTCCATCTGCAAAAGACGCGGCGTGAACGCCGTTGCAACGCTTCCTTCTTCCGGCACCGGAGACGTTTTCGGGACCGGCGGCTACGTTCCGGCAAAAGCTGCGCAGGCCGGCGAACCTCCGGAGCTATCGCTGGCAGCCCTATTCCCCGCGCTGCTCGGTGATCTGCTCGAAGCGGATACCGAGCCGGGTCCGGAGCCGGGAAAAAAACGGGAGGATGCGACGACAGACGCGGTAGCTCCCGCGGTAATCCCCATACCGGCGGAACTGGCCCGGCTCCCGTTGTCGGCGCCTGCTTCCGATACAACTCAGGCCATCGACAGCCCGCTTCCAAATCACGAGCGGGCGACTGCGGCACTCGCGCCGCCGCTTCGCGAGGCGGGCCCCGCGCAGGCCGTGCCGCCGGCCGCGACCGGCCGCGCTCTGGCGGCGGAATTGAGCATGTCCGAGGCGCCTTCGCTCCCGGTGGATCCTGCCGTGCTTTCGCTGCAATCGGATACGCCGGCCACCATTCCACTCGCGAGGGCATCTTCGCCAACACCTCCCGTAAGCGAGGTCCTGCAATCACTCTCCAGCGGCCCGGCGCCGGTTTCCGATCAGCTCGTGGCGGGCACAGAGATTCCGTCGCCGACTCGAGACCCCAAACGTTCAGCGGATCTAACCCTCATATCCACGTCCTCGAACGTCACTGTCGATTTACCCGTGGTCGATCTGCCGGCGGCCCATTTACCCGCCGTCGATCTACCGGCCCCCGATCTGCCGAAGGCCGATCTACCGGCCGCCGATCTACCCAAGGCCGATCTGTCTAAAACCGATCTGCCGGCTGCCGATCTGCCCGCCCCGGGCCGTCCGTCTCAGCGGCCGCCGGCCGAGGTTTCCGTACCGTCCGGACCGAATCGGAACCCAGGGGTGCAGGCCGACGAAGGAGCGGCATCGCGCCCCGCCGAACTCGCGTTCGCGGCGCGCCTTCGTCCAGTCGGGAATGAACCCATGCCGCAGTCGGGCATGACGCCGCCATCGAGGTCGGCGCCGGGGCAGGCCGCTGTGGGTCGCATGGAGAGCGTGAGGGGAACCGATCCCGCCGCTCCGCAGCCGGAGAGCCGGCCCATCACCCCGCTCACTGCCCCCCCGGTCGCGCGACCCTCGGCCGCTTCGGAACAAGCGCGTTCAGAGCCGCGGCGTTCGGAGAGTCCTCTTCCCGCGCCGCAAGCGGCGGCGGCGCTCGAAAGTACGCCTTCAGCGACGCGCCAGGAACGGGCCGCACCAGGCGCCGAACCGCGGCACCCCGCCGTCGCGCCTCCCCATGAACCGGCCGCGCCCGCCCTTGCCGCGCGCGATATCCGTCTGCAAGTTCATGGCGGAGAGCAACGCGTCAATCTGCGGCTCATCGAACGCCGCGGCGCCGTGGAGGTAGCGGTGCGCACTCCCGATCCCCGGTTAGCCGAGGCGTTACGCGGGGAGCTGCCGGCGCTATCAGCGCGCCTGGAACAAAGCGGCATTCGCGCCGAAACGTGGTATCCGGCCGCGCTGCGCAGCGAGCACTATGGTTTCGGACCGGAACCGGCTCCCGCCGGACCCGGTCCCCAAAGTGAGCAAGGGCAGCGGCATGGCAAGCAGCAGGATCAGCAATCCCCCGCGCGGCGCGGGCCGCAGGCGGACGCAGAAAACCCCTCCGAGGCTCCGCTACCGGAATTTTCATGGCTGTTTACATCGCTTCGATAAGGAGATCTCAATGACACCCACCGTCAGTTCTTCGGCATCCGCGGCATCGGGCGCGGAGAGTCCCCCAAAATCCGTGGCTAATCCTACGGTCAGTAAAAACATGTTTCTGCAGCTGCTGGTGGCGCAAATCAAGAATCAGGATCCGCTCAATCCGGCCGACGGGGTCCAGTTTCTGACGCAACTGGCCCAGTTTACGCAACTCGAACAGAGCATGACGATGAGCACGGATCTGGCGGCCATCCGCCAGGATCTGGATCAGCTCGTGCCCAAGACGCAGACCGAAAAACAATCTTAGGAGAAACGATATGCCTGGCTCATTTTCATCCGCACTTTCCGCGCTCAGCGCCATGGCTACCGCGGTAGATGTGGTAGGCAATAATCTGGCGAACCTCAACACACCCGGCTTTAAAAACAGCACGGTGAGTTTCCGCGATCTGGTGACGCAGTCGATGGGATCCGGGCTGGGAGAAACGCAGGTGGGTTTTGGCACGGCGCAGCCGCTGACCTTCCGCCAGTTCACCCAAGGGTCGGTGCAGACCAGCGGCGGGTTGCTCGACGCAGCGATTCAGGGTGACGGCTTTTTTGTGCTCAAGGATAACGGCGGCAAGACCGTCTATAGCCGCGCAGGCAATTTCCTCACCGACAAGGACGGCAACCTTCTGACAAATACCGGACTGCACGTGCAAGGGTGGACCGCCATTAACCCGGTGACCCGGGAAGTCGATACGGTGGGGGCGATCGGGAACATCGTCGTGCCGGTCGGCACGCTCAAAACCCCGACCGTCACCAGCCGGTTTTCAGTCGACATGAACCTGGACTCGACGGCTGTTGCCGACGCTACCTCGTTCACCTCGGCGCCCATGACGGTCTATGACAGTCTCGGCAGTTCTCATTCGCTGAAGCTGAATTTCCAGAAGACCGGTGTCAACCAGTGGAGTTACCGAATCACAATCCCCGGCGAAGAAGTCAGCGGAGGAACCGCCGGAACTCCGTTTGAAATCACCAATGGCGCGCTGACATTCGACAGCGGCGGCAGGCTGACCGTTCCGGCCGCCGACAGCCCGGTCGAATTCGATATCACCGGATTTGCCGACGGCGCCGGCGACCAGCACCTCATTTGGGATCCGTACACGGCGGCGGGAATCGCACGAATCACGCAGTTTGGGCAGCCTTCCGCCCTCTCGGCGAGCTCGCAGAACGGTTCGGGGGCCGCGCAGTTGATCCGTGTGGGCCTAGCCAATGGCGGCGGCATTCTCGCCCAGTATTCGAACGGCGATCAGGTCGTGGTGGCCCAACTCGCACTGGCCAGCATTCGCAATCCCGATAGTCTGCTGGCGGTCGGCGACAACAATTTCGCGCTCAGCGCTCGCAGCGCGATTCCGGCCGTCGGCACGCCGGGTACGGGCGGCCGCGGCTCGATCGTGGGCGGCGCCCTGGAAGCTTCGACCGTCGACATCGCGCATGAGTTCACCAACCTGATCGTCTACCAGCGGGGCTATCAGGCCAATGCGCGAGTAGTCACCGCGCAGGATCAATTGAGCCAGGACACTATCAACTTGATCCGTTAATCCGCCGATGACTCCTCAGGAGGAAATTGCTCCGCTGGGCGAGGTGCCCGTGGAAATCGAAATCGAGCTCGACCGCCGCGCGCTGACGACCCGCGAGGTCCTCGATTTGCAGGAGGGCAGCATCATTCAGACCTCGCGCTCGGCCGGCGAGAATATCGACATTTATATCGGCGGCGTGTTTTGCGGCTCCGGCGAAATCGTGGTCATCGAAAATGCACTCGGCGTGCGGATTACCGATTTTCGGGATGAGGTGTAAACGACGTTCGAGAACGGGTTTGGCGGGCAGAAAGCGCGAAAGGCAGCGATGGACCTGATCGGACAAATGGCATCGGTGGTTGTTGTGCTGGCCTTGCTGGGGCTTTCGTTGTGGTGGCTGCGGCGCCGGGGATGGTCAGCTCCGGCCGCCTACGGAGGGAGGCGCCGTCTGGTCGAGAGCCTCGAACGCATTCCTTTGGGGCCGCAGCACACCCTACACCTGATCCGCCTCGGCGATGCGGTTTTCCTCGTCGCCTGCTCGCCGGCCGGTTGCACAGTCGTTGCCCACCGGAGCTTTTGCGAACTGGCCGGGGGACCCGCTGCATGAAAGGCGCGGCCCTGATCTTCGCGATAGCGCCGGCGCCGGCTTTAGCCGCGACTCCTCTGTCTCTGTTCGGCATATCGGCCGGCAACGGGGGCCTGAGCGTGCCGCTGCAGATCATCATTCTGCTCACCTTGATGACGCTGCTGCCGGCTGCCGTGATGTCCGTCACGCCGTTTCTCCGGATCGTGGTGGTGCTCCATTTCCTGCGGCAGGCGTTGGGGACCCAGTCCACGCCGTCGAATCAGGTATTGATCGGCCTGGCACTGTTTCTGGCTCTGATCATCATGCAGCCGGTGGTCGCCGACATGTATCACCAGGGGTGGGAGCCGATGGAATCCGGCCGGGTCTCTCCCGAGCAGGCCTTCGAGAAGGGTGTCCAGCCATTGCGCACGTTTCTGGCGCGGTTCGCGCGCGAAAAAGACATTCGGCTGTTTGTCGAGATCGCGCACGCGCCCGCGCCGCGGAGCCGCGCCGATCTCGATCTGAAGATCTTGATTCCGGCCTACATTCTTTCCGAGCTGAAAACGGGGTTCCAGATCGGCGCGGTGCTCTTCCTTCCGTTTCTGGTGATCGATCTGGTGGTGGCTTCGGTCACACTCTCGATCGGCATGGTGCAATTGCCGCCGATCATGATCTCGGCGCCATTTAAAATCCTGCTGTTCGTGCTGGTGGACGGCTGGAACCTGGTGGTGGGCTCGCTCATGCGGAGCTTCTACTGACCTATGACCCCGGACGCGGCCGTTCAGATCATCCGGCAGGCCCTGATGGCGACTTTCTGGCTCGGGGCACCGCTGCTGGCGATCGGTTTCGCGGCCAGCATCGTCATCAGCCTGGTACAGATCGCCACGTCTATGCAGGATGCGGCTTTCAGCACCATCCCTCGGCTGGTGGTTTTCTTGTTGGGCCTGCTGCTTCTGCTGCCGTGGATGCTCGAGCGCAGTATCGCGTACACCATCGCGGTGCTCGGAGACTTTTCGCGCTATGCCCACTAGCCTGACGCTTTCTCTGACGGCCGTCTACGGCTTCGCGCTGGTGATGGCGCGCGTCAGCGGTGCGCTGGTATTTGTGCCGCTGCCGGGTCTCAGCGCCGCGCCGGGTCCGGCGCGGGTCGCGCTGGCGGCGGGGCTGACGCTGGCTCTGGCATCGCGCTGGCCGGCAATCGATCCGGCCGCGGTTTCGCCGGCGCGCCTGGCGGGATGGGCCCTGGCCGAAGGGGCAACGGGCGTTGCGATCGGGGTCGCGGCGGCCATGGTTCTCGAAGCGTTCGTCCTGGCGGCGCAGATCCTCGGCCTGCAGGCGGGCTATGCGTACGCCTCAACCATTGACCCGAATACGGAGGCCGATTCCGGCGTGCTGCTGGTCTTCGCTCAACTCGGCGCCAGCCTGTTGTTCTTCGCGGCTGGGCTCGATCGGGAAGTGCTGCGGCTGTTCGCCTGGAGCCTCGACCAGGTGCCGCCCGGGAGCTACGGCTTTGGGACGGCGGCCGCTCCCGTCCTGATTCGCCTGGGCGCCAAACTGTTCTCGGTTGGACTGCGGCTGGCCTTGCCGGTAGTAGCGCTGCTGGTAATGGTGGATGTGGCGCTGGCGCTGGTGGGCCGCGTCAACGCGCAGCTCCAATTACTGGCGCTGGCTTTCCCGCTGAAGATGCTGCTCACGCTGGTGGTCTTCGGCTGGGGAACGCTGCTTTTCCCGCGCCTCCTGCGCGAGCTGAGCACTCAGGCGTGGGCAGCCGCGCGGCAACTGTTGTCACCATGACACGCGATGCCCGATCGATTTGGAAAGACCGAGCCGCCCACGCAGCGCCGGCTGGAGAAGGCGCGCCGGGAAGGGCAATTCCCCTCCGCGCGCGAGTTCGTGGCCGCGCTGCAGTTTCTGGTGTTCCTGCTGGTGCTGGGGTTGGGTGGAGCGCGCTGGTTTCAGGCGTTTCGGCAGACGACGCGGCATTGGTTCGCACTGGCTTTTGCGGGAGACCTCTCGCCGCAAACGCTGACGCGGCTGGGGTGGGAGCTGTTCTGGACGCATCTGATGCCGCTGGTTATCGGGGGCATAGCGGTGGTGACGGCGACACTGCTGGTCCGGCTCGGCACGACCCGCTTCGGCCTCAGTGTCAAGAAACTGGCTCCCGACCTGAAGCGCCTCGATCCGCTGGCGAAGCTGCGCGAATTGCCGCGCCAGAACCTGCCGGCGCTGATCGAAGCCGCGATCCTGTTGCCCCTCTTTTTAGGCGCCGTTTACGGCGACGTGCGCAGCCGCCTGGAAGGCTTCCTGGTGCTCCCGCTCGCCAGCGCGGAGACGGGCGCGCGTTTCCTGGCGGCTTCGCTGATGGATGTCTTCTGGAAAGCCGCGGCGGTCTTTGTGGTCTTCGGCGCCGTCGACCTGTTCCGGCAGATGCGCCGTTACCGCCGCGACCTGCGGATGTCCCGGGAAGAGATTCGGGAGGAGTTGAAAGAACTCGAAGGCAACCCGCAGATGAAATCGCGTATCCGGCGGTTGCAGCGCGAGAGTTCGCGCCGCCAGATGATGAAGCAGGTCCCCACCGCCACCGCCGTGGTGGTCAACCCCACGCACTTCGCGGTTGCGATCCGCTACGTGATCGAGACCATGGCGGCGCCACTTGTGGTAGCGAAAGGAAAAAACTACCTGGCGCTGCGCATCCGGCAGCGCGCCGTGGAAAACCAGGTTCCGATCATCGAAAATCCTCCGCTGGCACAGGTGCTGTATCAATCGGTGGAGGTCGGCCAGGAGATTCCGCCGCACCTCTACCGGGCGGTAGCCGAAATTCTGGCCTACATCTTCAAGCTCATGCATGGGAGGCTGCCGCGATGACGCCGGCCGGCTACAGGTCATGAGTCCCGCCAAAGCTCTCGCTCCACCTCCCAGAAAATGGATCGAGTCGCTGCCCTGGGCCACCCTGGGAGAAATGTCGCTGCCGCTCGGCGTTCTCGCCATCGTGATCGCGCTCATCACGCCGCTGCCCAAGTTCGTGCTCGACCTGCTGATCGTCTCCGACATACTGATGTCATTGACAGTGATGATGGTCGCGCTGTATATCATCCAGCCGATCGAGTTCACCTCATTTCCCACCACCCTGCTGCTGCTGACGCTGTTCCGCCTGGCGCTGAACATTTCTTCTTCGCGGCTCATCCTGCTCAACGGGAACACCGGCACACGGGCGGCCGGAGAAGTGATTGGCGCATTCGGCAGTTTCGTGGTGGGAGGCAACTACATCATCGGGGCAGTGATCTTCCTGGTGCTGATCGCCATTCAATACGTGGTGATTAACCACGGCGCGGTGCGTATTTCCGAGGTCACGGCGCGCTTCACTTTGGACGCGCTGCCGGGCAAGCAGATGTCGATCGATTCGGACCTGAACGCGGGGCTGATCGACGAGTCCGAGGCACGCCGGCGCCGCAAGGTACTGGCCACCGAGGCCGAGTTCTACGGCGCGATGGACGGCGCCTCGCGCTTTACGCAGCGCGACGCGGTGGCCAGCATCCTGATCACCGCCATCAATATCGTGGCCGGTTTCCTGATCGGGGTTCTGCAGCACGGAATGGACTTTCAAAAAGCGCTCGAGACCTATACGGTTCTGACGATCGGCGACGGTCTGGTCACGGTTATTCCGGCTCTCATGATCTCGATTTCCGGCGGTTTGATCGTGACCCGCGCCGGCTCCGACGCGCGCCTGAGCACCGATTTCCGGCGCCAGGTGTTTGGCCGCGC
>DATGII010000186.1:0-4947 GCA_035295805.1 Bryobacteraceae bacterium | reverse complement strand
AGCGCCCTTCGATGCCTGGCGGATCAGGTCGGCATCTTCGACCGCCCGAAAGATCAAGTCTCTGGCTCCTATGTGCAAGACGCACGGCGCCCCCAAAAAGTCGGGCGCGGGGGGCTAAACCCCAGTGTACACGGGGGCGGGACTGCAAAATTCGAGAGAATCCGCAGACTCGGGGCACCTAACTAACGGCAATGTGGCACGTGTGTCTGGCGCTGTCCGTGTTCTTCGCGGGCGCGGCGCGGGCGGCGGGACCGGCGTACTCCGCGGATTCCATCGTGAACGGGGCGAATTTTGCGGCGGGGCCGCTGGCGCCCAATTCGATCGCCAGCCTGTTTGGAACCGATCTGGCGTGGTGGGAAGAAAGCCTCACCAGCGAGAACACCGCCGCCGGAAGCCTCCCGACCACCCTTGCCGATGTTCGGCTCTACGTCGCAAACTACGTCGCGCCGTTGTTTTACGTCGGGCCCAGGCAGATTAACTTTCTGATCCCCGGAAACTTGCGAACGGGGCCGGTGACGGTGCGCGTGGCCCGGCAGGGAGTGACCGGGCCGGAAGTGACGATCACGCTGGTGGATGCCGTCCCGAACTTTTTCCGCGCCGGGGACGGCTATGTGGTTGCCCAGCATACCGATTACTCGCTCATCACGCCCGCTCATCCGGCCCGGGCCGGCGAAGTCATCGTGGTATATGCCACCGGTTTGGGGATGACGCATCCGAACCCGGCGCCGGGCGAGATTCCTCGCTACCCCGGATTGATGGCGCACCTGGATACGCTGCGAGTAACCGTCGGGGGCGTGATCATACCGGCCGGGCAGATCCTATACGCCGGGCTAACCCCTGGATGGGCAGGGCTTTACCAGATTAATCTGCAGCTTCCCGACAAAATGCCGCCGAACCCGGAACTAGCCGCCAGCGTGGGGGAACAGGAGGGGGCCCACGGGCTCCGGTTGGCGACCAGTTCTCCCTAATCCGCAACTTTTTGCAACTGGGGCACGTTCCACTTGCTAGGCTACAATTTCTTATAGGAGACTGCCATGCGGCTACGGGCGTTCCTTACAACGGCTTTACTCACGGCGGCCCTGGCAGCCCAGGACGCCGCGCCCGCTCCGGCGGCGGCTCCGGATGGCTTCGGCAAGGCGGAGGGCGGGCCGTCCGCCGACTATACGGTCACCGCCGGCAGCAAAATCGCACTGGGCCTGATCAATAGCGTCAGCACCAAGCACTCGCTGGTCGGCGACCGGGTGTACCTGGAATCCGTGTTTCCGGTTGTTGTCAACGGCAAGATTGCGATCCCGGTAGGCAGTTCCGTGGTCGGCACCGTGACCCAAATCAAGAAACCCGGTCGCGTCAAGGGCCGCGGTGAATTGTATGTTCGATTCGACTCGATCATTCTGCCGAATGGCGTGACGCGCGATTTCCGCGCGCGGATGGACGGCCTGGACGGGAATGCGAATTCCTCAGTAGACCGCGAAGAAGGCAAAGTCAAAGCGGAAGGGAACAAGAAAGGCGATCTGCAGACAATTGGGGAAGCAGCATCCACTGGCGCGGCGGCAGGCGGGCTGATCGGCGGTCTCGGCGCCGGGCATCCGGGGCTGGGCGTCGGCATCGGCGCGGGCGCCGGGGCGGCGGCCGGCATGATCGGGGTGCTGCTCGCGCGCGGGCCGGATGCGGTATTGGAAAAGGGCGCGACGGTGGAGATGGTGCTTGATCGCGCCATCAGCTTCAGCGATGCCGAGCTAAATTTCGGCAGCTACCAGCCGCCGCGCTCGGTGTACGTCAACCCACCGGCTTCCTCGAACAGCAACTCGATCCCGAACACGCGCGGACGATTTCCCTTTTAGCAAGTCGCGCTTTCATCAGTACCCCACCGCCGCTGCCCGGCGCAGAACGCGGCTGCGACAGCACTTCTGCCGGGCGCCGCTAACCTTCGATATGAGCGAGTACCGACCCGGTATAAAGAGGACTGGCCGAACAGCCGATGGGTGCGCCAGAGTAAGAGCATGGCAGTGGTGTGGTCGCGCGAGTTTCTAATCACGCTACTCTGCTTCCTGACGCCGACCGTAATCGCAGCATTGCTGGTGTATCGGCGGGTTGCAAAGTCGCAACTGGTGCGGCGGCGGAAACGGAAAGCAGTGACGGAGGCCGTCGTGCGTCAGGTGCTGGAGCAGGCGCAGCCGACAATCGCGCCTTTAGTGGCGCAGCAGGAAACGGCGGCGGCGTCACACGCTTCTCTGCAGGAATCGCTGGAGAACCTGCGGCGCTGCCTGGTGGAGTTTCGAGGATCCCTGCAGCATTCGCGGAGCGCATTGGGAGAATTGCACGACCGCGATTGCGAGTTCAGCGAAGATCTCGGACGCGCCAGTGAAGTAATGCACCACGCCTTTTCGAAGTAAGGCGGGCGGCGTTACGGTAGCGGCCGGATGCGGATATTTTTGTAGTAGACCGTGCTATTCGGGTCGTGCGCTTGCAGCGCGATGGTGCCGGGACCGATGCGGCGGCCGGGAAAATCCTTCGTCCCATTCCAGCCCGTCGGCTGCATCCACTGCGCCACTACCTTATCGTTCACCTTGACCGTGATATGCTCGCCCTGCACCAGAATGTCTTCAGTGAACCACTGGTTATCCTTGGCCACCTCGGCGCCGTTATCGGCCACTTCATAGAGGCTGCCGGTGAGGCGCGGGTCGTTGGGATAGCTGTTATTCACCTGGACTTCGAAGCCTTTGCCCGGCCAGCCGGTATCCTGGTATTCGGTCTGAATGTAAACGCCGCCGTTGGATTTCGGCAGAGTCATCACGTCCACCTTCAGCTCAAAGTTCTTGAACGTGTGTTGATGGAAGCCACCGATGTAGAAGCAGTGGCTGCGCGGGCCGTGAGCGACGATGGCGCCGTCGCGCACCGAGAACGTATCGGGATGCTCGCTGGCCTTCCAGCCGGTCAGGTCCTTGCCGTTGAAAAGCGAAGTGAAACCATCTTCGGCCGCCATCGCGGGGCCGAACAAAACCAGCAGCAGGCAGAAATATTTGCTCATGCGAATGGGCTCCGTTTCAGAGCGTAGTCGATCGCCGCTTGCGGGACTTTGAACTCGGCCGCACCCTTATTGCCCAGATATCCGAGTTCCTGGATCCCAGCGGAGCTGGTGTAATAAGCGTCCACCGTCATGCGGCGCACCCAATCGAAAAAGCCGATGCCGGCCGCCAGTTCGGGCGTGGTATTGCGGCGGTACGCGATCCGATCGAGCAGCGCGGTCTGATCGGCGGGTTTCGCAGCGAGGAAATTCGTGCGAGCGGAGCGCTCCATGGCGTGATCGAGCCAGGCCAGGCCGCCGGTATAGACCGCAGCCATCTCGGAGTTCTGGCGCGAGAGCAGATCGATGAATTCAGCGGCGTGGCCTTTGGACGCCCCGGGAACAATGAGTTCGCACAACGCCTGCAGGGTGGCGTATTCGTGAGCGGTGAGCGCCTGGGGACGATACACACCGCCGGCCGCGGCTGTTTCCTTGGCGGCTTCCTGGTGGACGTGCTGCGCGGCATCGGAAGCAAGCGGTCCTGCCAGCGCCGCGGCGGCGATGCGCTGCAGAAGCTCGCGGCGCGTGCGGCTAGACATTGCTCTTCCTCATTTCTTCGGCCAGATACTCGGCCGTGCGCCAGGCCAGCGCAGTGATGGTGAGGGTCGGGTTCTTGTCGGGATTGCTGACAAACGGGGCGGCATCGGCGATGAAAAGATTCTTTACATCATGCGCCTGGCAAAACCGATTCAGCACCGACTGCGCCGGATCGTCGCCCATGCGGGCGGCGCCGACTTCGTGGATGATTTCACCGCCGGCGGAAATTTTTTCGGCGGTGGGAGCGTTACTGCGATTGGTGACGCGCCCGCCCATGGTCTCGATAAGCGCGGTGAACGTCTGCTCCATGTGCTCCATCTGCTTGAGCTCGGCATCGGTCCACTTGAAATGGAAGCGTAGAACGGGAATGCCCCAGCGGTCGACCACGGTCGGGTCGATTTCGCAAAAGGTATCCGGGTTGGGAATCATCTCGCCGCGGCCGGAGAAGCCGACGTGCGTTCCGTAATCGTCGTGGATGGCACTCTTGAGCGCGGCGCCGTAGCCTTCGTGCTGCGCGCAGACGTTGTTGAAGCTGCCGATGCCGGGCATGCCGTAGCCGCCGCCGAGTTCGATGTGATAGCCGCGCGGGAAACCGGGCTGCCTGTCCCAAAGCCACCATGGCATATAGAGATGACTGCCGCCCATGCCGTCGGAATCATAATGGGGCATGCCGGCGAGCGCGGGAACCTGGCCGTTGAGGCTGAAGCCGACGCTATCGGTAAGGTTGCGCCCCACCTGTCCGGAGGAGTTGGCGAGGCCGTTGGTATGCCGCGGAGCGCGGGAGTTGAGCAGCAGGCGCGCCGATTCGCAGCAGCTTGCCGCCAGCACCACGGTACGGCAACGGATCTGCCGCTCGCTGCGCGTGGTCTTGTCGACGTAAGAGACGGCGGTCACCTTACCGGTGTCGTCCGTGATCAGCTCGCGCGCCATGGCGTTGTTGATCAGCCGCACGCGGCCGGTTTTCAAGGCTGGGAAGATCTGCACCTGGCTGGAGGAATAGTTCGAAGCCGCGGCGCACCCGCGCCCGCATTGGCCGCAATAGTGGCACGCCGGGCGGCCGTTGGTGGGCCGCGTGATGACGGCGAGCCGCATCGGGATGCAGGGGATGCCGAGCTTGTCGGAGGCTTTCTTAATCAGCACTTCGTGAACGCGCGGCGGCGGGCAGGATTGAAAGATGCCGTCGGGGGCGCTGCGGATGCCTTCCTTGGAGCCGGTGACGCCGATGAAGCTTTCGGCTTTGTCGTAGTAGGGAGCGATGTCGTCATAGGAGATGGGCCAATCGGTACCGATCCCATCGCGGGTGCGCGGCTTGAAATCGTAATCGGCGAAGCGCAGCGAGATGCGGC
>DATGII010000185.1:0-21769 GCA_035295805.1 Bryobacteraceae bacterium | reverse complement strand
CGGGGGCCGGCGATGCGACCCTCCTCTACCAGCGCATGCTCCACCTCCTGCAGCGCCGTGGCTATCAGAAACCCCCCTGGTTCACGCCCGCCGAGTTCGCCGCTTCGCTGCCCTCCGACGGATTGGGACCGGCAGTGGCCGAATTCACCGCCGCCTACAACGCGTGGCGCTTCGGCGGGCGCACCGAGCTGGCTCCGCGCCTGTCGGGGCTGCTGGACGCGTTGCAGCGTCCGCCCTCCTGACCACGCCGTTACGTAAATGATCCAACAAGTAAGAACAAGCGTCTAGTCCCGGCCCTACGCTGGAGCCCCGCCGCAGTTCTTCCCCTATACTGTCCAGCACCTCCCGCCGTTCTTCGTCCCAGCTCGAGCTCTGCGCCAGTCGCATGATGTTCTTATCGGACAGGAACTTCAGATTCACGGACCGCCCGGCCGGACCGATAAGGTGGGCGGAGTCTCATGATCCGGCTAACCCGGCTGAACAATGCGCCCATTGTCGTAAATTCCGACCTGATCGAACACGTGGATATTACTCCTGATACGGTCATCGTGATGACCACCGGCCAAGTGTTTCGGGTATTGGAAAGTGCCGACGAAGTCGTCGCCCGAGTGGTCGAGTTTCGACAGCGCGTCGTCGCGCCGCCTCCCGTGATCCGGCAACAGGACCCCCAAAGCGAGGCTTGATGGCAGAATCACCCTCTCCGGCGAGCACCCCTGCGCGCAAAGACGCTCCCGCCGCCGCGCCGCCCACGAAAGAAAGGGCAGGCAAGCCGGATCTGGCCACCTTGAGCGGCATTATCTTGGCGCTCGCCGGCATCATCGGTGGTCTGTTGCTGGAGAAAGGCAGCATTCAGGATGTGGCGCAAGCCACCGCCGCCATGATCGTTTTCGGCGGAACCATCGGCGCCGTGCTCATCACCAATCCGTTGCCCGTGTTCCTCCGCGGGTGCAAGGCGCTGGGCCAGGTCTTCTTCGAGCGCAACGTCTCGCCGGCCAGCACCATTCAAACCATTCTGCAGATGGCCACCAAGGCGCGCAAAAACGGCATCGTCAGCCTGGAAAGCGAGGCCGAACAACTCCCCGATCCCTTCCTGAGCAAAGCCCTCAACCTGGCGGTGGATGGGACCGATTTGAACGAGCTCCGCAAAATGATGGAGACCGATATCGAACTCGCCGAGCAGGCCGGTGAGGCCGAGGCGAAGGTGTGGGAGGCGGCAGGAGGCTACGCGCCGACCATTGGGATCATCGGGGCCGTGATGGGCCTGATCCAGGTCATGAAGCACCTGGAGGATATCAAGGAAGTCGGTCACGGAATTGCCGTCGCGTTTGTGGCGACCGTCTACGGTGTCGGATCAGCAAACATTTTCTTCTTGCCCGCAGCCAACAAGCTGCGCGCCCGGCTGCACCGGATGCGTGTAATTAAAGAGATGGCGCTCGAGGGAGTGTCCGCCATCGTCGAAGGACTGAACCCCACTCTCATCCGGCTCAAACTGGAAGCGTTCGATCAGGAAAAGACGGCGCCCCGTAAAGCCAAAGGCTCCCAAACCCCCAAGCCATCCGAAGCCTCGAGCAAGGCGGGAACACCGCAGCCGGTTTCGGCCGGAGATTAGCATGAAGCGACACAAAGCCGCGCAGCACGAAAATCACGAACGCTGGCTGGTGTCCTATGCCGATTTTATTACGCTGCTGTTTGCGTTTTTCGTTGTCATGTTCGCGACGGCCCAGAAAGATAAGACGAAAGCGCGGGAAGTATCCGAATCCGTGCGCCAAGCTTTGGAGCACGGCCAGCTCACCGCCGCCATTACCGGCATGTTGAACCATACGCGCGTGCCCCCCCCGGGGAAGGGAGATTCGCGGGTGAACTCGCCGCCCCCCCCAGCTCCGGGAACGCCCGGGCCCGCGCTGCCCAAAATGGATCTGAAGACGCCGCCGGCCACCAAGGCAGACTTGATGAAATCGCTCGCAGCGCTCCACAAAGGTCTGGAGGACGAACTCAAGAGCGGCAAGGTGACGGTGAACGTCGATAAGCGCGGCCTGGTGATCAGCCTGCGGGAGGCTGCTTTCTTCGCCTCCGGCGACGATGCCATTAGCTCCGAAGGATATCCGACCATCGAGAAGATCGCCCGCGAGGTGAGCAAGCTGCCCAATCCCCTGCGGCTGGAGGGGCACACCGATTGGGTGCCGATCCACAATTCTCGTTTTCGCAGCAATTGGGAGCTCTCGGCGGCGCGCAGCATCGCGATGCTGGAGCTGCTCCGCCAGCGGTACAACTTTCCTGCCGAGCATATGTCGGTGGCGGGTTTCGCCGACAATGCCCCGGCCGATACCAACGAAACGGCCGAAGGCCGCGCCCACAACCGCCGCGTGGACGTGGTGGTGCTTTCGGCCGAAGCCATGAGCGGGGAGCCCCCGACCCTCAAACCGTAATGCTACAACCGCGCGTCGATCCGGCTGGGCCGCTTCTCGGGACACTGGCGATAGGCCGCGGCCACTTCGAGTTCGCGCACGCGCTGCCGCAACTGCGCCCGGCCGCCGAGCAGCAGCGGCCGCGCCCATTCATATAGCCGGCGGGCCTCTTCCATTTGATCCGGCGCCAGCGTACCCGCCTCGGTGGCGTGCCGCAACTGCCGGGCGTAGTCGTTCCACTGGGCCAGCGCCTCTCCATACTGCCCGCGCCGGATGGCTTCGCGGATGTACTCGGCGGCAGCGTGCATGATTGCCTACCGGTACTGCTGATCGGCCACTCGCATCGCCTCAAACATGTTGCTGATGTAGCCGTACTGCTGTTCCATTGATGCGATCAGGGCGTCGGCAGCCGACATCTGCTCGAGCAGCCGCTGTTGGATCAGGTCGACCTGGTCCTGTTTGATGTTGATCCGTGAAGTGGTGGCGGTGATCTGATTCTGAGTGTCCGCCGCGGCGGTCTTGACCGCGCCCGTAACCGGATCAACGAGCGTGTTCAGGCTGTCGATTGCGTTCTCGAGGAACCCGCCGCTGGTCGGGGAGCCGATGAACGCCGCTACTCCGGACGAGTTGCTCATATCGGCGGCCATCAGCGTGAACGGGTTGAAAGTAAGATGTCCCCACTGGTCCATCGTCAGCCCCAGATTGGCCAGTCCGCTGATCGCGCTTCCGAGCGCGGTATACGTGCCGATTCCGCTGAGAGTCTGCGAGAGGCTGTTCACCAGAGTCTGGCCGCTCAGCGCCCCGCCGCTGATGCCATGCTGTTTGTCGACTTCATCGACCGCGGCGTTGTAGGCGCTGGCAAACGAGGAAAGCGCATCGCTCAACGCCGAGGTAGACCGCGTCACCGTGATCGTGACCGGTGTGCCGGAATCTGCGGCCAGCAGGTTGACCGTCACGCCGTTGGCGATCGTGACTGTCCGCGACGTGCTATGCACACTGGGAGTCACGCCATTGACGATGTACTCCGCCTCAGCGCCGGCGGTTCCCGTCTGCAGACCGGATCCGTTGTCCAGGATGTCGGGCATCCCGGTCCCCAGTTGCACGGCCTGCAGCGAGATCCGGTAGTCCGGCGTTGCAGTCGACCCTACATTCACCACGACTGCCCGCACTCTATCGCTGTAGCGGGTGTTGATCGCAGCCGCTACGCCGGCGATGCTGTTGTCGGTCGGAGAGATGGGGTCCATTGTGGCGCCGCCGTCGAGCGTGAGCTGGTACGTGTGCGTACCCGTCGCATTCCAGGCATTGGTGGTCGTGCTCGCCCCGTAAGCGCCCGGGCTCACCACGTCGACCGAGTAGACGCCCTCCATCGCGCCGTCGCCCAAGCTGACCGTGAGCTTGGTGGGAGCCGACACGCTGGCTTCGAACGCCCCGCCGCTCATCGCATCTTGAATTTTTTGCACCGCGGCTTGCAGCGTGGCCAGCTTCGCATCGATGCCGCTGAGCGCAGTCGACTGATTCTGCAGCCCGGTCAGGTCGCTTTTCATCTGAGTGATGGGCAGAGATGCAATGTCTACAGTGCGTTGCACGACGCTCTGCAGATCCTTGGAGAACTGACTGCTGCCGGTAAAGATGGCGTTGTTCGTCGTCCCCATACATTCCTAGCCTCGACCAGCCTTATCGGCCGGACCGGTAGAAACCTGAAACGATTCCGCCCGCCCCAGCGCGGCGTTCAACCGCGACAGATCCCCCATTCCGCCGCCGCTCCGGCGGCCATAAGGATGATCCGCGGCAAAGTAGTCGACTAACTCCCCTTGGTAGTCGATCAGAATGCATTCGTAGCGAATTCCGTGCCGCTGAATCTCCTCGACGATATCCGCAGCCCGCCACTGGCAGGGGATCACGATGACATCGACGGGCTCCTTCAGCAACTGGTCGCGAAACTGGATCAACTGGCCGGTACCCGGCACATAGGTGCCGGTTTTGGCAATGTCGGAATCGACAACAAACGGGAAGCGCTCTCCATCCACCGAGTGGGCGTTAAGAAATGCAGCGGACTTTCCGGTCCCGCCCCAGATTGCCACTCGCTTGCCGCATTCGTGGAGAACCGCCAACTGCGCCCGGATGCGCTCGCGCGAGCCTTCGGCCCGGGCCCCGAACCGAAGGGCGGATAAGCCATTGCGGATCAATTCAGTCGGCGCATCCAGTCGGACGAATGCATAGACGACCTCGGAATCGTAGCCGTGCCCGAGCGTCTCCAGATGCGCCCCGCTGCGGTCGAGCATGCGGCAGAAGCTCGCCGTGGTGAAGTGCGAGTTGTGCTCGTAATAGAAATCTTCGGTGCGGCCCGTTTCCAGCGCGCGATCAACGCAGGGAACTTCCAGATACATCAGCGGGATGCACTCCACGCACGCGGCGGCCCCAGCCAGGTGTTGGATGAAGCCGAGCGGATCGCTGAGATGCTCCATCACGTGACGGCTCACAATCAGGTCCGGCCGCAGGCGCGCCAGATGAACGCCGGGCTCGAACAGTTCCCGGCGCAGTTCCAGACGGCAGGCGTGCGGCGCGGCGGCGCCGTGGGGATCGAAGCCGATGAACCGCCCTCGGGGGCAGAGCGAGGCGAGCGTATCCAGGAACGTCCCGTCGCCATGGCCGATCTCGACCACCACCGGCTCCGGAGGAAGCCGGTCGAGGATCTCGGCGGCGATCCGGCGCAGAAACTCCGACCAGAGGCCGCCGCGGTTGAACATCAGGTTGGGCATATCCGAGTACGGAACCTTGCTGTAGTCGAACGAAGAGTTAAACACGTGGCCGCACGACGTGCAGGAGACAAAGTCGAGCGGCAGGGCCGGCATGGCGCGCGCCTCCCCGGCGGTGCGCGGCCAGCCGAGCGTCGCCAGCGGCTGCCGCCCGGAATAGAAACGCGCGGCCAAGTGGTGGCCGCAGGCCGGGCAGGTGGCGGCGACCAGGCTCTCGGCCAGCATCGCGGCCGAATCAGAGGCCGTTTTGGAGGGCGCACCAGCGGCGCCAGATATCGCGATACGCATTTTCGAGTTTCCTTGTAAAACCAACGCAGTCGCAGAGAATTGATCGAGCCAATCGCGCGCGCATGCCGCCGCGCATCTCCGCGAGGTGTTCCGGCTGCCGCGCCAGGCCCAGCGCTTTCTCGATATATTCGCTTTCATTCCGGGCGATGAGCGAATCCAGCCCGGCGCTGCGCAAAATCGTCGCGCCCACGCGGCTGACGAACCGGTCGCCGCGCAGCGTGACCACCGGGAGACCCATGGCGAGCGCCTCGCAAGTCGTAGTGCCCCCGTTATACGGAAACGGATCAAGGGCAATATCGACCTGCGCATAGCTCTCCAGCACCGCGCCATGCGGGGAAGGCCCCACCAGATCCACGCGCGCCGGTTCAATGCCGCACTGCGCGAAATAGCCCTCATAAAGACGGCGCGATTCCTTATCGGCGAACGCGTAGTTCTTCATTACCAGCCGCGATGATGGCGCGCGGCGCAGGATCTCGGCCCATACCGATACCACATGAAACCCGATCTTGGAGAGGCTGTTAAAGCAGCCATAGGTCACGTATCGGTTCTCGAGAGCGGGAGCAGGTGCCACCGCCGCGGCGTAATCCGGGATCGCATACGTCAGATAACAGCCGGGAAGCCGCAGCGCCTCCTCCACGAACGGCGCCGGTTCCTCAACCGGCGCGATTTCCGGATCCACGATCAGGTAATCAATGGCGCGCATCCCGGTCGTATTGAAGTAACCCAGCCAGCTTGCCTGGATGGGAGCCGGCTTCCGCGCCAACGCCAGCAGGCGGTTGCCCGCCGTATGTCCCGAGAGGTCGACCACAATGTCGATCTGATCATGTTCGATCTGCCGCGCCAGCTCGGCGTCGCCCAGGGAACCGACGGGTCTCCAGACCGGTTCGCAAGCCAGAATCCGCCCGGTCCAGCCGTCGACTTTGCCGCTGGCGTAGCAGAACACTTCAAACTGTTCGCGATCGCGAGCCGCCAGCACCGGCGTCAGGAAATACGCGATCGGGTGATGATGCAGGTCGGCCGACACATAGCCCACGCGAATCCGCCGCTCCGGATCGGGCGCGTTGCCGTAACGGCGGTTCGACCGATACAGTCCGTCGGCGTGGCGCTCCGCCCAGCGGCGATGCTCCGCCATCAGCGCGCGCTGGTCGAGCGCCGGGCTGTAGTGCAGCGTGAACAGCGCCACTTCGTGCGCCGCCGCAAACTTCGGCTCGAGCGCGAGCCCGCGCTGGTAGCAGGCGAGCGCTTCTTCGAAACGGCCCTGCTTCCCATAGACTCCGCCCAGGCTGATGTGCAGGTCCGCGGCATCCGGTTCCAATCGAACCGCCTCTTGAAAGCACGCGAGCGCGGCGCCCAGCCGGTCGGTCGATGCCAACACTTTGCCCAGGTTGTGATGCAGATAAGCCTGCCCGGGCGCGAGCTCGAGGGCGCGCCGCAGCAGAGATTCGGCCACCGCCCATTCTCCCCGCGCGCCGTGCAGGTTCGCCAGGTTGGCGTAGGCTTTGAAATCTTTGGGCTGCTCCCGCAGTGCCTGTCTGAAACACTCCGCGGCCGCGGCGCTCTCACCCGCCGCCAGATAGACGTTGCCCAGGTTGTTCGACGTATCGGGAGGGTGCGGTTCGATGGCGAGGGCGCGCCGGAACAGGTCGATGGCTTCCTGAAAGGCGCCTTCGGTCCGCAGCAGATTGGCCCGATTGTATAAGGCATCCACGCAGCGGGGATCGAGCTCGAGCGCGCGAAGATATTCGTCGTGAGCCTGTGCCGTATGGCCCGCCGCCGCCAGCACATTGCCGAAGGTGGCGTGGAACAGAGCATGGGCCGGCTGGAGCCTCACCGCGCGGGTACACAGTTCGCCCGCCAGGGCATACTCGCGATCGCGGGCAGCCAAAAGCGCCAGGTTGTGGAGCGCCTCCGGATGCTCCGGACACGCGAGCAGAATCATGCCGTACAGTTGCTTTGCCTGCTCGGTCCACCCCCCGCTCTGGCATCGCACCGCCAGTTGGAACGCGGAATGGATCCAACCAGGCTGCTGCCGAGACGGGTTGAGGCGCGCAGCGCGGAGATTCATCTGCCCGATTGATCGGCAGCCGTGCCCGTCTTACTTTAGACCTCCGAAAGAACGAGAAACGGCCGGCGGATCGGACGACCCGCCGGCCCGCATCAGGGTCGAACGTTACCGTTAGCCTCTCAGCAGTGCGAGCACCGCCTGAGGAGCCGAGTTGGCCTGGGCCATGGCTGCCATGGTGGCCTGCTGCAAGACCGAGGCCTTCGTGAGGTTCGCCGCTTCGGCCGCGATATCGGCATCGCGCAACTGCGATTCGGCCGAAGAAAAGCTGCTGATCTGCGACTGCGCCAGGCCGATGGCATAGGCAAGCTGGTTCTGGCTCTTGCCGACGGCAGCTTGCGCGCCGCCGAGCGCCCGAACCGCACTGGTGATGGCGGTGAGGGCCGCCGAAGCGCCGGCCTGCGTGCTGATGTCGAGCGCGCTGCCCGCGCCAACCTGGTGGGCCGTCACGCTGACGCCCTGGGTCCCCGCTCCGGAAGTCGCGGTCGCCAGACCGATGTTGGCCGCGCCCGTGCTGCCGCCATCGGTGCCGAGACCAACCGTGAACTTATTGAGGGTACTGATGAAGTTGATCTTCTCAGCGCCCGTGGCGCCGCCGCTCAGATCCCGTACCTTGATGGCCGTGATCCTTTGCAGAGTGGTGTCGTTGGACGCTTGCAGAGCCGCATTAAGCGCCTTGATCGCCGCGTCGATGTTATTGCCGGTCTGCGCTCCCACGATATTGCTCAGCGTCACCGTCAGGGTGTGCTGGTCTCCGGTCGCATCGTCGGCCGTGAACGTAATCGCCTGATTCTCGGTGGCAAACCGGAGATTGGCCCATGTCAGGTTGGTCAGAGTGCCGCCGGAGTTGGTCACTTCGTAGGAGCCGCCCGCCACGTAGCCGTTAAACGTGCTCGCCCCGCTGGCAACGGCGGCGGCGGTGTAGCCCGTCGACGCGCTTTGCGCCGCCGGCCCGCCGAAGCCCATATTGGCGCTGGCGGCGCTGGCCGTCACGGACAGGCGGAACAGAGTGCCGGAAACTGATTTGACTTCCAGCGTGCCGGTATTGTTGATGACCTGGATATCGGTCTGATTGAGGGTGGCGTTGGCCGCAATCAGGGCGTTGAACTTGTCGGTCATCGTTTGCGCCGTATCGGTTCCTTGTACCTGGCCAGCCGAAATCGTCACGCTCTGGCCGCCGTTGAAGGAGAAGTTCAAATTCACGGTAGCGGTGCTGCTATTGCCGGCAAAGGTCCCGGCCGCCGTGATGTCACTGTACTCCATTGCGGTACCGCCGAGACCGCCTTTGAGGAACGCGCCCATCCCCATCGAGCCGTTGTCGTTGGTGACTTCCACGCGGAACGCCTCGCCGCGGCCATTGACGATGCGGAAGTTGGCCGTGTCCACCGTGAAACCGGAGCCGACCAGGATGCTGTTGGCGTTCAGCGCCGTTTGCAGCTTGGCAAACATTTGGGCTTGGGTGTCTCCGGCCACACCGCTCACGGAAAGGTCGATGGGGCTGGAGAGGCTGGATCCGATAATCCGGACATTGACCGTGGCCGTCGCCGCGACAATGCCGCTAGGGTTGTTGGCCGTGATCGTGTAGCTCATGGAAGCACCGGTGGGATTCGCGGCGACGGCCAGGTTTCCCATCAGCGCATTGGACATCAAGTCCTGGGCTTGCACCTGGAAGGCGGCCGTGCTCGAACTGAACCCGAGCTTCTGATTGCCGCTCGAATCGGTCACGATGGCGGCCGTAATGCCGGCGGCCTTGAACGCCGCCGCCTGGGCGGTGGGCTGACCTGCCGCCGAACTGATAGCGGCATTGATGGCCGACACCAGGCTGGTCATATCGCCGACGCCGCTGATGTTGACCGCCACCGCAACTCCATTGACATCGCTGAAACCCGGGCCCATGAACTTGAACACAGTGTTGTTGGCAGTGGAAAGGTTCGCCAGGTTGGTAGCATCGGTGACCACCTTTTGCACGCTCGAACCACTGGAGGCGCCGAGGTCGTAGGCGCTGCCGTTGACCGCCTGGACGCCTTTGAGAGACAAGCTCTGGGAGTCTACGGTGGCTCTCGACAGATCCATCGTGACGGTGCCGTTGGCGATCAGCGCGGCATCACTGACGCCTTTGCCGCCGCCCAGATACACGCTCAAAGATTTGGCGAAATCCCCGCCCGTGTTCAACCCGATGGCGCTCGCCTGGCGATCAATTTCGCCGACCAGCGTGCTGAATTCGCTGTTGAGCACGGTCCGGTCGCCGGTGAATGTGGCCGACCCCGATTGCGCGGCCAGAGTCTTCAGCCGGTCCAACATCTTCGAGATGTTGCTCATGCCGCCGTCGGCGATCTGCAGCTGGCTCACACCGTCGTTGGCGTTACGGACGCCTTGTGTCAGCTCGGCCGTGTCGCTGCGGAACTTGTTAGCGACCGCCAAACCCGCGGCGTCGTCACCGGATTGGTTGATGCGGTAGCCCGACGTCAAGCGCCGGATGGTCTGGCTTTGGAAATTGCTGTTGACGCGCAGATTCTCCTGGGCGATGAGAGAATTGGCGTTCGTCTGAATCGAAAAAGACATGGTGAAATCCTTCCTTTTGAGATCCCGGCTTCTTGCCGGTCACTGCCCTCATCGGCCTCATCCCCGGGGACTTGAGATGGTCGGCCGCAAATGCCTCAGCAGACGGGAGAACGCCTTATCACTCCGGGTGGATGCCGCCAGATTCTCATCCCGCACCAGCTTCACCTCCCGCGCCATTACCGCCAGTTCCCGCGGCGCCCGGATCCCGACCTTCACCCGCGAGCGCCCGATGTGCGCGATCACCACTTCAATGTCGTCACCGATCAGAATCGTTTCCCCTTCTCGTCGCGCCATCATGAGCATAGGGCCGCCTTTTCGGGCACGAGCACGTGCTGGTGCGAATAGCGGGACTCGGTGTCCACGGCTTGCACGGCCTTGTAATTGTGTAGATTAATGACCACCGGCGCCATCAGATTGGCGGTCGGACCCGTCTCGCGAATCGAAAGCACCGCGAGACACATCACGTCCGCGCCGATCTGAATCTTCCGTGACACGGGGAGCCCGACCAGTTCCTTGTCTTCACTGCTCATCCCCAAGCGGTAGCGCGCATCGATGGCCAATACCGGTAGGGTAATAAAGCAAAGACCCGGATCTTCGATGCTCTGCAGAAATACCAGCGGCCGGCTGTCTTCGAATTGCACGGCCACGAACCGCCGCCGGTCATCAAATCCCGGCAGACCCCGCGGAAACTCAATCACCGCCTGTGGGTCGAACGAGATCGATCCGAAATAATTGGTGTTTAGACAGGGCATGCCGCCTCACCCACCGGTAATCGGCAGCCGGGCGGATTTCTTTAGCCGACGTTCGGAAGCACGTCGATTTCATCGATAAAGCCGATCACCGCCATGTCGATCGGCGACTGCGGCCGCCCCGCCGCGCTCGAAGCGGCCCATCCATCGGTCGAAAGCAGAATGCGATCACCCACGCCCGCATCCACCGCATCCAGCGCCAGGACGGCATCGCCCCGGTCGCTGCCATCGAGATTCAGGGGCTGCACCACCAGCACCTTGCGGCCTTCGTGGCTCGCGTGCTTTTGCGTGGCGACCACTTCGCCAATCACGCGGCCGATCAACATCGGCGCTTCACCTGGACTTCATCGACAATACCCACAATGGTGGCATCCGACGGCACCTGCCTGGGAAGAAACGGCATGCCGGCTTCGCGGCCGCGCACCCAGTAGACCAGCTCGCCCGCGCCCGCTCCGGTCGAATCGGTGCACACCAGGCGTTTGCCCGTTTTCTTCAGTTCCGGAGTCAGCGGTTGCACGAGGAGAAATCGGAGGCCTTCGAACGACGCATTCTTAGCTGTGGCCCAGACACATCCGATCACGCGGCCGAGAAACACGGCGTCAATCCAGGCGCACGTCGTCGACAATGCCGATGATGGCGGTATCGACGGGCGTGTCTTTGCAGCCTTCGGCCATCCGCGCCGAGCTGCCCGACACCGCGATCACGCGCTCGCGATAACCGGCGCTGACGGTATCGACGGCTACCACGTAGCCGGCTTCGTCCTTGCCTTCCGGCGAGACCGGCTTCAAAATGAGGAGCTTCTTGCCTTCCAGGCGGGGATCTTTTCGGGTGGCTACCACCGTGCCCACCACGCGCGCCAGAATCATGACGGCTATTTGCCAGCCGCCTGCGATTTGCCGATCGGCAGGACGTCTTCGAGGCTTTGGTGCGGCCGCGGGATGACGTGGACCGCAATCAACTCGCCCACACGCCGGGCCGCGGCGGCGCCGGCATCGGTGGCCGCGCGGACGGCCGCCACATCGCCGCGCACCAGCGCCGTGACGTACCCGGAGCCGATCTTTTCCCAGCCGATCAGCGTGACCTTGGCGGCTTTCACCATCGCGTCGGCGGCTTCGATCATGGCCACCAGCCCGCGTGTTTCGATCATTCCTAGCGCTTCACCCATCGTTGTCTCTCCAGGCCGGCGGCAAAACCGCCGGTGTTACCTTACGCCAAACCCCGCGCCCGTAATGCTTCATCCACCAGCCCGATCAGCTCCGTGCGCGTGAGCGTCACCCGTTCGTCATCGTATTCCTCGGCCGTTACCGGACAATCCGCCTCTCCGCTCGACCGCGCTTTCACTCCGTAACGGGACCGCGAATCGAGCAGCTTGTCCACCTCCGCGCGCGGCAGCACGTTGGGCCCTCCAAGCAACTCCGCCACCAGCTGGATGCGGGCCGAGTGTTCCACCGTCTCCATCCGGAAGTAGGCCTGAAACACATCTTCTCCGTAGCACACCGCGCCGTGATTCGCCATCAAAAGCGCATCGTGCTTGGGAATCAGAGGCCGCATTGGCTCGGTCAGCTCGTGCGTACCCGGCAACCCGTAGCCCGCGATCGGAACACACCCAAATGCAATGATCACTTCCGGCAAGAGCGCCAGGTTGAGCGGCCGGCCGGCGGTGGCGAAGCCGGTAGCCACCGGCGGATGCGCGTGCACCACCGCGCGAATGTCGGGCCGCAGATCGTAAATCGTCAGGTGCATGTTGATTTCGGTGGTCTTCTCGCGCCGCCCGGAAATCTTGTGGCCCTGGCGGTCGAGCACGATCAGATCGTCCGGCTGCATCATGCCCTTGCACATGCCGGTCGGCGTGGCGAGAACACGATCCTCGTCGAGGCGGATGCTGATATTGCCGTCGTTGGCGGCCACCCATCCCTTCTCGAACGCCAGACGCCCGATCTGGACGATCTCGTCGCGGTGCTCGCGCTCCGTTTTCATGATGCGGGATCTTCGATTGTAGCAGAATGTCATTGGCCGGACGCCGCGCCAACGAGTTGTAAAATGAGGCAGATGGAAACCCGCCGGATGTGCCCGCATTGCCGGGCATTCATCACCACCAAAGATCGCGTTTGCCCCTATTGCAACGCCGAGGTGGGCGCGCGCGCGGTCGACTACCGCTCACCTTCGCCCATCCTGGGCGGGTTGATTTCGCATGCGCACTTCACGACCACGATCATCCTGGTCATCAACGTGGGAATCTATCTGGCCACCGTCCTGGCCAGCATGCGCGCCGGCAACAGCAGCGCCTTCCTGAACATCGACCCTGAAACGCTGCTCGATTTCGGCGGTAAATTCCGCGGCTATATTCTCATGGGCCAGCAGTGGCGGCTGGTCACGGCCGGGTTTCTGCACGGCGGTTTGCTGCACATCGGGATGAATATGTGGGTGCTCTGGGATGTGGGAGCACAAGTGGAAGAAATCTACGGCACCATCCGCCTGCTGGTGATTTACTTTGTCGGCAGCGTGCTCGGCTTCGTTTTCAGCACGTTGTGGAGTCCGTACCTGTCCATCGGCGCTTCGGCCGGGCTGATGGGGCTGATCGGGGCCATGATTGCCGTCGGCGTCCATCACCGCGGCGCCATGGGACAGGCGATTCGCGGCCAGTACATCCGCTGGACCATTTATATGCTGATCATCGGGATTCTTCCCGGCCTTCATATTGATAATGCGGCCCACGTGGGCGGGCTGGCCGGCGGTTTCGGTGTCGCGTACACGGCGGGCCTGCCCCGCGCCCAGGGTTCCTGGGTGGAGCGGGTCTGGCGCGTGATCGCCTACCTCTGTATCCTGGTGACGGCGGTCAGTTTCCTGAGGATGTATCAATGGGTGACGCGCGGCGCCTGAGCGCGCCCAGTTAACCAACCATAAGGTTGAGCTTCGCTTGCATTTCGGCATACCATGAAAAAGCATGAGATTTCGCACGATCACGCTGGCGCTGGTTCTGGCCTGCGGCCTCACCGCAACCATCGAAGCGCGGACCAAAAAGGCCAAAACCCCCAAGCGAACTTACAAGGCGCAGAAATACAAGCCGCCGAAATTCAAACCCGGCAAATCTCCCAAAGTCAAACACCACGCCTGACGGCGGTGGCGTCATGACCGCGGAGTTCCAGATCCGGTCCGCGGCGCCGGCCGACGTCCCCGTGATCGTGGCCTTGATCCGCGCCCTGGCGGAGTACGAGAAAGCCGCCCCCGGCGCTCTTTCCTTAAACGAAGACCTGCTGCGCGACGCTCTGTTCGGAGCCCGTCCGGCGGTCGAGGGGCTCGTCGCCGCCCTGGACGATGAAGTGGCCGGCTACGCGCTTTTCTTTCACAATTTTTCTTCCTGGCGTGGAAAACGCGGCGTGTTCCTGGAAGATATCTTCGTCCGGCCGGAGTTGCGCGGCCGCGGCATCGGCAAGGCGCTCTTTACCGCCGTGACACGCACCGCGCGCCAACGCGGCTGCGCGCGGGTGGAGTGGATCGTGCTTGACTGGAACCAGACCGCCATCGATTTCTACAAATCGCAGGGCGCCGCACCGCTCGAGGACTGGACGGTATTCCGGCTCAACTTGAGCTAGGCGTCAACGTTTGTACGGAATCTTCACCAGCCGGTCGCCCTGGAAGGCACCCAGGTAAATCGAGTTGCCCACCGCGAAGGCCACGGATACGCCCGAAATGAGCGGGTCGTGCGTGCTGGAATCGAAGATGGGGCGCGCCTGCATGTTCGCCGGGTTGATCTCAGCCACGCCGAATCCCTGGATGCAGGGACGACCGCTACCTTCCGGACAATCGCCCCGCGCGCCCTTCACCCCGGCTCCTAACAACCGGCCTTGGCGCGTCCACGTCAAGTTATCGGGCATGAAATCCACCTTCACCGAGCCGGTTTGCGTGCCGGCGTCGAGATCGTATTTGCGCACTTCGCGCGCCGCAAACACGTTCAGAAACATCTCGTGGCCGTCGGCGCTGACCACCACTCCATTTGGATATGCGACCCGTGTGCCCGGCACTTCGGATTCGCCTTTGCCGGGCGCCCAGTGCCCCACATAGCCGGTCACGCCGCCCCCGAACGCCGCCGCGCCGTTGCCCGGAGCCGCCAATCCCGTCGGATACGTCCCGACGTAACCGCCGTCGGGCAGAATGGCCACATCGTTGTAATCGTGAGCTCCCACCACGCAGCCGTGCCACACCATCTCCCAGCTGCCGGAAGCCGGCTTGAGCTCGTACATCTCGATCGACTGGCGCCCGCCATGATTGACCACATACAGTCGCCACACGCCCTCGCGCATTTTCCGCAGCGACGAGCCGTGCGACACCAGCGCATCCCCGATCGGACCCGGGCACGATCGATCGCCCCACGATGGATCGGGCGCCGCGCTCGCCGCCATTTTGCCGAACGTCTTTTTCTTCAAATCGAACAGCGCCATGCCTCCGCCCGCGGTTGCCCCGCGGCTGGCGTTGATAAATTGCGTCGCGATCAGATACTTGCCGTCGGGCGTGATCTCCAGATCTTCGGGCTGCCGCGTTCCGCACACAACTTCGATACCGCCGTGTGGTCCGCACGCCGCGAGCGGCGGCGCGGCTGGCTGACCCGGCGCGATCGCCGCCGCAAACAAAACTCCCCACAACATCGTGAGCCGCATCTCTTCTCCTCGCGTGATTCTATCGCTAATAACCCACGGTAAATCGCCGGCGCGTATGTTTCGGATTCTCCAGTTCGTCGACAAAGGCTGCGGCAAAATCTTCCACCGAAATCCGGCTCGAGCCGTCGGCGGCCACGAGCAGGTCGTCCAGCCCAAGCCGGAATTTTCCCGTGCGCGGGCCCGGCCGGATCAGCATCGGCGGGCAGAGCACCGTCCAATCCAGGCCGGGCTGCGCGCGCAACAACTCCTTCACGACCGCCGTCGATTTCGCTCCGCCTTCGAAAGCCACCGGAAAGTCCGGCCGATCCATCGTGCGCACCCCGTCCACCAGCAAGGTGCCCGCGCCGCCCACCGCGCAAATCCGCTTCACCCCCGCCGCCCGCGCCGCCTCGATGATTGATCGCGTAGCGGCCGTCTGTGCGGCAATTCGCGCCTGCACGTCCGTCTCATGGCTTGCGCGGTCGGCGGGCCGGTACCGCGAAAACGCCTCCATCATCGAGCGGCCTTCCGCCGTCTGCTGAGCCACGAAAGCATTCGCGTCGGCCCTCAGATTCGTGTCGAATGGAGGCGAGTAGCTATGAACGATGACCTCCTGTCCTCCGAATAGTCGCGCCAGCCCCGCCGTATCCATCACATCGGCGAATGCCGGACGGACATTCTCGTGCTTCACAACGTCCTCGGGGTGCCGGCACAGCGCCGTAACCGTATGGCCGCGTCCGGCGGCTTCCGCCACGATCTTCGATCCGATCATGCCGGTCGCTCCCACTAGCGCGATTCTCATGCCCTCGATCTTAGCCTACTCGATCGATTCGATCCGCCCGTCGCGCAAGTGCACGCGGGCCGAAGCGATCGCCGCCGCTTCCGCGCTATGGGTCGCCAGCAGCACCGTCGCGCCGAAACGCGACGCGCTCTCCCGCAACAGCGCGAGCACCTGGTCGCCGCTGGCGGTGTCGAGATTGCCCGTCGGCTCATCCGCCAGCAGTAGGTCGGGAGCGTGAACCAGCGCGCGTGCAATCGCCACCCGTTGCATCTGGCCGCCGGAGAGTTGATATGGCATCGACCCGGCCTTTTCCTCCAGCCCCACCCATCGCAACCGGTCCCGCGCCGCTTCGCCAGCCTGCCCCGCCCCCGCTAACAGCAGCGGCAGTTCGACGTTTTCCGCAACCGTGAGCGTGGGCAGAAGTTGAAAAAACTGGAATACGAATCCGACCCGGCGACGGCGCAAGGTAGTGAGTTGCGATTCGGAAAGCGAAGACGTGGCTTGGCCGTCGATCAGCACCTCGCCCGCAGTTGGAAAATCCATCGCGCCCGCCAGGTTCAGCAGCGTCGTCTTGCCGCAGCCACTGCGCCCGACCAATGCCGTGATCGTGCCCGGCACGAGCGCCAGCGAAATCTCGCGCAGCACCTCGACCGGCTGCCCACCGTTCTGATACGTCTTGGAAACCTTGCGCAGTTCCAGGCGCGGTGTCATTACCCAATTATTGTAGAATCCTTCCGCAAAATTGCGGATTCGGCAAAAAACAATTTGCACTTCTAATGTTTTCTGGTATTCTGGTATCGCTCTGGCCATCTAAATAATCCGCGCGAGGGGTATGGATACCGTCACGCAAGGGATTCTGACTCGCGACGAAATGGAGAACAGGCGCCTGCAAGCTGCGCAGGACCTGCAGAGGGGACTCTCCCAATCTCAAGTCGCCCGGAAATTCGGCGTTAGCCGCACGACGGCTTCGCGCTGGTGCCGGGCTTTGAACGGCAACGGCATCGAAGGGTTGCGCAAACGGCGCGCCCCCGGTCGCCCCAGCCGTCTGAAACCCGATCAGCTTCGAGTGGTGGCCGAGGTCTATCAGGCCGGGCCCCGCGCCGCCGGATTCGAGTCTGACAACTGGACCACCGCCCGGTTCGCCGAAGCGATCTTTGCCCGGTTCGGCATCCGCTACGATCCCGATCACGTGGGCCGCATCATGCACCGGCTCGGATTGCGCGAGCGGATGCGGGCGCGCCGCCGTCCGGAAGAAGCCGTATTCGGCACCGCGCGGTTCGCCTCGACCCCCGTCGTCAGAACTCCGGAACTCTCCCCCACCGTGGCATAAGCTGCGGCAGCGTTCCCTTTCGGCGCCTTCCGGTCGCCCCCGGTGTGCGCCGCCCTGGCCCGCGCGGCGAAACTCTCCTCCACGCTGCGCGGGCTTCCGGAGTGCCCCAAACGTGCAACTTACTGGCTCTCCGGAAATTTCACGTTTTCCGCAACAAATAATGTGACTTCCACTTTGCCCGACCCGGGCAACACTCTGTATTGCACCGGACCGGCAGACCCTCGCGCTTGGCTGCTGCGCAGGGGCACGTTGACGGGGCCCGCCCGCAGCGTCACGCGTTGCAGTTCCACGCTGCTTCCGCCGGTGTTGACTTGCGTCACCAGCCCCGAAGCGATGTCGCCGGCACGCGCCAGCACCGTTCCTCCCTGCATCAACTCCCGCGCCAGAACCAGCGTGACCGTTTGGCCGGCCCGCGCTCCCGATGCGCCGAATCCGTCCACTGCAATGAGCGTCACCGGCGTCCCCTCCCGCAGAACGGGTCCGTTCTCCCCCGATTGATCTTCCGGCTTGTGGGTCGTCAGCTTTTTCAAAAACAGTTCCTGGCTCAAGTTGATTCCGATCAGGCCGGCAAAGTGGAACATCAGAGCCCGGCCGAGCAATGTGTACTGTGTCCGCGAGCCTGGCAGGTACGTTTGGGAAAGTTCCGCCGCCGCGATCGCGCCGATCACGCCGGCGTACGGCGGTTCCCATTTGCCGTTGTCGCTCTTGGCGCGAAATGCCGACTCGACCGCGTACCAGGCGCGCCGGGCCGCCGACCCCTTTCCGCTGTAGAAATATCGCGGGTCCTGGTGGAGCACCGAGGCGCCCATCACCGAGGCGATCAGGACGTTGCTGGTCGCCGTCGCATAATCCGCCCCAAAGCGCTTGGCAAACCCCTGCGCGCCCTGTCCGTACTGCCAGTAGCTGTTCCTGTGCTGCTGAATTCCTGCCGTAATTGCCACCCCGGCGATTGTCGCCGGGTCGAACAACAGCTTTAAGCCCAGATGCAATTTCTGCTTTGGTGCCAGCCGAGCCGGGTGCTCTTCATAGGCCACGTAATAATTTGGAAGCACCGCCAGAACCCGCTGCTGCTCCTCCTGGTGCAACTGCTCCTGCGCCACTTCTTCTCCTCCGGCCCCGACCGTCACGCTCGTCACCGCCGGCGCTACATGGAGGATCGCCAGCAACGGTCTCGATTGCGGTGTCACCGCGGCAGGCACATCCTCCAGGCTCCAGTCGGCCAGTCCGCTGGCGGAAATCTTTACGGTGTAGTTGCCAGGCCGCAGGGACGAAATCTGAAACGCCCCCTGGCTGTCGGTTACCGTCGTGTGCGATTCCCCACCGGAGGGTTGCACCGTAACCACCGCGCCAAGTATCGGTGCACCGGTAGTATCGACTGCTTTGCCATCAATCGAACCGCTGTCCTGCGCCCGTGCGCCCGGACCGGCAACCAGAAACGCGACAATGGACACACCACGAAGGAGTGCTTTCCAAGGAACAAGCATCACCTCACCACATGCAGCAAATCACAGACCGAAGGTTGAAATGATTGCACCTGCCCTGCCGGGCCGGAGTGTAATCGGTAACAGCCCGGGCCGCTGGTCTACGCCTCGCGATATTCACCGAATACGGCTTTGAGCCGGCCGGAAATCTCGCCGACCGTCGCGTATGCCTCGGCGGCTTGCATAATCGGCGGCATCAGGTTCGTGCCCGTGCGCGCGGCCTCTTCCAGTGTGGCCAGACTCTGCTCCACCGCGCTCCGGCTGCGCGACGCACGCGTCTGCCGCAGCCGTTCCACCTGCGCCTGCTCCAGCGCCGGATCGAGCCGGAAGGCCGGCACCCCGCCGTCTCCCTCCTGCCGGAAACGGTTCACTCCGACGATGATCCGCTCGCCCCTCTCCACCGCGCACTGCTCCTGGTACGCGGAGTTCTGAATTTCGCGCTGGATGAAACCGGTCTCGATCGCGCGCAGCGTCCCGCCCATTTCTTCGATTTGCTTCAGGTAAGCCCGCGCGCCCTGCTCGATTTTGTCCGTCAGCTCTTCGATGTAATGGCTCCCGCCGACTGCATCGGCGGTGTTGGTCACCCCCGTCTCATGGGCGATGATCTGCTGCGTGCGCAGCGCGATCCGCGCCGATTCTTCGCTCGGCAGCGAAAGCGCTTCATCGCGCGAGTTCGTGTGCAGCGATTGCGCGCCGCCCAGCACGGCCGACAGCGCCTCCAGCGCGGTCCGCACGATGTTCACATCCGGCTGCTGCGCGGTCAGGCTCGAACCTGCCGTCTGCGCATGGAATCGCAGCATCAGCGACCGCGGATCCTTCGCCCCGAACCGTTCGCGCATCAGGCCGGCATACAGTCTTCGCGCTGCGCGAAACTTGGCGATCTCCTCCAGAAAGTCGCGGTGCGCGTTAAAGAAGAACGAGAGCCGCGGCGCGAACGAATCCACCGCCAAGCCCGCCTCGACCGCGGCCTCGATGTAGGCGATCGCATTCGCAAATGTGAATGCCAGTTCCTGTACCGCCGTCGACCCCGCCTCGCGAATGTGATACCCGCTGATTGAAATGGTGTTCCATTCCGGCATTTCCCGCCCGGCCCACGCAAACACGTCGGTGATGATCCGCATCGCCGGCCGCGGCGGGTAAATATAGGTTCCGCGCGCGATGTATTCCTTCAGGATGTCGTTCTGAATCGTGCCCGAGATCTTCCGCAGGTCCGCGCCCTGCCGCCGTGCCACCAGCGCGTACAGCGCCAGCAGAATCGCGGCCGTCGAGTTGATCGTCATCGACGTCGAGACCCTCTCCAGCGGGATTCCTTCCAGCAGCACCTCCATATCCGCCAGCGACGCGATCGCAACACCCACGCGCCCCACTTCGCCGGCGGCCATCGGATCGTCGGAATCCAGGCCCATTTGCGTCGGCAGATCGAATGCGACAGAAAGACCCGTGGTGCCTTGGGATAACAAGAAATGATATCTGCGGTTAGAGTCTTCGGCGGTGCCGAACCCGGCGTACTGGCGCATCGTCCAGAGCCGGCTGCGGTACATGTCCGGGTAAATGCCTCGCGTGTACGGGAACGCGCCAGGTTTACCTAGACGGTCACTCATGATCGGGATATTTTGCGCGCCCGCAGGAAGGAAGAAATGCCAAACCAAGCCATGATCAGGGTCAGCGGGGCGGCCAGTATTACCTTGGGAGTTTCGGCGTTGAGGTAGGCACGCACTCCGTTGAATCCGAAGATCACCGCCAGACACAAGAAAAGAAAGCCAATAACCTCATTCCAGAGAGTCCGTGCCGGTTTCACCACGGCAGGCACCACATGATTGAGAAATTGACGGCCGTGGCGGAGAACTTGACGGTTCACTAGGACCATCGTAACAAAGTGGACTCCGCGTGTTGCTTACAGGTTGGCGCATAAATTGCCGATAGAAAGCTTGTGAACGGGTTCTGGCTCCACTACAATCAAGGCGGGTGGACGGTCCATCCGTGGAACGAAGTGCGTCGCCGGCACATCCACTAGTAAGGGAGAACTCTGTGGACGAACCATTGAAGCACCTCATGCAGGAACTGGGGAACGCGATCAACGATTCCCTTTCCGAGTCTGACCGGATCGCGGAAGCGATCGGCGAAATTAAGAGGGCTGGGTACGACGTCTTCCTGGTATTGGAAGCGACCATCGGGTTCAACCGGCGCGACGACGAGGACGAAACCGAAGAAGAAGCTGGTTCCGAGATCAGCGAAACACCCAAGCGCGGCTTTGAAGCCGCGGGCAAAATCAAGTTCACATCCCAGGACCACCGCTTCCTGCGCGCCCTCAAAATCGCCGTCGACGAAGAAAACCGCTGATCAGCGGCCCTTGAGATCCATCTTTCCAGATGACCGGCGCATCAGGGGAACGCAAACGGGTTCCGCTGATCAAGACAAATACCATTGAGCGGCACTCGCGCGGCGACCGTTTGAAGTTACCGTGAAAGGTCGCCCGGCAACTCGATCCGGAACGTCGCGCCCTTTCCGGGTTGGCTCTCCACCGAGATCCGGCCGTGGTGATCGCTGATCACCGATTGCACGATCGCCAAGCCCAGTCCGGTGCCGTGTGTTTTTGTCGTGTAATACGGCGTGAACAGCCGTTCGCACTCCTCCGGCGTTAGCCCTTGTCCCGTATCCGCCACTTCCAGCCGCACGCCGCCGTCGGCCGCGCGCGTGCGGATCGTCAGCGTCCCGCCGGAC
>DATGII010000184.1:0-4513 GCA_035295805.1 Bryobacteraceae bacterium | reverse complement strand
TGGGCGGTGACGAAGTTCACGGAGGCGACCGGCCGGCGGGCGTCGGCCTGGTAGAGGTCGGAGCTGCCGGTCAGGCGGGAGGCGAGTTCGCCGAGGGCGGCCGGCTCGCCCCGCCAGAAGTCCCGGACGGTGTCGCGGTACTTGCCGTTCCACTCGGACCAGGTAGGGGGGAAGTTGCCTACCTGGTAGCCGCCCTCGCCGACGTCCCACGGTTCGGCGATCAGCTTGACCTGCGAAACCACCGGATCCTGATTGATGATGTCGAAGAAGGCGGATAGCCGGTCCACCTCATGAAGTTCACGGGCGAGCGCGGCGGCGAGATCGAAACGGAAACCGTCGACGTGCATGTCTTCGACCCAGTACCGCAGGCTGTCCATGATGAGCTTCAACACCTGGGGATGGCGCACGTTGAGGGTGTTACCGGTGCCGGTGAAATCCATGTAATAGCGCGGGTTCTCCGGGACCAGGCGGTAGTACGTGGAATTGTCGATGCCGCGGAAACTCAGCGTCGGCCCCATCTGGTTTCCTTCGGCGGTGTGATTGTAGACAACATCGAGAATGACCTCGATGCCGGCCCGGTGCAGTGCCTTCACCATGGCCTTGAATTCACCAATCTGTTCGCCGCGGTCGCCGGAGGAGCAGTAGCGGGCCGCCGGCGCGAAGAAGTTGATCGTGTTGTAGCCCCAGTAATTTTTGAGACCGCGATCGGCGAGATGCTTGTCATCCAGAAATTCGTGGATAGGCATGAGCTCGACGGCTGAGATCCCGAGTTTTTTCAGGTAGTCGATAGATACCGGGTGCGCAAGCCCGGCATAGGTTCCGCGCAATTCTTCGGGGATCTCACGGTTGAGCGCAGTGAAGCCCTTCACATGCACTTCGTAGATGACGGAATCATGGAGCGGGATCAGAGGCGGCCGGTCGTTCTCCCAATCGAAGTGCGAGGTAACGACGGCGCACTTGGGAACGCCCCACGCGTCATCCTGATCATCGCAGGAGAGGTCGGCAGCCGGATCGCCGAGTTTGTAGCCGAATACCGGTGCGCTCCAATCGACCACACCATGGATCGCCTGCGCGTAGGGATCGATCAAAAGCTTATTGGGGTTGAACCGTTCGCCGCGTTCGGGCTCGTAGGGGCCGTGGACGCGATACCCGTAGAGTTGCCCGAGTTTTACGCCGGGAATGTAACAGTGCCAGACAAACCCCGTACTCTCGCGGACGGGGACAACCTCGGACACTTCGGAGCCGCCATTCTCGAAGAGACACAACTCGACCGCGGCCGCCTTCTCCGAGTACAGCGCGAAGTTGACGCCGGTTCCGTCCCAAGTGGCACCTTGCGGGTAAGGCTTGCCGGGAAGAATTGTGCGGGGCATTTACAGACGCGGGAACGAGCACGCCCTCTGCCACTCAAGGAAGTGGCAAAGCGCAGGCGTCATGTATGGTACATGCGGCTGATTCAAGCTCTGAGCCCTTGTGATTGAACCATTTGCATGACGCAACGATTCCCGTTCGCAGCTCCGGCCGCCGGGCATTCGCGCTTCGTGACAGCGCCGGCTTAGATCAGGTTCAAAATCTGCCATGTGGGCATCGCCAGATCCTGTAATTTCAGCAGCAGCGGAAGGAGTCGCGGGGCGGCGCAGCGTCGGTGCAGGTTTCTGCCCGGGAAAGCTGGCCTGTTGAATTAGTGAGTCGCGAGGCAAATACAAATTTTGTTAGATATGATTTTTGCCATTAAGAAATCGATGCCACGCGATTGAAAGCAGGAGGAGCGTTCCCGCACGATCGGCCCCGTATTTCCGCGATTTCGGTTTGTACTCGGCGGGAATGCCAGAGGCTGCGGAGTTGGATTCAAATTGACACAAAATGAGATGCTTGTTAGAATTTGCGCGGTTGGAGGTTTTCCCCGCATGAGGATTTCTTTCTGGGCGAGCGAGGTGCTTGCCCTACTGCTTTTATCTTCCGCGCCTGCCATGGCGCAAACGAACGTCATCACCAATGGATCTTTCGAATCGGGCCTGAGCGGCTGGACCACGGCGACCGATCTCGGTGGCGGAGCGACCGGCACCTGCAGTTACAACGGGGCGGTGGCGCCGGGAACGGAAACCCTCACCAGCGTGGCGGGGTTTCCCGCAACCGATGGAACGCAGGTTGCTCTTGGCAGCGTGTCTCAAACCGCGGGCGGCGGTGCGATCATCAGCTGCGTGCTGTACCAGGACGTGGCGATTCCGGCCGGCGCCACCACCGCCACGTTCAGCTTCGATATTGGCATTAAAAACGCGGCGGGCAACAACAACACAAATAATGCGGCCAGGGTCGGGATCTACTCCACGGCATCGGTCCCGGCGTTCGCCCAAGCCGCGGTGGTTGGCGGCGCCAGCGGTGTGATCGACTACGCCCAACCCACGGACGTGACGCTGCAGCACAGGGCATCGGCCAGTTTCAATATTTCGTCGAAGGCCGGCCAAACCGTGCGCTTCTCGATTATCAACGCGGCGAATAACCTAGGCCATGAAAACATTGGCATGGACAATGTGCAGTTCCTGGTAACCGTATCGACGCCAACACCAGTGCCGACTCTGTCCCAGTGGTCGTTGACTGGGCTCGCGCTGCTGTTGGGCGGGGCGGGTTTCCAGTTCCTGCGCCGGCGGACGGCTCGGCCGGTCTTCGAAAACTGATCCGCAGACGGCACGATGGACGGCACGGCAAAATCCTCACGGGGACGCGATCACGCAGATGCGCCGGGAGCCAAGGGGAGCGTCGCCAGGGCAACCGGCAACTTCCGGCCAACCCGGTTTCTGCTGGTTTTTTTTCTGAGCCTGTTGATTGGGTTCGCGCTGCTCTTTACGCCGTGGATTCAAGTCGTGGATGCCGCCTTTTCGCGAGTGCTGGTTCGGGTTTCGCATGCCGTCATTGTGGGGTGCGGCGGGCACGCGGTCATGCAGGGCGCCGCGCTGCGCACGCCTGGCGGCGCGTTTGGGGTGGAAATGCAGGATGGCTGCAACGGAATAAACGTTACGATTCTGCTGTTCTCGGCGATCCTGGCGTTTCCGGCCTCGTGGAAGGTCCGGATGGCGGGCTTGCTCGCCGGAACTCTGATCATTCAAGGTCTTAATATTGTCCGGTTCGTCAGCCTGTTCTATATCGGGCAATACAGCATGTCCTGGTTCGATTTCGCGCACGGCTATCTGTGGGAAAGCCTGCTCATCCTGGACACGCTCGTGGTCTTCTGGGTGTGGGTGAACTGGGTTTTCCGATCCGGGGCCGCATCGAATGCCACGCCATAGCCCCCACGTGAATTTCCTGGTGCGCGCGTCGGCGGCGCTGATTCTGCTGTCGGCGGTCTGGTGGTTCATTCTTCTGGATCCTCTGGTTTCCGGACTTCGAGAAATCACGAAATTTGTGGGCAATTTGGTTTTCGAGCGCGCATCGTGCGAGCTAGTCCGGGAAACCGCTGCGGGCAATTGGGATGTGTGCGTTCCCATCGATGGCGTCCATGCGAGCCGCAAGTCAATTGAATTTGAGCTGGCGCGATCGGGGCCGATCGCCTTCACTTTCGGCCTGCCGGTCTGCTTGGCGATGCTGCTGGCGGCGCCGCAGAGCCGCCGCGCATGGCGGACCCTGGTCACGGGAACCTCTGTGACGGCGCTGCTGGAGACGCTCCTTCTCTCGCTATTTCTGGTAACTTACGCGCACGCGGTGGAGGCGCAACCGGATTTGGCACGGAATGCGGCGAAGAAGTGGTTTTTCGACGTGGCGCAATACCTGGAGCTGAATGTGGGTCCGGCGCTGGCGCCGTTTCTGGTGGCAGTGTGGTTGAACCGCGATCTGCTTTGGCACGCCCTCGGACGCGGGGAAATGATAGAGCGGGAGCGGGACAAGCGGGGAACTTCTTCAAAGCGGAGGCGGAGGATTGCGGTGGCGAAACCTGATACTGTTTGACGCGCGCGGCCGCTCAGGCGGATTGCTTGCGCTCGGCGGCTTCGATCCGCGCCTGGGCGCGTTCGAGGTCGGCCAAGGCGGCATGGTTATCGCTTCCGGCGGGCGGGTTGAGCACGGCCTCGCGGGCGCGGCGCAGCGCGGCACGGGCGCGCTCGAGGTCAATCTCCTCGGCACGTTCGGCCGCATCGGCCAACACGCGCACGTGATCGTCCAGCACTTCCACGAATCCACTGTGCACGGCGAGCGTCCGGCGGCGGCGGCCGGCCACGTAGGTCAGGTATCCGATGCCGAGCTCACCAAGCAGCGGAGCATGGCCGGGCAGGATACCCATGTAGCCGTTCTTGCCGCGCAGTTCGACTTCGCTCACCCGCTCGCGAACCAGTTCGCGCTCGGGCGTGGCGACTTCCAGTTCGAGGCTGTCCGCCATGGCTATGCCTTCTTCAGCTCCTCGGCGCGCTTCAGCACTTCTTCGATCGTGCCCTGCATATAGAATGCCTGTTCCGGAAGATCATCATATTTGCCGTCGACGATCTCTTTGAATCCCCGGATCGAATCCGCCAGCTTGACGTACTTGCCA
>DATGII010000183.1:0-24892 GCA_035295805.1 Bryobacteraceae bacterium | reverse complement strand
TTTCCACCGTGCTGCGCACCGGCCCGACACCCGCTTGATGTCCCGCTACCCGTGGCAGGCGGCGCCGGCGCGCCCACCGTCCATTCCCGTCCATGATGATCGCGATGTGTGCAGGCAAACGACCCGGATCGATTGCCCGCGCCAGATCCCAATCTTTGTCCCCCGGTGGGATGGATTCCAGTAGAGCATTCATGAAGTAACTACTAATAGTACAACACAGATGCCTTTGAGACTCTCCCCGTTTGGGCGCGCGGCGGCCCTGCATAAAAGGCGGAACCAGCCCCTGGCGAGGATCCCCGGACCACCGGCGCTGTTAGCTGCGCGTGTACTTGCTGAACCAGCCGACCGTGCGGCCCCACGCCTGCGTGGCTGCTGTTTTGTTGTAGCGTTCCGGCGTGGCGTCGCAATTGAATCCATGCACGGCGTTTTCGTAAATGTAGCCTTCGTGCGGGACGTTGGCCGCGGTCAGCGCCGCGTCGTAGGCCGGCCAGGTCATCGCCAGCCGCGTATCGAGCGCCCCGTGATGCACCAGAATCGCACCCTTGATTTTCGCGACGTCTTCCTTGGCTGGAGGGCCGCCGTAATACGGAGCTGCCGCCCCGAGATCCGCGCCCAACCGGACCGCCAGCGTGTTCGCCACTCCCCCGCCGTAGCAAAAGCCCGTTGCGGCGATCTTGCCTGTGCAATCCTCGCGCGACTTCAGCCACATCGCGGCAGCCACAAAATCTTCCGCCATCTTCTTGCCGTCGACCTTGCTGAACATCTGCCCGCCCCGGTAATCATCTCCCGGATATCCGCCCAGCGACGTCAACCCGTCCGGCGCGAACGCCATGAAATTCTCCAGGGCGAATCGCCGCGCGATATCCTCGATGTGCGGATTCAGCCCGCGGTTCTCGTGAACCACGATCACCCCCGCCAGCTTCGCCGGTTTTTCGCTCCGCGTGTCGGCGCTGGCCGGACGCACCAGGTAGCCGCGAATGCTGCCGTTTCCGTTCGGCGATGGAACGGTCTCGTAGCTCGCCTTTATCCGGTCGTCGTTCTTCGCTACCTGCTGCCCGAACGCGTAGTTCGGCATCAGCGCGTTGGACAATGCGGCCACCGTCAGCCCGCCCACTGCGAATTTCTGCAAGCCCTCCACAAAATCCCGCCTGCTGATTTCACCGTGAATGAAGAGGTCATACAGCTGCACCGCCGCGCGCGGCACTTTCGGTTTGCTTGATTCCATCGCCTTTCTCCTTTCGAGAGAGAATATCACAAGCGCGGCGCCGGCAACGCTTGCGTCCGTTCCGGATTCCCATTCGTGCAAGTCCGCCGCGTTCTGCTAGGATTGCTGAAAGGCCGAAGAGTAAGAGGAGGAATCAATGCTGCTTCGTTCTGTCACGCTCTCGCTGGTCTGCTGCGCCGGCTTTCTGTCCGCCCAGGCCAATCGCGACTGGGATGAACCGTTTCCGCCGTATAAGATCATCGGCAACATCTATTATGTCGGGACCAAAGGCCTGGCGAATTTCCTGATCACCACGCCTGAGGGAAATATTCTGGTCAACAGCGATTTCGAGAGAAACGTGCCGACCATCCGCGCCGCTGTGGAGAAGCTGGGCTTTCGTTTCAGTGACACCAAGATTCTGCTAGGCAGCCACGCCCACGGCGATCACATGGAAGGCGACGCCATGGTCAAAGAGCTGACCGGCGCGCGCGTGATGGCAATGGCCGAGGACGTTCCGGCGCTGGAGAAGATGCGGCCCGGCGGCAAGCCGCACCCCATTGACAAAGTCCTGCATGACGGTGACACCGTGGCGCTCGGCGGGACGACGCTGACGGCCCACCTGACGCCCGGGCATACCAAAGGCTGCACGACGTGGACGACCAAGGTGCAGGACGGCGGCAAGACGTACGACGTCGTGATCGTCGGGAGCGTGAACGTGAACCCGGGATTCATCCTGGTGGGCAACAAAGACTATCCCCAGATCGCCGACGATTACGCGCGCACCTTCAAGATCCTGCAGGCGCTGCCGGCCGACGTGTTTCTCGGCGCGCACGGGAATTACTACAACATGGAAGCCAAATATGCGCGGATGAAATCAGGCGGGGCGAACCCGTTTATCGATCCCGCTGGCTACCACGCCTATCTGACCGAGCGCCAGCACGCGTACGAAACGGAGCTGGCCCGGCAAAAGGCGGCGGCGCACTGACGCTGCCCGCCGCCCAAACCGCGCGGCGGTCGAATTGTTGCAAATGTAAATCCGCCGCTCCTGCTTCGCTGGGGAACAACCTGCGGGCTCCCATCGTATAGTAATAAGAAATCCTATTCCGGGAGGGGTGATCCATGCGCCATTTCTTTGTGGCATTGCTTGTTGTGAGCGCTTCTGCGACGCTTCCCGCACAGTGGCTCAAAATCAAAACTCCGGGCATCCCCCGGAAAACCGACGGCAAACCCGACCTGACCGCCCCCGCGCCGCGCACCGCCGACGGCAAGCCCGATCTCTCCGGTCTCTGGGGCACCGAAGACAACACCTATGCCCTCGACGTCACCGCCGACCTGAATCCGGGCGAGGTGCGCCCTTGGGCCGCCGAAGTTCACAAGCGGCGCTTGGATTCGCTCGACCGCGACACGCCCGGCACCCATTGCCTTCCCGGCGGTCCCACTCAAATCCTCGGCGATCAATACCGCATCATCCAGTCTCCGAACGTGATCGGCATTCTGTATGGAACCGGCGCCTACCGCCAGATCTTTACCGATGGCCGTGAGCTTCCCAAAGACCCCAATCCCACCTGGTGGGGCTACTCCGTCGGCCACTGGGACGGCGACACGCTCGTAGTCGAATCCGCCGGGTTCAACGATCGCACCTGGCTGGATTTCGCCGGTCATCCGCACACCGAAGACCTCCGCGTCATCGAACGTTTTCAGCGCCGCGACTTCGGCCACATGCAGCTTCAGCTGACGCTGGACGACCCCAAAACCTTTACGAAACCCATCACCCTGAACCTCGGCGTCAATTATGTTCCCGATACCGAGATGCTCGAGTACGTTTGCAACGAGAATGAACGCGACTCCGCGCACCTGGTCGGCAATGCCAGCGACGAAGTGAAGGGCGATGTGAAAGTATCGTCTGAAGTGCTGTCGCGCTACGCCGGAGACTACCAGTCCCAGGAACCGAAGATGAAGGCGGTGATTAGCGTGGCCGGCGGCCAGCTCACGTTCTCCATCGGCGGCAAGGGCGCCGTTCCCTTGACCACTCTTACCGAGACCAGCTTCTACTTCCCAGGCGGCTTCCCGATGGATTTCGTCAAGGACGATAAAGGCGCGCTCTCGGTCTTCCTGCTCCACACTCCGTGCGGTGATTTCAAATTTGCCCGCGCGGAACCGCCAAAGCCATAGGCATGCCCCGCGCGGCCGTGCATGATACGATACTCATGCTTTGACACCCGCACTCGACACTCCGGTTCCTGAAGCCGTCGGCTTCAGCTCACAACGCCTCGCTCGCATCAAGCCGGCCATGCAGGCTTATGTCGACAGCGGCAAATTCGCCGGCATCTCCACGCTGCTGGCGCGCCGTGGCCAGATCGTCCATTTCGAACAGGTCGGCGCTCGCGACAAGACCACCCGGGCCCCCATGTCCGCCGATACCATCTTCCGCGTCTACTCCATGACCAAGCCGGTCGTGTGCACTGCCCTGATGACGCTCTACGAAGAAGGCCGCTTCCATCTGTTCGAGCCCGTCGCCAGGTTCCTCCCCGCTTTCGCCAAGGTCAAGGTCTGGGCCGGCGACGGAAAACCTTTGGCCGATCCCGTGCGTCCGGTCCTCATCCGCGACCTGTTCACCCACACCTCCGGCCTCACCTACAACTTCCTGGAAGATACGCCCGTCAGCGCCATGTATCAGGATGCTGATCTCGGCAATGCCGATCGCTCCCTGCAGGCAATCGTGAACGAGCTGGCGCGCTTGCCGCTGGCTTACCAGCCCGGGACGAAGTGGCACTACAGCATGTCCATCGACGTGCTCGGCCATCTGATCGAAGTCCTATCCGGCCAGCCGCTCCAGGACTTCCTGCAAACGCGCATCTTCGGCCCGCTCGGGATGACGAACACCGGGTTTTCGGTCCGCGAATCCGATCGCTCCCGCGTCGCCGGCATGTACGGCCATCCCGATATTTTGCTCAACCGGTTCAGCGGGATTATTCAGGCTGCCGCCGAGGGGCGCAACCTGCCGGTCGACGTGTCCAAAACCTATCCCACTGGCAACACGACTACTTTCGCGCGCGGCGGTTATGGCTTGTTCTCCACTGCCACGGACTACTTCCGCTTCGCCCAGATGCTGCTCAATCGCGGCGCGCTCTCCGGCGAACGCGTCCTCGGCCCCAAAATCGTGGATCTGATGCACACCAATCATCTGCCTCCTAGTCTGCTTCCGTTCAGTGTCGGAGTGATTCCACTTCCCGGCTATGGGTTCGGCCTCGGCTCGCGCGTCCTACTGGATGTTGCCGAGTCCGCTCTCCCCGGTTCGGCCGGCGAGTTTGGCTGGGCCGGCGCTGCCACGACTCACTACTGGGTCGACCCAAAAGAGGAGCTGATCGGAATCTTCATGAGCCAGTTCATGGTCTGCCTGGAGCCGGTCTCCAAGGATTTCCAGCTCCTCGCGTACCAGGCCCTGATTAGCTGAAAATAAAATCTGCCGGCTGTCGATTGCGCCTTCCCCCGTTCGATATACCAGTAGAGCCGGCATCCGGCTCGCCGATATTCAGAGGAAAGGAAAATCACCATGCGATTCTTATGCTTGTACAAACCGGGCAAACCCGCCGGTCCTCCCACCCCGGAGGGAATGGCCACAATGGGTAAGCTGATTGAAGAAGGGCTCCAGGCGGGCTGGCTGCTCAGCACCGAAGGCTGTCTGCCCAGCGAGTTGGGCGCGCGCGTCAGCCTTGCCGGCGGGCAGTTCACCGTAACCGACGGCCCCTTTGCCGAAACCCGCGAACTGGTCGGCGGATTCGCCATCATTCGGGCGGCCGATAAGCAGGAAGCGATCGAACTTACGAAACACTTCCTGCAGGTGGCCGGCGGCGGCGAAACCGAAATCCGCCAGCTTTACGAAGCCCCTGCCGCCACGTCCGCTTGATCGGCGGGCAGGTCTCCGGCCTGCCCTCCAAATCCGCGCCGGAGTATACTGCATCAGGAGGCAGGATGCCGTTTCCGTTGATGAGTCTTCGCGCGGTCCTTTTCAGCCTGCTGCTCTCTCCGTTGCCTGCCCAGTGGATCGATTATCCCACCGCCGGCGTTCCCCACACCGCCGATGGCAAGCCCAATCTCGCCGCCGCCTGTCCGCGCGCGTCCGATGGCAAGCCCGACCTCTCCGGCCTCTGGCTCACCGAGCCCCGCCGCGACGCAACGCCGAATTTCCCCGGCTGCGAACCCACCGCCGAAGAGTTCGCGAACATCGGCTTCAGTCTGAAAGGCGGCTTGCCCTATCAACCCTGGGCTGCCGACCTCGTCAATCAACGCCGTGCCCAACTCCGCCTGCACGATCCCCTCTCCTACTGCCTCCCCGTCGGTCCCGTGCGCTTACACACCTGGTCGACGCCGCGTAAGATGGTCCAGACTCCCGGCCTCCTCGTGATTCTCAACGAGCTCAACGCCAGCTACCGCCAGATCTTCACCGATGGCCGCCCGTTGCCTGTCGATCCCAATCCCTCCTGGAACGGCTACTCCAGCGGCAAATGGCAAGGCGACACTCTGGTTGTCCAAACCATCGGCTTCCGTGACGGCCTCTGGCTCGACAGTACCGGCAACCCCCTCACCGACGCCGCCAGGTTGACCGAGCGCTTCCACCGCCAGAATTTCGGCCGCATGCAGATCGCGATCACCGTCGAAGATCCCAAAGCCTACACGCGCCCGTGGACCATCACGCTGAACCAGATCATCACTCTGAACACCGACCTGCTCGATTTCATCTGCAACGAAAACGAGCGCGACACCACGCACCTCCTGGTCAAGTGATGGAATCCGGCTCCCGCCTCCGCGGTAGGGTCGTCACCGGTCTCTCCAGTTTCGGGTTTTGGATCGATCGGTTGAGTGCTTTCTATGAGCAGAAGACCGGTATGCGGCTGTATCCCGGTACTCTCAATCTCGAACTCCCCGCGCCGTATTCACTCCCCCCGCGGGTAATCCGCCTAGAAGCGCAGGAATATGGTGGCACCGTCTCCGTCAGCATCGTCCCCTGCCGGATCTTCGACCGCCCGGCATTCCTGTTGCGCACCGACGCCAACGAACACGGCACCGGCCACCACTCGCGAAATATCATTGAGATTGCTGCCGACATCCGCTTGCGCGATGCCTATCAACTCAAAGATGGAGATTGGGTCGATGTGGAATTCTTGAGCTGACGCCGCGCCACTCAGGGCAAGGGCCTCGCTCCACCTTTCATCGCCGCGCCGAGCTCGACCTCGAATTCCAAACCCCTCCGCCGCCCGCGCCAAACCGAAACCCGGACGCGGTCTCCGGGTTTCTTATCCCAAAGCGCCACGCGCGCATCGTTTACCGTCTTCACCGCTTCCCCGCCTGCTGAGACCAGCACGTCCCCTTTTCGCATCCCCGCCTTCGCCGCGCCTCCTGCCGGGACCAGAGAGCTCACCCGGCACTCCCCGTTTTCGTCTTTCAAGCTCGCGCCGAGGGCCCCGGCCGGTGGAAGCTCTGCTTTCTTGCTCAACAAAATATAATCGGCAACCTGCGGTTCCACTTCGATGCCGCTGCTCAGGACAATCGCATACGTATCGTGCGTTCGCCGCTCCAGCCGCTTGGGAATGCCCGAGCCAAATACCAGGTGCCCGGCGCCGGCCAGGATCACCATCCGCCCCTCGTTCGCGCTCAGATAGGCCGCCGCGTTCGCCGCCATGCCCTCGTCCCACACCAGTTGCGCTTCCACGAAATGGTCAAAGGCATCCGGCTTGAGTGCCTGGTGTTCCTCAAAGGCCGCGCGCAGCCGCGCTTTATATGCCGCGTCCGCCGGCTCGATCTCGTGCGGCAGGGAAGCGCGTTGCTGTTCGGAAAGCGCCGCAATCCCGGCCTTCGCCACCGCCGATGTCAGGCTGGCGGCCACGTTCAGCGCGCGCACGGGAATCCGCTGCTCGCGCGCAAATCGAAATATCGGCGCATAGAGGCGGTAATCGTAACCCCAGGTACGGAAATAATTCACCGCCCTTAAAAATTGATTTTCCGTAATTCGCCCGGCGAGGTAATCGTCCACCGCCGGCTGGTCGCTTTGCGGAAAGTATTCGATTCCGATTGCCAGCTTGGGATCGAGCTCGTGCAGCCGCCGGATGATCTCCAGCTGATTCAAGTGATGATCGTACCGGTCGTGGGTCTCGCCGACGAATACCACGCGTTTCGTTGCCAGCACGCGGACCACGCGGTCCAACGGGGCCGGTTCATCCAGATCGATCGCCTGGACAGCCGCCCGATCTTGCGCGCAAACACACCCGATCGCCAGTGCAAACGCGAATACGCCGTGAAACGCGCTGCTCCGCACCACCGTCCGCTCAGAGCTGATCACGGTACTGTTCCAGCGCGACCTTCACCAGTTGCGCCCGCGTCCGCACTTTCAATTTGCCGAAGACCTGCCGCAAAGAGGCTTTGACCGCCCCCTCCGAAATCTCGAGGCGGTCGGCGATTTCGCGATTAGTCAACCCTTGGAAGATTAGCCGCAGGACAATCTTGTCCCGGTCCGTCAGTTTGGGCCTGTTCGGTGTGCGGCTGCGGTCCACCGAGCGAAACAGCGGACCAAGATAGGCGTTCTCGAGGCAAACCTCGCCCGCGGAAATTTTTCGGATCGTCTCACACAACAGGTGCGTGGAATGATGCTTGTGCAGAATTCCGGAAACGCCGGCCTGCACCAGCTGGACCGCTTCCTGATCGCTGATGCCGGCCGTGACAATGAGCACCTTTCCGTCAAATCCCTGCCGGCGGGCTTGTGTGACGAAGTCGAGAGCGCGTTCCGAGCCGAGGTCGACGTCCAGCAGCACTACCGTCGCGCCCGTCCCTTTCAGCGCCGCGAGCGCTTCGCTGGCCGAGGCGCATTGTCCGACCAGCTTGAGGTCCGGCTCTTTCTCGATGACGCGCGCCAGGCCCTCCCGGAACATTTGATGATCATCTACCACCAGCAGCGGAATGGCTGGAACCGGGATACTACCCAAGGACCCTCCCTATGCGGTCTGAACTTCTACTGTAAAACAGGACCCGGACTCCTGCGGCTCATACCGCAACTCTCCGCCGTAGCTTCGGACCACGGCTCGGGAGACATACAAGCCGAGGCCCGTGCCGTCGGAACCCGGTTGGAACGGTTCAAACAGATGCTCCGGCGCCGTGATGCCGGGACCGCTGTCCCGGAAGCGGATCCGGGCAGTCTGTTCCTCAACCGAAACGGAAACGCAGAGTTTCCGCGCCGGACCATCGTGGACCGCGCGATGGCTGTTCTGCGCCAGATTCAGAAAAGCCTGCAGCAAACCATGGCGCTCGGCCACCACCACCGGCATCGGCAGCGGCAGGTCCCAAGTGACAGTCCCGTTAATCTCTCGCCAATCCGGCTCGATCACGATCCGCAGGTCGTCGAGCACATCCTGCAGCGCGATCGCCTCCACGTCCGGAGCGCGGCCGTGCAGATCCATCGACGCGATCCGCTCCAGTCCGCCCACCAGGTTGACCAGGGCTTGCAAATCTTCGTCCGGCGAGAGCCGGTGCTTCTCGCTGAGATTTTCACACACCAGCGAAATCGCGCTGCACAGGTTTCTCACTTCGTGCGACACGGCTGCCGCCGCGATGCGGTTCCCTTTCAGAAGCTGCTGCAGCGCTTGTTCTTCGCGGTCGCGCATCTCCTCCGAGGAATCCACCACAATTGCGGCGAGCCGCGGCCCCTCCGTCGCGCTGTAGGACGAGAACCAGGTATGCGCCAGGAATAGCTCGCCATTTTCGCGGCGGCCTTGGCACTGCGCCGCCGTGCGCAGCCCCTCCAGCCCGTTTTGGTATTGCAAGGCATCCGCCAGCACCGGCAAATAGATGCCGATCCCCCGGCCCCGCAGCGATTGATCCTGCGGAATCGAGAAGAGGGTGTCGGCGGCTTTGTTCGCGGCCAGGACTTTGCCTCCCGCATCGATGGTCAGGATCGCAGCCGGACTGCTTTCCGCCAGAAGCTTCAGCTGTTCTTCGGCTTCACGGCGCAATCCCTGCTCGCGGCGCACGTCGGCCAGGTGCCGCACCGCCAGTTCCCGGTTCCGGATCAGGGCAGTTACGAATAAGCCGAGGCCGGTATACGCGAGAAAGGCGAACACGAAGCGCAGCAGCAGCTCCAGCGTTTGCGGGTGCGGAAGATCGAAAAATGCGCGCAGCGCCGAACAGGCCAGCGCCAGCAGCGCCGTTTGCCGCGGCGCCAGCACCGTGGCGCCCATCATCATGGGGATGATGTAGAGCAGCCCCAGCGAGGCGCGCGTGCCCACCGCCCAATCCGCCAGCGCGATCAGCACGATCGACAGCCCCGCCAGGGAAAGCACCTGCGTCCGGTCGGCCTTCAGGAAAAACGCGATCACACTATCAAGATAGATGCGTCAGCCGACCGCGGGCAATTCGCGGTCACGATCGCCGCAGCTCCCGTTCCAGATCCGTCAGTACGTCGTGGCGGCGTTCGCTTTCGAGATCTTGCTGCAGCCGCCGCAGCGCCACGCCGACCACGTCCCGGTGGTGCAGTTTGCTGCCGAAATTCTGCTGCAATCGCAGCCAGATGTCGTGAGTACGGTCCAGATCCTCCGGCCATAGCCGCGGCGGGTGCGGTCCGAGATTCACATACACCGATGGCCGCCCCAGCGAAATGATCTCGAGCGAAAAAGGATGCCGTGGTTCGGGAAGTTTCTCCCAGGCCATGCCGATTCGCCGCGCCAGTTCTTCCGAGTCCATCCGCGCCGAAACGCCCGTCACCAGGCGCGACGCCTGGAGCTTGGTGGCCGTCTGCACCATGGCGTCGAATGGATCCACTCCCGGCACCACCAGCAAATCGACGGTTTTGCCCGCCTTCTCCGCCATCGTTACCACGCCGGTAAGCAGTTGGCGCTCGTAATCGGAAAACAGTTGTTGATCGGAAAGCTCGTATTCCCCGGCTCCGGAGGAGATGGGGCGCACCGTCATCACCACGATGTCGTGCCGCCGCAGGTTCGTTTTCTCCAGCACGCTCTGCAGATGCGACATCCGGCCATAGTCCCGCACCGCCACCAGCACGCAGCCTGGCCGCGCGTGGATGCCCCCCGCGTCGACATCCGGTCGCATGTCGAGATTGAACTCCTCCAACCCCGCTCTCTTGGCATCCACTTTCTTCTTATTGATGACCTCGGAAATCGTGAATACCGCGAACAGACCAATCGTAAAACTGACGCCGTAAATTGTGGCGATCTGTTTCGTGAATAAGTTGGCAATCGCGACCACGCCGAGCACCAGCGTTGTGACCAGGAGTCCGACAGGGATTTCCGTCTTCCCAATCCAGAAATTGATCGGTGTCTTATATTCCTGGTCGTGCCGCTTGAAGCGCAGCACCGTGACCCCCAATGATTTCAGGAAGAAGCTCCACACCACTCCGAATGCGTAGGCTTCACCGAGCAGGTTGACGTCGCCGCCGCTCATTACGATCGTGCCCAGTTGCAGCAGCGTGATCAGGTTGATGATCCGCGACGTCGTGCCATATCGCTTATGGGGCCGCCGGAACCAATCCAGCAGAACGCGGTCCTCGGCGAGCCGGTTCATCACTCCGTTGGCGCCGATCATCGACGTATTCACCGCGCCCGAAAGAATCAGCACGCCCACGATCACTACAAAGACGTGAAACAGCAGCCGCAACGCCGCCGGGCCCGCCAGGTGGCTGGTTAGTCCGCCCAGCAGGTTATCGACATATTGCCCGCGAACGGCGTCAGGAATGATCATGCCGGCGAAAAGCGTGATCACCCCGGTGCAGAATACCGCGTAAATGCAGACGATGTTTCCGGTGTATTTCAGATTCTTCAGCTTGGGATACGCGATTTCACGATAAACCTGCGCCAGCGTTTCGAAGCCGCTCATCGACAGCAGCGAGTGTCCGAACGCGACAATCACGGCGATCGCGCCGATCTGCGGCCAGAACGTGCCGCGGAACCAGCCGAGCGCATCCTGGCTGAATTCGAGATTGCGCGGCAGCGGAGCTGGGGGAATCTGCACGTTTCCGCGCAGCAGGATCGTGATCGGGCACCAGATCAGGAATGCCACCACCATGATCGTGGTGATCTGCATGATGCGGAGCGCCTTGCCGCTCGATTCATGGATGCCTTTGATGTTGTTCCACCAGAAGTAAAGCGTCACCGCCACGCCGAACACTGCGGAAAACAGGTTGGTGCTGATCGCGTGCCCGATGTGTGTCAGCCCCGAGATTTCATTCAGCAGGTGTCCGAGATATTGCCCCGCGCTGACCACGCTGATCGGCCCTGTCAGAATGTAATCGAAAATGAGCGCGGATACCGAGAGCCGTGCCATGAAATGATTCATCGCGTCGCGCACGACCACGTACACGCCGCCCCGCACGAACATGCTGCATGATTCCAGGTAGACCGATCGCACCGCAAAGCTGAACAGCATTACCCCGAGGATGAACCACGGAGCGCTCTTGCCGATGGCGTGTTCAGCGATGCCGCCGGCGTAAAACGCCGAGGAGGCGAGATCGCTCAAAACCACAGCGGAGGCGCGCCAGAAAGAGATAAACGAAAGCGCAACGGTGGTGGCGACCACTACTTTGGCGGTGTTGGATCGCTCGGGTTGCAGGCGTGTGGCCGTCTTCACGTTCTTATCCGGGTAAGTCACTGATTACTTTTCTGTACCGGTGGGCGCGGCATCGACGTGGACTAACCGTTGGCCTGACTGGTATGAACAGCAGCCCGAGCATATTCGACTATTTCGGGCTTTCCGCGACGGCTGGCTTCCGCGACGATTTCATCCAGCCGGTGAATCTGCATCTCCGGAAAGCTCTTGGCGAGCCAAAGGTAATAGCGGGCGGCGCTTTCCAGATCGCTGTCACTCATCTGGCCCCATCGCTGCGTCCAGTTCCTGCGTGACATTGGCTTATTGTAAGGGAACTGTTTCCCGAGTCAACGGGGAACCGCATCAGATCCCCCGCGATAGACCATTGGATAGGTTGTCGGGATCAAAAGATAGGTAAAGGTAGGCCGATAGAAAGGCTGCCCCAGCCATCTCAGCATCCGGGCGGCACGCGGTCGGCCTTTGATTTCCAGACAATTTCAGCGATCGACTGGCTATGCGCGGTTCCATTCGGTCATAAAGATCGGAAATTGTTTAATCGTAAATCCAAATATTTGATTGGACGCCCTTTGCATTTACTTGTAGACTTCGGTTTCGGCCCCGATCCGCAGCTTGCCCCGTTCCGCCAGCCGCACCTGATCCATTGGTCCTGGATCTTAAGCAACACCCACGCCGACTCAGAGCGATTGCTTCGACATAATTTCATCCACCGGATCTCCGGTGAATGCTAACGACCACTTACTCAAAAGAGCGCGAGATACGAGGAATTCACGTCTGGAGGAACGAAGCTTATATGAATGAGAGATTGACGCTATCGAGGAAATTGTCCCGGCTCCGGAACCGGCTGCGCGACCGCGAGTGGCGCCGCTACGGCACGATTCTGCTGACCGGCAAATTTATCGCGATCGGCTTGTTGTTGATCGCGGCCCTGTTTGTGAATCCCGATTTAATCGGTTTCCGGGTCTTCGCGGCCGATCCGAATCTGAAGGGTAACGACATCGTGAATCCGATCAATACGGTGTGGACGCTGGTCGCGGCGTTTCTTGTGTTCGGCATGCAGGTGGGGTTCACTATGCTCGAAGCCGGATTCTGCCGGTCGCGCGAGACCGTCAACGTTTTGATGGAGTGCATCGTCGACACCTGCCTCTGCGGACTGCTGTTCTACGCGTTCGGGTTCTCGTTCATGTTCAGCCATGGTAACGGCCTGATCGGCTATCACTGGTTCTTCCTGCAAGGGGCACCGGCCACCTACGAAACCACCGGCGTCGCGTTCCTGGCCTTCTGGCTGTTTCAGTTTGCGTTCGCCGATACCTGCTCCACCATAACCTCGGGCGCTATGATCGGTCGCACGGGGTTCCTAGGCGATCTGATCTATAGCGTGGGAGTCTCCGGGTTCATCTACCCGATCATCGGGCACTGGGCTTGGGGTCCGGACGGCTTTCTCGCCACTATGGGCAGCATGGGAAACTTTCTACCATCGCTCGGACAGAGCTTTCACGACTTCGCCGGTTCCACCGTCGTCCACACGATTGGCGGCTTCATCGCCCTGGCCGGCTCGATCGTGCTCGGACCGCGCCTGGGACGCCGGTTCAAACGGGATGGCGGCGGGCCCATGCTGCCGCATGATCTTACCATCGCAGCTTCGGGCGGTTTGATCCTATGGTTCGGCTGGTACGGGTTCAACCCCGGCAGCACGCTCTCTGCGATGGACTTCGAAGGCATCGGACGCGTCGCCGCGAACACCACGCTCGCCGCCTGCTCGGGCGGTCTGATCGCGATGATCGTCGCCTACATGATGAGCAAAGTCTGGGATCTGAGCTTCACCGTCAATGGCTTCCTGGCCGGCCTCGTCGCGATCACGTGTCCCTGTTACTGGGTAAGCCCGACCGGCGCCATCCTCCTCGGCGGAGTTGCCGGTGTCGTCGTGGTCTACGGAGTCGAGGTGCTGGAATGGTTGCGGATCGATGATCCCATCGGCGCCGTCCCGGTGCATGGATTCTGCGGCATCTGGGGGACGTTGTCGCTCGGCTTATTCGCCACGGGCCAGTACGGAGCCGCCGGCCCGTTTGGCGCCGACGCCAGCTCGGCGCTGAAGGGACTGTTTTACGGCGGCGGAACAACCTTGCTGGCCGCGCAGGCAATCGGCAGCGCCACCATCACGCTGAGCACCTTCGTCGTGGCGCTCGCGCTGATGTATGCCGTCAACGCGACCGGACTGTTGCGTGTCTCGGCCGAAGGCGAAACCATGGGACTCGATCTTCACGAACACGGCATCTCCGCTTATCCCGAGTACGTGATTTCGTCCCTCGGCAAGCCGGCCGCCGTCGTGCTGGAAGCCTCGGGCAAACTGGCGCACCAACCCGGAATCTCGCTCAACGCCCCGGCTGCCGAGAGGGGCATCTCGTAAATACCGGGCGCTCCGGAGGCCGCCGCGCGCGGCCTCCTCCGCGCTGTCCGCAGCTGCAACTCAAAATCTCGGAGGGTTCCCTGATGGAGCTTTACTGCGACAACAGAGCGGAAGATCCAAATCCGCCGCATGGAGAACGAGGCAAATTCCGGAAAGTCACCATCACGCTTCCGCCGGCCGCATACGAGAGACTCATTCATGAGTCGGCGCGCCGGAAGATCGCCGGTGAGCCGAACCAGCTCCTCTCGGCGTTGCTGCGCGAGGCCGTGACCCACTATCTGAACGTGCTGAACGAGGGCGCTGAATACGGGAGATCCTGATGAAAAAAATCGAAGCCATCATACAACCGTTTAAACTGGACGAAGTCAAGAAGAGTCTGCAGGACTTGGGCATCGATGGCATGACCATTAGCGAGGTGCGCGGTCACGGCCGGCAGAAAGGCCACACCGAAGTCTATCGCGGCCAGGAATACAGCGTGGACCTGCTGCCCAAGCTGAAAATGGAACTGGTCGTGCCCGCCGCCCGGTCCGAAGATGTCATCAAAGCTCTTTCCGGCGCTGCCCGCACCGGCAAGATCGGTGATGGAAAAATCTTTGTTTACGACGTCGCCGATGCCATCCGCATCCGCAACCAGGAGCGCGGCGAGGGCGCCTTGTAGACCGCCGGTTTTCCCGGTGACAGCCGGATGACATTTTCCATCTGCCGCCACACCAGTCGCTTGCGCCGGAAATCCGTCTCTCCGAGGTCGGGCCGGCACAGGGCGCGGCGTACAATAGAGTCGTGAGAGCATCTCGGCGCCGCATTCCAGTGGATCCGGCGGCCCGTGAGGCGCTCCGCTTTGTACCAATCGGACTCGCCGGGCTAACTCCTTTCCTCCGAACAAACCTTCCCCGAATTCCGAAGCGTACGTTTCGAAAACCTAAAGCCGGACATCTTCTGTGCTTCGAATCGGATAAACTGGGCTACTAATGTCCAGCACTACCCGAAACACACTGCTGCTCCTCTCCGCCGGTATCTGCACTGTAGCCGCGGCCCAAGGCCCAAATTCCCTCACGGTCACGCTCGCCGGACAATCCATGATCCGCTCCGATCTCCGCGAGACCGCGCCGAAATCTGTGCCCGCGATCCAGTCGCTGCTCAAAGGCGACGTCGTCTTCACCAATTTCGAAGCCGCGGTCGCCGAAAAGGGCCAGTCGGTCAGTGAAGGCCGCGGCTTTCTCGCGCCGCCCGACGCTCTCGATGCCCTGCGAACCTTCGGATTTAACTTGATGGCCTTTTCCGGTAATCATGCCTTCGACTTGAAAGTCCCCGGTATTCAGAACACCATCCGCGAAGCCGACAGCCGCAAAATCGTTCATGCCGGAACCGGAAATAATTTGGCCGAAGCCGCCGCTGCCGGCTACTTGCGCACTTCGAAGGGCACCATCGCGTTGATTGCCAGCGCATCCGGCCTCATTGGCCCCGGCGCCAGTGCCGCGGCGGACCGTCCCGGTGTAAATGAGCTGCGTGTCGAAGCCGGTGACAAAGAAAATGAGGCCAGCGCCGATCTTCCCGGCGCGCCTCCCAACACGCCGAACCCCACGGACGCGCAGCGCATCCTCCAAAGCATTCGCGATGCCCGCAAACAGGCCGACCTCGTGATCGTCTATCAGCACAATCACGTCTTCAGCAATCACTCGTTCACGAACATTTTCACCGAAGGCATGCCGGAACGCCTCGCCCCGAATGATTGGCTCAAGAAGTGGACGCATGCGGAGATCGATGCCGGCGCCGACATCATCGTCATGCATGGCGCGCCTCTGCTTCACGGAATCGAAATCTATCACGGCAAGCCGATTTTTTACGATCTCGGCAACTTCATCTACAACGTGCCGCCCACGCTCACCTACATCGACGAACCGATGAGTTGGGAAAGCGCGGTTGCCTACGTCCAATTTCAGGGACGCAATCTCACCTCAATCTCATTGCGTCCGATCGTGCTGAACTACATCGGAGAAGGCCAGCCCGATATCCACAACGCGTACGCCGACAATCAATTCCTCCACACCCGCGGCCTGCCCGCGCCCGCCACGGGAGCCCGCGCCGGTTATATTCTCGAGCGTCTGGCCGATCTCTCAAAACCGTTCGGCACGAAGATTCAAATCAGCGGCGAGACCGGTGAAATCAAGCTGAAATAATCCGGGCTTCAGTCCCGCATCTGAGGTAACAAGTCTGGTGGTTCCGCTTGCAGGGACTCTACGCTTAATCCCGAGTTGACGCGGATCACGCCGGCGGTCATTCCGGCGAGCTTGGCTCCGTCGTGATTGCCGTTGAAGCTTAGTAGAATAGGCGCGGAGGTGGCGCGATGCGAAAAGCTTGCCTGTTGGCCGGTGTACTGGTCTCCCTGGCTACCGGACTGCCGCAGCGTCTTTTGGCAGAGGGGCCCTACAAGGTTTCCAAAGTGGTAAAAGTTGGTGGCGAAGGCACGTTCGATACGGCTTTTGCAGACGTCGAGAGCCGCCGGTTGTACATTCCCCGCAAAGGCCCCGGCCGAATTACCGTTTTTGATCTGGACACGCTGGAGCCGGCGGGCGAGATCCCGGACGCGGCGGCGAACGGCGTCGTGGTCGATCCGAAATCCGGGCACGGTTTCGCCAGCAGTCAACCCGTCGTGATGTGGGACGCCAAGACTCTGAAGACCATCAAAACCATCGACGTCCAAGGCCGCCCCGATGCCATTCTGTTCGACCCGTTTACCGAACGTGTTTTCGTCTTCAGCCATGTCGCTCCGAACGCAACCGCCATCAACGCGGTGGATGGCTCGGTTCTGGGCACGATTGATCTGGGCGGTGAGCCCGAGCAGGCCGCCACGGACCGGAAGGGCCGGGTTTACGTCGATGTCAGAGATAAAAACGACATCGCCGTCATAGATGCCAAGGCTCTCACGGTAGCCGCGCGTTACAGCGTCGCGCCCAAAGGGGGAAGGTGTTCCGGACTGGCGATCGACGCAAAGAACGGCATTCTGTTCGCCGGCTGCCGCGCGCCGCAGATGATGATGATCCTCAGTGCCGCAGATGGAAAGATCCTGGACGCTCTGCCCATTGGATCCACCGCCGACTCCGCCATTTTCAATCCGGTGACGAATGAAGCCTATAGTGCCCAGATCGATGGGACGCTCGCTATTATTAAGGAAAAGACTCCCACCAGTTTCGCGATCGAGCAGACCGTGCAGACCAAGGAAAGCGCCAAACAGATGGTGTGGGATAGTAAGACCGGCCGCATCCTGCTGCTCGCCGCGGATTTTCTGCCTCCCACCGGCCCGCCAAGGGCAGGAGTAGCCGGCTATGGAGGAAAGATGGTGCCCGATTCCTTTTCGATTGTCGTAGTCACGAAGTAAGCGGCTGTCGCGAGGCCGCCGGTTCGCTTAGCCCCGCAAGAATTTCACCAGGAGCCCGCCCACCTGTTCCGGCTGCTCCTGTTGCGCCCAGTGTCCGGCGCCGTCGATCAAATGGAATCCGGCCATATGGCTGCAGGCCGTCGTTCGCATCTTGTCCACTGCCCCCGGTGTCTGATACACGCCCCAATCGCTTTTCCCGGCAATGAACTGCGACGGAACATCGATCGCGCGCCCTGCAAACGTCCGCATCTCCGCGAGACTTTTCGGATCGGAGCCCCGCCGCACCCGATATCCCTGCAGCGCCCCGTTGAACCCGGTCCTGCGGTATTCGGTCGCGTATACCTCGACCTCGGCTTCGGTCAGCCATTTGCAATTCGCGATGTACTCCGGCGGCGGCATGTGTGAGGCCACAGTCGCCGCCATTCCTTTATCCTTTTCCATCACATAGTAAGTCGGAATCTGCGCCATCTCCTCGGCCGTGCGCGCCTTCAGTGGATGCGGCCGGTTTCCTTTGTAATCCGCGCTCTTGTAGTAGTAATACGCGCGAAAGAACGCATGCAAGCCCTGCTGTGCGCGGAGCATGTCGTCATTCGCCCCGCGTGTGCGCTGGTAATTCTGGTAGTATTTGCGCGGCGGGTTCAGCTTCGCCAGTTCCGCGTCCAGTTCGTCGTCGGTAAGGGCCGGCCGCGGCAGGGCGGCGCCATTCGCCGAGTTGAATGGCACTGCGGGCGGGCCTTCGAACGGCGAACTCATGATCGTCACCGAACGAAAGACATCGGGCCGGATGAGCGCGGACCACGCCGCCACCGGCGCTCCGGCATCGTGCCCAACCACCATCGCCACTGATCGATATCCCAGCGCGTACACCAGCCCCAGCGCGTCGCGCGTCATATTGAGAATGCGGAACGCGTCCGGGTCGGCGTCATAGGAATCGTCCCAGCCGGTTGTGCGTCCGTAGCCGCGCAGGTCGGGTGCGATCGCGTAGTATCCCGCCTCCGCCAAAGCGGGCATCACTTTGCGCCAGCTATACGCCAGCTCCGGAAATCCGTGCAGCAACAATACAGCCGGCCGCCCCGCCGTTTCGTAACCAGCCTCCAGCACATGTACCCTCAGGCCGTTCACATTGGCGATGTGCCGCGCCCGGATGCCCGCCGGCAGCGTCCCGTTTCCGTACGGCGGCAAAGAAGAAAAATCGGTTTGCACCACCGCCGCCCGCGCCAGCGCGGCCAGTCCTCCCGCCGCGGTTTCGGCCACCCACCTCCGCCGCGACAGAATCCTCGCCAAGTCGCCCTTTTTTCGCACGCTGTTCTCCTGCGAAGCCATCAATGTTTCACTAGAATCGCCAAGCTCATGATCCATGTCAAGGCGTGTCGACACCCGCACTGGCATCCCGCTCCTGTTTAGATTGATATACTGCCCTCAGCTTGCACAGGAGCGAAGCAATGCAGAGGAACATCTTCACATGGATGATGATGCTCGCGGTCACGGCCATCTGCCTGAACGCGGCCGGCGTAACCTATATCCCTCATGATAAAGTCGCCGAGGCCATCAGCAAAGGAGGCGATCTGGTGAAGGCGCCCGACCTGATCGTTCTCGGCTCGCACCGCGCCGGCCCTGGCCAGGTCGAAGTGCATGACAAAGAAACGGATGTCTTCTATGTCATCGAGGGAAGCGCGACCCTCATTACCGGCGGCGCCATGGTGGGCGGCAAAAACTCGGGTCCCGGGCAGTGGCGCGGCGCCGACATCAAGGGTGGTGAAACCCACCACCTCGTCAAGGGGGATGTGATCGTCATCCCGGCCGGCACCCCGCACTGGTTCAAGCAGGTCTCGCCCTCGATCAACTACTACGTAGTCAAAGCGCTGAAGCCCTAGCGAGGCGCATTACGCCCCGTCCGGCTATGAAATGGGTGTACAATACTAGGGCTTACTAGCCGTAGTCTGGATTAACTGTTTTTTTTCCCGCAAGGGTTTTGGGGGACGGAATGGACAAGCCGGCGCAAAATATACAAGACAGTTTTTTAAACAACGCACGCAAGGACAAAATCGTTCTGACCATCTACCTGATGAGCGGTGTGAAGCTCTCCGGACGTATTAAGAGTTTTGACAAATACTCGCTGGTGCTGGAAACGAACAATCAGGAGCAGCTGATCTTTAAGCATGCGATCTCGACGGTTGTGACCCAGAAGGTCGCGCACGCGTACGCCGGGAGTTCGCAGGCGGCCAACCAGGCCAATTCCAGCAATACACCGGTGGCGGCGCACCAGGAAAACTCGGAGGGTTAGCCGACGCCGGGCCGCAATCCTGCCCGCGAGCGCGTGATTCTTGTCGGGCTGGAGTGGAAAACGCGCGCCACGCCCACGCGCTACTCCCTGGCGCGCACCGAGGAATCGCTCGAAGAACTGGCCGAACTGGCGGCGAGTGCGGGCGGCGCAGTGGAAGCGCGCATCATTCAATCGCGTACGGCGCCGGAGGCGGCAACCCTAATCGGCCAAGGCAAAGTTGAGGAAATCGCGGCGGCGGTGCGTTCCGGGGCAGTCGACGCCGTCATCTTCGATCATGACCTGACTCCGACGCAGCAGCGCAACCTGGAAAAAGCGATCGGCACTAAAGTCATCGACCGCACCCAGCTGATCCTCGACATTTTTGCGTCGCGCGCGCGGACGCGGGAAGGCCGCCTGCAAGTGGAATTGGCGCAGCTCAACTACCTGCTGCCGCGGCTGACTGGTCGAGGAGCGGAGATGTCCCGTTTGGGCGGTGGCATCGGTACCCGGGGGCCCGGCGAAACGCAACTCGAAACCGATCGCCGCCGCATTGCGCGCCGCATCAAAAAGTTGGAGGACGAACTCGAGGGCGTTCGTGCCGGCCGCGCACTGCATCGTCAGCGGCGGAGCGCCGTTCCGTTGGCGACACTGGCGTTAGCGGGTTATACCAACGCGGGAAAATCAACCTTATTTAACCGGCTCACGGAAGCTGGTGTGCTCACCGACGCGCGCATGTTCGCGACACTGGATCCGACCGTTCGGCCCTTGGTGCTGCCATCGCGGCGCCGGGTGCTGTTGAGTGATACTGTCGGATTTATCCGCAATCTGCCCACGACATTGGTAAAGGCGTTCCGCGCCACACTGGAGGAAGTCAAAGAGGCGGCTCTGGTGCTACATGTGATCGACGTCTCGGCGCCGGCCGCTCCTGAACATGTCGCCCATGTGCGGGAAGTCCTAAGCGAAATCGGCGCTGCCGAGATCCCGCAGATTATTGTCATGAACAAGGTCGATCGCCTGGAGCGCGCCGGGGGAGAGATCGATGCCCTGCGCCAGCGGATATTGGGTGCCGAAGAACACCACGCCGGGGTGTGCGCGGTTGAGATCTCGGCGCTGACGGGAGCCGGAGTCGACCGCTTGCTGCGTTCGATCGACGAACGACTTCCGGTGGACCCGATGATTCGCACGAAGTTGCGGCTGGCGGCCGGCGACGGCAGCAAACTCGCGCTGCTCCACGAGTTTGGGCGCGTGCTAGAAACCCGTTATGATGGAGAGTTTTGCGAGGTCGAAGCCGAGATCCCGGAATCGCTTCGGCGGCGGTTCACAGGAGTGAAACAAATCCACTGAAGTGTGGAAAACATTGTGGGAAACAGCGGGTTCGGGCGCTTCCAAGGCTTGTGAAATTTATTACTTACGACCGATTGAACCAAAGTGCAGCAAAATGCGGATGTGCTTGGAACGGCAGGGCTTGGTTCGATAGGACGTTCCAGTACGTACTTGTCGAAATAGCTGCAAATTGCAGCGCATGAGACGCACTGGCTTTTTCCACAACCGGGTGGGTGTGGCCGCGGTTCTGCTACACTTGGGTTTACCTAATTTCGGGGCGGCGTAGCTCAGCTGGCTAGAGCGAGGGTCTCATAATCCCTAGGTCCGCGGTTCGAGTCCGCGCGCCGCCACCACATCGTTTCAATCACTTCCAACTCTTCCCGTTCGCGTTTTTCGGCTTCGGAAGGCTCCGTGGGTATCCCACTGGGTAAAAAATCATTCAAGAAGCTGGAGAGTCTTGCATATGCGGGATGGACCCCGGAATTGCCAAATGCGAATAGCGCTCGGTGGTCGTGATGCTTTTATGGCCAAGGAACGCCTGCAGCCGCCGCAAGGAGAGACCGCCCAGAGAGCACCACGAGGCGAACGTGTGCCGCAAGGAATGCATCGTCAGGTTGTCGGGTGCTTTTCGCTGCAGCCCGGTGCGGTCGACCAGGGAATCGAACGAACCCGCAATGTCGCCCCACTTGGATCCGTCCACACGATGGAACACCAACTCGGAGGTCCCGTGCTTCAGTTCCGCCATCTTCTGGATCGCCATCCGTGCGGGGTCCGCAAGCGGCACACGGCGGAGCTGATAGTTTTTCGGATGAAAGTGAAAATGAGGCTTCCGGCGGATGGTCAGAAATCCGTGGACTGGGTCGATGTCCGAGAACTCGAGCGTACCCTGCTCGCCCGGGCGCAGACCGGTATGGCACGCCAGCATGATCCACTCCGGCCAGTGGTTGAATTGATGGAGCCGCACGCCATGCTCCGGCCGCGCTTCGCCAGCGACCTTCACGAGGCGTAGGCATTCATCGTAGGTGAGAAACCGGCTGTGCACGTCGGAGTCATCACGCAAGAGCCGGACCGTCTTGGCTGGACTATTCAGAATGTACCGCCGCCGCTCGGCGAATCGGAACATCGCTTTAATGCACGAAAGTTCCTTGTTCGTTGTGGTCGCTTTCAGGCCCGTCTTGCGGCGCGAAGTAACGTACTCCTCGATCAGGCGGGCGGAAATATCCGTCGACATTCGCTTCGGGCCGAAAAACGGCAGGATGTAATGGTTGAGATAGTTGCGTTGCTTCACCAGCCAACTGCGCGCCTGGTGCTGCTCCACGTCGGCCAGATGCAGCAAAGCGCGTTCACCCAGGCGAACCGGAACCACCCGGTTGAGGTCCAGCTCTTTCTTCTGGAGGAGATCAAACCGGAATTGTTCGAAAAGCAGTTTGGCTTCGGCGGCGCGTTCCGTGTGAAGCGAATGGTCCAGGAGCCGCTTGGTTTTTGAAACTTCGCGGCGTACACGCCGTTACGCTTCACAAGATACGCGATGTCTTGTCCCATTGGCCCCTTCCGCCCTCTGGCCACCGTTGGTTACCCAGGATGCGATCTCATCATAATCGAAGATCAGCGTCCTTCCAATGTGCTGATACGGGATTTGGTTCGTGTGAACCAGATAGTAAATGCGGCTCTTCTTCAGCGGCAGCACGGAAAGCAGTTGTTCCAGATTCAGCCAACGCCTCCGTTGCGGATCGGTGGCCGGCGACGGTGTTTGCGGTACTCCGTTTTTCATATGCACCTCACGCGAACGGCATCTGTTGCAATTGCTCGAACAGCTCTCTGCGGACCCGTTCGAGGCGGTACCTGTCCATGAGGCCGAAGTCTCCCGCAGAGACCGCCTCTTCAAACGTCAGCTTCCTTTCCCGCATCACACCTGCATCTGGTTGAACGTCTTCCCGTCTCGTGAAACCGGGCCGAAGTATTCGTTGATCCAGACCACCAGAATCCGGTCTTTCGCGCTGGCGGCGAGCGTCTTGAAGCCGAGCAGGGTATCGTTGAGCATTTCGCCAGCGCTGATCGGGATGTGAATGTAGGCTGTTCGCCCGGCCCGGCGCAGCAACTCGACTGCGTCCGACTCCACCAAGTACGTCCAAAAGGGCAGAAACGCCGTGGCGCCGCTGACGAACCTCCAAAATCTAGGCTTGGCCAAGAAAGCACAATAGACGGCCTCGCCACTCCAAGACGGCTTATGGGAAAGTAGGTGCTGAAAGGCGCGAACCAACGCCACGGCGGTGGCAAGGACTATTACCGAGTCCGCAAGTACGCCCCACCACATTAAGCCGCCGCCTCCCTCGAAGCCTCCGGCGTCGAGATGTGCGAACGGCACGCCTACATGCGCGTGGCAGTCAATGCACCCGGGAAACAGGACTCCGTAACAAACGTTCAGCGCCAGGAAGCCGAGCAGCGATACGACGAGAACCGCGACGTACCGCTCAACGCTCCGCCAAAGTGCCATCCGGTTTCGTTGTACCACTCGCGCCTTTACGTTTGGAACTCCAGGCTTGCCCGGGGGTCTGCCATAGTCACTTGGCCGCCGGCACTTCGCGAACATGTCCTGCCGCGCCAATCGATGCGGCCGTTGAATGGTATTCTGCGCTTGTGGAACCTCGGCACGAGGAAAGAAAAAAAGCCGAAGGCAACGCGTCCGTGACCTTGCCGAGGTCGCGTGGAGCCCGATGCCGCGTCGTGGCAATTCACTGTCGGAGTGCCTATTTGCGTTCGTTGAGCTCGCGATTGGTTCCTACTTCGGCTATGTCGCTCTGAGCACGTCGAACCACTGGTACGTGGATAGCAGGGAGATTTCGCAATTCGTGCTTCGTCCGTCGCGCATAATCTTTTTTATGCCTCCCTGCATGGCCTGCCTTGGTCTGGTCGTGCTGTTTCACGACAGGATCAAATCTGGATTGTTCAAACGGGTCCTGAAGCGTGAAATTCCGGATTCATGGCAATCGCCCTTATTGGAAGGCTTCTTTCGGAAGGCCTTCGTCGTGTGGACCGTGGTCTTATCAGCTTTGTCAGTTTCCCTAATTCCAGTCCACACCCGGTTCACGGGCGAACACCTGGTAGCTCAGGCATTGTGGCCGATGCCTGAGCGCCGTCACTCCTACAGTGACGTGAAAAGCGTTGCCCTCGCGTATTACTACTCGGCGCCCAGCGCTCACTCAAGAGGAGGTTGGTCAAAAGAACGCGCCTTGTACTTGCGGTTTCGAGATGGTGCAATCTGGACAACCATGAACGGGTTGGCTGAGGCCCATCCGGCGGAGCGCGAGGCGATCGCGGATTTCGTGTCCAGGCTCAGCGGGGTTCCTGTTGAATATCCGGAGCTTGGAGATACGCGCTGCTGTTCTACACGTCCGCCGCGTTGATTGCTCCCTTACGCGGTCCCGCTGGGAGCTGTTTGGGTCTAGTGAGAAGTAATGAAACTGGTCGGGGGACCGCATTCGGTAGCAGTTCGGTCGCTCGACCGGAGTAAAATTGAGGGCAATGGTACTGGATCGCATCACGAGGAACCCGGCGGTGATGGGGGGTAAGCCCTGCGTGCGCGGGTTGCGCGTTACGGTGGGCATATCGTCGGACTCGTCGCTTCGGGCCATACCACGGCTGAGATTCTTGCCGCATATCGCTATATCGAAAAAGAGGACATCCGACAGGCCCTTGCCTATGCAGCCTGGCGTGTGG
>DATGII010000182.1:0-18548 GCA_035295805.1 Bryobacteraceae bacterium | reverse complement strand
AGGATGACAGCCCGGGGTGCTCGCGCAACTCGTGCCGAAAATTTTTCAGATGCTCTTCAGTCAGCCGCCCTTCCAAAAACGCGCGCGCGTAGATGCCAGGAGAGGCGTGGCCCTGGAAATAAATCAAGTCGCCCGGCTGGTCGCCGTAGCGAGCGTGGAAAAAGTGATTGAAACCGACTTCGAGCAGTGTAGCGAGCGAAGCGTAGGTGGAAATGTGGCCGCCGATGCCGGCGTCGTATTTGTTCTGCCGGACCACCATCGCCATTGCATTCCAGCGGATCAGGCTTTTGATCCGCCGCTCCATCGCCCGGTCTCCGGGATACGAGACCTCTTCTTCGGGATGGATGGTGTTGACGTAAGGAGTGTTTAAGAGGTTGGGCAGGTCGGAGCCGTTCTGGCGCGCGCGGTCGGATAATTGTTCCAAAATATACGCTGCGCGGTCCGGACCGGCCTCCTCCAGAACCTGATCCAATGCCTCAAGCCACTCCGCAGTTTCCTGGGGATCAAGATCAATCACCCTCTGACTGAGTTTTTGGTGCATGTCTCCACCTATTATACCGTTGCAGGTCATCACCTTGCGGGTACAATAGAAGGCAGACCGACGGCGTGCTGAGGCAAGTGCGCCGGCAACCCTACCGGCGGGTTCGAATCAGAAGCGCTGTTTCTGGTATCTAAGGATCGGACGGGGGCGGGCTTCGCCCGGCCCAAAAAGCACCCACTCCAGGGGCGGGATTCCCCTGAGAAGGGAGCAGACGGCGGATCCTCTTTGGTGCTCGAAGTCGGCGCCAAGGTCGTATTACAGTATCTATTTCGGGAGGATTCAGATGGTCACATGTCCGGTTTGCGAAGGCGCAATCGATGTGGACGAAGAGGACGTGGACGAAGGCGATGCCATCAGCTGTGACGAGTGCGGCGCGGACTTGCGCGTGACCGGCACCGACCCGTTGGAAGTCGAATCGGCCGAAAGCCTCGAGGAGGAGGAAGAAGAGGATGATGATCCCTACGTCGAGGAAGAAGAAGAAGAAGAGGACGAAGAAGACTGGAAATAGGAACCCGGTATGCTGCGGCCCCGTCAACCCTTTGGGAGGGCTGCGATGACTATGTTCCGTACTCTTTTGCTGGTGACCCTTCTGGTTGCGGTGCCGGCGGGATTCGCGCAGGGCAAGAAGAAAGGGGACAGCACCAACGACACCCGGACGGTGCAGGGTATCGTCATGTCCCCCGAAGACATGCCTGTCCCCGGCGCCGTGGTGCAGTTAAAGAACACCAAGACACTACAGATCCGGTCCTTCATTACGCAAGAGAACGGATCGTACTATTTCAATGGCTTGAGCACCGACGTCGACTACGAACTAAAAGCCGATAACAAGGGGCTTTCGAGTCCTGTCAAGACCCTCAGTTCGTTCGATTCACGCAAAGAGGCCGTCCTGAACCTAAAGCTGAACAAGAAATAGCTCGGCCCCCGCTACTGGCGAGTCGCGCGGGGACTCAAACGGCGCTTCGGCCGCGGAACAGGTGAATAATGATAGAGATTATGGCCAGGATCAGCAATATGTGAATCAGGCCGCTCGCTACGTGGAACGCAACAAACCCAAAAAGCCAGCCAATCAACAGAATAATGAATAGCGCCAAGAACATTAGAAACCTGACCTTTCTCACGGCGAAGTCGCCGCGCTATATTTCCTGCAGGCGACCTGCCACATATAAAATAGGGCGGGGCGTCGGGAGCGCGATGCGTTTGGAATCTCACGTGCCAGACAAGAGCGGGTCGCTATGGTACGCCCTCGTGTATTAGGATTTCTCCTCGTTCCGGGTTTTTTCTTAGCTGGATTTTGTCAGCAGCCTGTATCGGCAGACCGGATTGCACCTGACCCGCAGTCGGAAACTGCCGGGAATGGTGTTCCGGCGCCGGAGAAAGCCCGCGTTCCGATCCCAACCAGCAAACGCATTTTTTGGATTATCCCAAACTACCGCACTTATCCAAGACCGGACGAGTACAAACCGATTACCGTCCGGCAGAAATTCAAAATCGCGGAGCAGGATTCTCTGGATCGCGGGACTGTCGCGCTGGCAGCAGCGTTTGCCGGAGAGGGACAAATTACTCATGCCGCACCTGAATTCGGACAGGGTGTTGGGGGTTACGCCCGCTATTTTGCGGCGTCATACTCGGATCTGGTCGTCGGCGATTTCATGACGGAAGCCATCTTTCCGGCCCTGTTCCATCAGGACCCGCGCTATTTCCGCCGCGGCACTGGGAGCGGGTTATCACGCCTCGGCTACGCCGTTGGCCAGATCTTCTGGACTCGCCGCGATGCGGGTGGCTCGCAATTTAATTTTTCCGAGATTGGCGGCAACGCCACCGCTGTGGCGCTTTCAAATACCTATTATCCCGGCAGTCGCGACGCTTCCACCGCAATGTCCAAATTCGGAATGCAGATCGGCGTCGATATGATCAGCAACATTCTGAAGGAATTCTGGCCTGACCTGGACCACAAATTCGCGCGCAAGCACCACGTCGAGAATCCGTGATTCCGCAGGCCGGCGCTAGATTCTGGATCTCAATCTTTTGATTTCTTCCAGCCGTTCGGCAATCCGCTTCTCCGTGCCGCGATCGGTCGGAAAGTAGTACTGGCGCCCCGCCAGCGAGGGCGGCAGGCAGTCCATATCGGTGAGTGCGTTCTCGAACTGATGCGCGTGCTGGTAGCCTTCGCTGTATCCCCACGCCTTCATGTCGCGGGTTGGCGCATTGCGCAATTGCATTGGCACGGGCTCCGCGATCGTGTTCTCCACGTCGGCGCGAGCCGCGTCCATGGCGCGATAGGCCGCGTCCGATTTCGCCGCCACGCACAGGTAAATCGCCGCCTGGGCTAGCGCCAGGTCTCCTTCCGGAATCCCCAGGAAATGCACCGCCTGCATCGCCGCCACACATTGCTCGAGCGCCCGCGGATCCGCCAGCCCGACATCTTCGATAGACATGCGGATCAACCGCCGCGCGATGTACAAGCGGTCTTCGCCGGCCTCCAGCATGCGGGTCAGCCAGTACAGCGCCGCGTCCACCTCGCTTGAGCGCACCGATTTGTGCAGCGCAGAAATCAGATTGAAGTGTTCTTCACCGCCCTTATCGTAGAGCAGCACCTTGCGCTGCATGGCGTCTTGCACCGCCTCTTCGGTCAGCACACCGCCAGTGGACGCCGCGGCCGCCGCTTCCAGAGTGTTGTATGCCTGCCGGCCATCGCCATTGGAGTAAATCGCGATCTGCTCCAGCAAATCGTCCGGCGCGCTAAGTCCGATAACGGGGAGCGCCCGCTTCAGCAGGGTCATAATTTCCGGCACCGTCAAGCCGCGCAGCGCGTACACCCGCGAGCGCGAGAGCAGCGCCGCGATCACTTCGAACGACGGATTCTCAGTAGTCGCGCCAATCAGGATGATGTCGCCGCGCTCCACATAGGGCAAGAACGCATCCTGCTGCGCCTTATTGAAGCGATGGATTTCATCGACGAACAGGATCGTGCGCCGCCCCATGCGGTGAAAGCGCTCGGCATCGGCCATTACCGCCTTGATTTCCTTGATGCCGCTCAATACCGCGCTGAACGGCAGAAACTCGCATTTCGTGACGCGGGCAATCAGCCGCGCCAGCGTCGTCTTCCCTACCCCGGGCGGTCCCCACAGAATGATCGAGGTCAGTTCGTCGCGCTCGATCTGCCGCCGCAGCGGCTTGCCCGGACCGAGAATGTGTTCCTGCCCGACGTAATCCTCCAAGCGCTCCGGGCGCATGCGATCGGCCAGCGGACGTTTGCCTTCCTCAGGAATCGATGAATCGAATAAGCTCACGTTTTGAGCGCCCTCTGCCGCCGCGCCTCATAAAGAAGAATGCCCGCGGCCACAGCCGCGTTCAAGGATTCCACGCCGACCGTCGGGATCGCTACATCCAGCGCCGCCGACCGCAACTCTCGCCCCGCGCCGCGTGCTTCATTGCCAATGATCAGTCCGCAGCGGCCCGTCAGATCGACCTTCGCCAGCGAACGCACACCCGCTTGCGCCGGCACTCCCGCATAAAGTTCCACGTGGTTCTGCTGCAGGGCGGCGCGCGCCAACGCCGCGTCGATGCCACGGAGAAACGGCACACGGAACAGCGACCCGGCCGATGCCCGCAAGGTCTTCGGATTAAACGGGCTCGCCGCGCCCTTCAAAAACAGGACTCCCGTGGCGCCGAAGGCTTCCGCGGCCCGCACGATGGTTCCGCAATTACCGGGATCTTGCAAACCATCCAGCAGCACTACCAGGGGCGAGCCGCGAAACAATTGCTCCAGGTTCCATGACGGCGGCTTCACCAATGCCACGATGCCCTGCGTGGTTTCCGTGTCGGAGATTGATCGGAGGAGCGCGTCGGGAGTTACGATCACTTTTATCCCGCGAAGTCCCCGGACGTGCGCCTCTGCCGCCGAGCGCACCGACTCCGCCGCCAGCACCGTTTTCACTTCGCAATCGCTGCGCAGCGCTTCCTCGAGCAGGTGGAAGGTCTCGGCCACGGCCAACCCCCCCTCGGTGAGCCCGCCGCGCCCAATCGCCTTACGAACGTCCTTCAGCAAGGGATTAGCCGCACTCGTGATCGTCTCCGGCTTCGGCATCTTACAATTAAATTCTGAACGATTCAGAATACCGCAGATGAAACGAATCCTCTGGTACTCGGTCGCGCTCGCGATCATCGTCGTTCTGAGCGGCATCGGGTACGTTTCGAGGCGCATTGAGGAGCAATCGACCCGCGAAGAAGCCCGTCCCGCCGATGTGATCCTCGTTTTAGGCGCGGCCGAATACCGCGGCCGGCCCTCCCCGGTTCTGCGGGCGCGTCTCGATCACGCTCTCGATCTGTATCATAAGCAACTCGCGCCGCGCATTATGACCACAGGCGGCGCCGGAGGCGAAACCGTCTTTACCGAGGGCGGAGTCGGCCGATCCTATCTGACCAGCCACGGCGTACCGCCTGAGGCGATCATCGTCGAAAACGAAGGCGAGACTACGGTGCAGTCGATCGCGCTTGCCGGTGAGATCCTGCACCGCATGGACCTGCACTCGGTGATTGTGGTGAGCGACGGGTATCACATTTATCGCGTGAAAAAGATGCTGCAATTCCGCGGCCTGGCTGTCTACGGCTCTCCCCGCAAGGAGGTTGCCCCCGACCCGATGCGCGAGCGCTGGAACTACCTCAAGCAAGCGATCGGATACATTCTCTGGCGCATCGGGGTGCCCGTTTGACCTGCGCGCCGGTACGGTGCCGGAATCATGCCCGGCCGTTCGGCCAATGTTCATTAATTTAGTATGAAGACGCGCCAGCTTCGGCCAGTCACAACGAGCGTTCCGCCGCTCCCCAGCACGGCGACTCCTCGTGTGCCTGAGTCTACCTCGATCACGCAATCGGAGCCGGCGATCCGGACCGCCGTGCCCAACATCCCTGTATGCTCGACCCGGCAGTACGCCACGTGTCCGATTTCTCCTCGGCGCACTATTGCACTCGCGCGTGCGAGCCCGCCTCCGAACGCAGCCGCACCCGTCGCTGCTTTCAAGAACTCTCGCCGGCCGGTCATCAATTCAACGCTACCATGGAGAGCATGCCTGACTATCGCGCAATCGAACACCAGATCCTGGAGATGCTCGGCTCCGTACGGCGCCCGGTGGCCGTTGCTTTTCTCGATGCCCCACCGGCGGGCGTGCCAAAATTCTCCGGCTCCGAACCGTCTTCCTGCAGCTTCTGGCGGCTGGCCGCCGGCGGCCGGGTCTTCTACACTGTGCCGGCCGACCACTTCAATTGCCCGGTCGGCGGCTACACCCATAACACCCTCACCCCGGAACGCATGCCGGAGTTGAACGATGTCCTTAAGCTCATGACCGACATCGGGTACGTTCGAATGGAAGAGATCCCCGGCGTATTTCAACTTCCGGTCACGCCCAATGTCGTCGTCTACGCGCCGCTTGGCGAGGCGCCCGTGGCGCCTTCCGCGGTCCTTGCTTCCGGCAAGCCCGGCCGCGTGATGATGCTCGCTGAAGCCGCCAATCGCGCTGGCGCGCTGTCCCAATTGCCGCTGCTCGGCCGCCCCACTTGCATGGCGCTCCCCGCCGCTTTGGCTCAGGGAGCCGTCACTAGTAGCGGGTGCATCGGTAATCGGGTCTACACCGATATTGGCGAAGACGAACTTTACGTGGTGCTACGGGGTACCGATCTGGAACGGATCGCCGCCGAGATTCCGACCATTCGGTCGGCTAACCAAACCCTCACCGGATATCATCAGCAACGCCGGCAAGATCTTTCGCATCTGTAATTTGTACAGCAATGTACGAAATCTCACAAATCGGGTTTGCCGGTGGGTGACCTCCTGTTGACGACTAATCCATCAGCATCCTATGTGTGATTGAAGGAGGACCCGGTGCAACATACTCATGAGAATACTGCCCAAGCGAATCCCCGTTTCCGGGTGGATGTTCAGTTACACGAGTTGCTGGTCAAATCGCAGCCCAAGAGTCTCGCTCCGAAACCCGACCAGCCGCTGACTCTGCCTGATCCCGTTTATCCGCAACACCCGCAACTGCTCAGTGTTCCCGACCCGGAAGTCTTTCCCGATAAACGCAAGTGGACCGCGCCGCTGATCTATCGTGCCATGCGCGGCTGGCTGTTTCCTTATATGCGGTCGCGCACGTTACCCGGCGATTTTCATCCCATCATTGCTTACCTGTTCACGGAATGGAAATGCAACCTGGACTGCTGGTATTGCTGGGCGTTCGACAACAAGGTCAAAGGGATGACCGAAGACACGGCGCGCCGCGCCATCGATTGGCTCTACGATAGCGGCTGCCGCGTGCTGGCGCTTATGGGAGGCGAGCCGCTGCTGCGGCCGCAGTTCGTTCATAAGGTGGTTTACTATGCGGCCAGGAAAGGTTTCTGGGTGTACGTACCGACCAACGGCCGCCTGCTGCGCCCGGATGTCATCGACAGGCTCGGCGACGCGGGGGTCGCCACCTTCAACCTGGCGCTCGACGCCATTGATGAGAAACCCGGTCTTCCCAAAGCCCTGAATCCGATCCGCAAGCACTTTGACCACCTTGTGCGGCGGCAATATCGCTACGGCTATGCCCTATTTTTCAACATCAACATCTGCCGCAACAATCTGGACGACGTTCGACAACTCACCGATATCGCGCGCGAGCATCGCGTGGCAACCGATTACCACATCAACGAGAGTCCGATGCTCGAGCCCGAGCACTTTGAGCATTTCGAAAACAACCCTACGTTCATCACCAAAGAGGACTGGCCGGCGGTCGGCGAACTGATCGACTGGCTCATCGAAAAGAATAAGTCGGGCTATAAAATGGTGAACTCGGTGCAGCGCCTCGATGAAATGCGGGAGTTCATGCACGGCAAACTGCAGGAGTGGAACTGCCGAGCCGGCCACAACAACGTCATCGTGCGCGTGGACGGCACGCTGGCGCCGTGCTTCCCGATGTATTCGGCCACATACGACTGGGGCGTTGTCGGCAACCACAAGTTCGAGACCAGGCAATTGCAGGAAATGAAAGCGGGGTGCCAGCCGCATTGCTTCTCGACGCTCAATCACAACCTGGCGTACTGCTATGACGCGGCGCGCGTCGTTAAGTGGGTAGGCAAGCAGGCCCTCCGGGGCTTCCAGGGCGTGAGCGGCAGCTTCTCGTAACTGCCAGCCTCACAACTACCCTGCCGGCGGCCTTGCTCTGGAGTTTTACGGCGAGGCCGTTCCGGCCGATACCTGCGGCGGATTGCTCCCCTCTTCCGCGAACGGTAAGCTTTCAGAATGACTCCCGCCGAAGCGCATCTCCACTTGCGCTATTCTGCCTGGGCCTCACGGAAACTGGTAGCGGCCGTTCGCGCTCTCCCTGATGCCGATTTCGAGAAGCCCGTTGGCGTGTCCCACCACAGCTTGCTCGGCACGCTCGCGCATATTCTTTGGGGCGACTGGCTGTGGTTCACCCGCGTCGCGGGCCCCTTCGAACAACCCGCTCAAACCCGTCTGGCTCTGGAGACGGCCTGGCCCGAGATCCACGAAAAATGGATCGCATGGGCCGAGTGTTCGAACGATGCCGAGATCAATCGGATTGTGGAGTACAAATCAATTCTCGATGGCAAAATGGCGAGCACCCCGGCCTGGCAGATTGTGCTCCACGTGGTCAACCACGCGACCCTGCATCGCGGCCAGGCCATGGGCATGCTGAGGCAGATGGGAATTGAACCTCCCCATACCGACCTGTTATTCTTCTATCGGGAACTCGCCGCTACCGGGCGCGCGTAGCGCACGCCGCAATCTTCGGCGTAACCGGCTCGTTTGCCTTTTAATCACGCCCGCGACACAATGGAAATCCTGATTCCGTGGAGGAAATTATGAAGATCCGCACCCTGATCGCCGGCAGTGTGTTGTTGTTACTGGCCGGCGGAGTCGCCTTCGAGCAATCCGCGCAAAAAGCGCCCGCATCCGGCGCATCGGCCCAGTCGATCGTCGAGGAACTGGCCCTCGCCAATCGCATGCTCAGCGAAGAAGGCGTGCTCGACGCCTACGGACACGTGAGCGTCCGCGACCCGCGTAATCCCAACCGCTTTTACCTGGCGCGCCACATGCCCGCGGGTCTGGTCACTCCGTCCGACGTCATTCAGTATGACCTCGACAGCAAGGCGCTTTCCGGCGATCCCAACGCCGGATATACCGAACGGTTCATCCATGGTGAAATTTACAAAGTGCGCCCCGATGTCATGGCCGTGGTGCACGATCATGCACCCGAATTGGTGGCATTCGGAGTCAGCGCGACGCCGCTCCGCCCGATCTCGCACATGGGCGGCTTCATCGGCCAGGATGTGCCTGTCTTCGACATCCGCGCGGCCGCCGGCGATACCGACATGCTGATTCGCAACAACCAGCTCGGCCGCGCATTGGCTGCCTCGCTGGGCAATCACACGGTCGCGCTGATGCGCGGGCACGGCGCGGTGATCGTAGCGCCGTCGCTGCACGTAGTAGTCGGCCGCGCCTATTATCTGAGCTTCAACGCGCGGGTGCAGCAGAGCGCGATGGCGCTGGGCGGCAAGCTCACGTACCTTTCGCCGGAAGAGGCGAAGAGATCGTCGGCGCAGGATGGCTACGAGCGCGCCTGGAGCTTGTTCGCGGCGAAAGCGAAGGCCAGGTAACTAGCCATCAAAGCTGCGCTTTCGCAACAGCTGGCAATCAATCTCCTCGACCTGTTCGCACTCCGCCTCCCAAAACCCCTGCGACTTCATTTTGTCCAGGTACGGCCGCGAATAACCAAAGCCCGTCCAGAACCGCTCCTTGCATTCGAACAGGCGCTCTTTCTCTTCACGCGAACGCACATCGAGTATCTCCGGCCGCTGCGCGTCCCGCAAGATCGATTCGAACCAGCCCGCGCGCATCGGATCGTCGATCGGCCCGACGCGGCGTTCCAGGTCGACCAGCACGGAAGGATAACGATCGAAGCCGTCCGTCGCGATGGTGACCACATTGTCATCCGCTCCCAGATCGAGATGGCGGGCCAGCCGGATCGCGCCGAGCAGGTTGCAAATGCCCGAGACGCCGAAAAGCTCGCGGAGATTCGCCAGGCTATCCTCCTTCGCCCCGGTGAACTGCTCGAGCAGCCTCCCGTTGTGTTGCAGCAGCTCCAGCCCCATCACGCAGTCGTCATCGTGAATCAACTGCACGAAATCCGTGGTCAGAATGTTGTGGATGAGGGTCACCATCTTGTCGCCGATGCCTTCGATGCGGTGCGTGCCGCGCCCGTTGTTGAACAGGGTGGAACACTCTTTCGGCTCCAGCGCGCACACTACAGATTCGGGAAACTCCGCTTTGATCTCATCACCCGCCGCCAGTGTTCCAGCCGATCCCGGCGCGGAGACAAATGCGGCGATGCGCCGGTTCCCGTGCAGCGCGGCGGCTTCGATCGCGCTGCGGCCCGTCACATACCGGTGAAAGCGGTAATTCGGCAACAGCTCGAACTGGGCCAGTACCTTGTTCTGCTCTTCGCGCTTATACTGCTCCGTGCGATCCAACACGAGTACGACATCGCTCTCCGAACCGGGCGTGAGGTCGAGTTGGCCGCCGTATTGGCGGATCCGTTCGTAGCGTTCCCGGCTCATGCCTTCAGGCATGATCACAATAGCCGGGTAACCCTTCAGCTTCGCAATATAAGCAGTGCCAATTCCAAAATTGCCGGTCGAGGGGCCAATCACGGTGTTCCGGCCGGGTTCGATCTCACCCGCCAGTTCGCCTTCCATGAGCGTGGCGTACGCCGGCCCGACCTTGTGGCTGCCCGACGGAAAGCAGCGCCCCACCAGGACGATAATGTTCGCTGCGACCCCGGTCAGTTGCTTCGGAATCACAACGTGGCGTACGGGCTCGCCCGGGTTTCGCCAGCTGATTGCGAACAAATTGGCGGGATCCAGCTCGCTCCGTGGTCTCGGGCGTTGCGTTGGATGCAGCATCTCTTTATAGGTAGGGCCCGGAATCGTCATCCTCATAATCTCTCCCAAAGCGCTTTCGCGCGGGCCGCGGCCTTGCGCGCAACCCGCGCCTCGTCAACGCTTACCAGTTGCCTGTCACGCATCAGGAACCGCCCATTGACAATGAGGCTGTCCACCGGCGCATTGGCAACACCGAACAACAGGTGGCGGAACAGGTTACCGGCATCGAGAGGCGTGGGCGGAAAGTAGTCCACCGCGATGAGGTCGGCGCGCGCACCGGTTGCGATCTGCCCCACGTCGAGCCCCCAGATCTTCCGCACGATCGCACGATTGTTCAGCAGCCGTTCCGGCGCTCTCCCGCCCGGCATCTTCAATTCGTCCCACAGCCGCGGTGAGAACCCATCGGTACCCAAGCCGGTCAGCACGCCGGCAGCCGCTTTCGCCGTGCCCACACCGTTGTTGCGATTCGATTGCGGGTTGTGCACGACGCTCACACCGCGCCTGGCAAGCGTCTTCCGATCGGGCGCCGTAATGTGCACGCAGTGCGCCGCGAGCGTGCGCTGGTTCAATATGCCGTGCCGGTCGAGCCGCTGCACCGCCCCGCCGTCGATCGCGCCCTCAGCCACATGCACATGGAACGCCGCGCCCAGCGATTGATTCGCCTCCGCACACGCCGCGAGCGTGCGATCGCTCAACGTGAACGCGGCATGCAGTCCGAATGCGCCGGCCACCTGGCCGCGTCGGCGGCGTTCGAGAAACCGCACATTTTCCCGGATCGCTTCGAGCGCCGAGCGCCGCCCGTTCCGGTCGCTGGTCTCATAGCAGGTGGCGCCCCGCAGTCCCACCTTCTCGAATGCGCGGGCGATCACATCCAGGCTGCCGGTGCACGCATTGGGGCTGGAGTGATGATCGATCAAGGTGGCTACGCCGCATTTCGCCGAATCGATCAGGCCGGCCAGGGCGCTGGAATAAACGTCTTCCTCGTTCAGGGCGCGGTCAAGACGCCACCAGAGCCGTTTGAGGATTTCCGGAAAATTCTTCGGCCGAGGCCCGGGCAGAACATAACCGCGCGCCAGCGTGCTGTAGAGATGCGTGTGGCAGTTGATGAGCGCCGGCATCAGGAGGCGGCCGCCGAGATCTACAGATCCGGCATGCCCTCCACCGGCCTCGGCAATTTCCCCGATGCTGCCGTCTTCCCGGACTTCGACGCTCCCGCGCTCCAGGATACGGTTGGCCGAATCGAGAGTCACAATGCGTGCATTAGCCAGGATCATGGGATGATGTGGGTTCCCGCCTCGCCGCGAACGGCCCCGGCGACCTGCCCGCTGGAAGTGATGATGCATTCCTTTCCGCTCTGCGCGACAAATTCGATCCCCGCCTCGATTTTGGGCCCCATCGATCCCGGCGGAAACTCGCCGGCCGCCAGATAACGGCGTGCCTGCTCGATCCTCAAAACGTCGAGCCAGCACGGGTTCGGCGTGCCATAGCGAAGCGCCACCCGGTCAACGGAAGTCACGATGATCAGCCGGTCGGCTCCGATATGGCGCGCGAGCAGGCTCGATGCCCAATCTTTATCGATGACGCCTTCCACGCCCACGAGCCGCTCGCCTTCCCATGCCACCGGAATGCCGCCGCCCCCGCATGCAATCGCCACCACGCCGGCATCCAGCAACGCGCGGATCGCTGCCTCTTCGACAATTCGCAGCGGGTGCGGGGATGCCACCACGCGCCGCCAGCGTCCAGGCTCGATTTCACGCAACTCCCAGTGCGGTTTCTGCTGGCGGATGCGCGCCGTCTCCTCCGCATCGTAAAACGACCCGATCGGTTTGGTAGGATGCACCAGGCTCGGGTCGCCTTCATTCACCAGCACCTGTGTGATCACGGTTACGGCGGACCGGTGGATCCGTTCGCGCCGGAATAGTTCTACCGCCAGCCTCTGGATCATGTATCCCATCCCGCCCTGCGAATCCGAAACGCAGGTATCTAAGGGTAGGCGCGGTACGCGGCGCTCTCCTTCTTCCACCCGAATCAGAATGTTTCCGATCTGCGGCCCGTTGCCATGTGTAATCGCGATCCGCGCATCGCTATGAAACAGGGGCTTCAAATGTTCGAGCGTCTCGGCGGTATGCGCGAATTGCTGCGGGATCGTCCCGGTCTCGCCCGGCCGGGTAATAGCGTTGCCACCCAGCGCGATGACCAATGTCTCCGGCATGACGGCCAAGCCTCCGGGCGGCTAATGGCCGCGCCCCACTCCGTCCCCTTCGTACTCGATGGCGCCGTCCGCCATCGTGAGCGCCATGATTGCCTTGGCCGTGTGCAGGCGATTCTCCGCCTCGGCGTACACCACCGAATGCGGACCGTCGATCACTTCGTCGCTCACTTCATTGCCGCGGTCCGCCGGCAGCGGATGCATGTAGAGCGCATCGGGGCGCGCCAGCTTCATATGATCCGCGTCGCAGATCCAGTGCTTGTATTGCTTGGCCACCAGTAACGACTCAGTCGGGTTCGTGCCCATCGTGTCCAGGCAACCCCAGCTCTTCGGAATCACCACGTCGGCGCGCACAAACGCCTCCTCCATGCTGTCGACCGCATGAAAACTCCCGCCGCCGCGCCGTGCGTTCTCGTGCGCGGCCTCCAGCGTCCCGGCCATGAGCCGGTATTCCGGCGGATGCGCCAGCACCACGTCAATACCGAACCGCGGCAGCAGCATGATCAACCCCTGCGGTACCGACAGCGGTTTCGCATAGCTCGGCGCGTACGCCCAGCTTACCGCCACCTTGAGCCCGCGCAAATCCCGCCCGCGCATCTCTCGCATCGTCATCAGATCCGCCAGCGTCTGGCACGGGTGATCGATGTCGCATTGCATGTTGATCACCGGCACGCTTGCCCAGCGCGCTACCTCGCGCATATAGGCGTTGCCCTCTCCGGGGATAAGATCGTGCCGGATCGCGATGCCGTGTCCGTAGCTGGAAAGAATCGTGCCGGTGTCCTTGGGGCTCTCACCGTGCGAAATCTGCATGACGTCGGCTGTGAGGAAATGGGCGTGGCCGCCGAGCTGCGTCATTCCCGCTTCAAACGAGTTTCGCGTGCGCGTCGATTTGTCGAAGAACATCAGGAACAGCGTCTGGTCCGGCAGGTAGCGGTGCGGAATGCGCGCCTTGAACTTGCGCTTGAGATCGCCCGCAACCTCCAGCATCGTTTCCAGCTCGCTCTCGGCCCATTCCTGCGTGGTCAGCCAGTCGCGTCCCTTGAATAGTGCTTTCTTGATTTCAATGGCTGATGTTGTGGCCACGGTTCACCTCCTCGAGTCCCGCGACATTGGCGAAATTGACATGACGCGTATCCGACATCGCTTCCAGCAGCAGTTTGAGCTTGAAATAAACCAGCATGTCGATGGCTTCATCGGGTCCGGCTCCCGGCTTCGGACGCCACGTCAGCGGCTCATGCCCGCTTATGCGAAACTCCACTTCCGCGGTTTCGGTTTCGAACCACGCGCGATCCACCCTCGCGTTTACGCCGAGAACATACGATTTTCCGCCCAGGATTCCGAAAATCGTGTGCGCCTTCCAATCGATGTAAAAGGCGTTGTCGCCCGCCTGCTTCCGGTACGATTCGGCCGAGCCGAACAATCGCGGCTTTTCGCGATTGGGCCCGCCGTCCTCCGGGCAGAAAATCTCGCAGTTGCCGCAATCGTTGCACGCATCGGCGTAGTTCGCATATTGCTTCGCGCTCATCACCCGCAGAATGCCACCGGGCACCCGCCGGATGACTCCGGGCTGCAGCTCAAAATTGTCGTACTCGATCTTATCTGGCGCCGTCTCATAGACAAAATTGGCGTCGTTGGGACAAGCCGGTAAGCATTTGTCGCAATTTATGCAATCGTACAGCGCAAGGTGCGTTCCGATCTTTCGCGGCGCACCCCGGTTGCGTTCCCAGCCGTAGCGCGGATTCGCGGCAGTTTCCGCTACCACCCGCGCTTCCCGGCCCGCGAAGGACCGTACATACTCCGCTACATTCGCCGCGCCGGCCGCTCGCATTTCCGCGCCCAGGTTCTCCAGGTACCGGCTCAAGCGGCTGTAGCCCCCCGACCGCAGAAGATCGGTGCAGGTCGTCACCGGTACGAAGCCCAGGCCGACCACATTCGCGAAGTTGTGCGCATCCACGCCGCCCGAAAACGACGCTGCAATATTTACCCGCTGCCGCAACCGCGCCGCCACTGCCAGCGCGATCGGGTGCAGCGGCCTTCCCGACATATACATCAAGTCATCGTGAAAAACGCCCTTATGATTCTTCACGACCAAGGTATTCGTGAACTTGACCGAAAGACTGCGTCCGCAAGCCGCAGCGGTGCGCTGCAGCCGCGGAATCAGGTCAACGGCTTCGTCGAAACGAAGATCATTCTCGAATGCCGGCGGATGGAGCTGAATCTCGCGGTAGCCGAGAACCTCGTGGAGTAAATGCTCCACCTCCCGCTCGCCGAGCAGAGTCGGGTTCAACTTGATGCACACGTGGCAGCCCGTTTCGCGCAGTAGAAACGTCACGATGCTTTCGATTTCGCCGGCCGGGCAGCCATGGAACGTCGATAGGCTGATGGTGTCGCTGATCGCCGGGGAGAACTCCAGATCCCGGTACGGCGTGGGCAGCCCCGCGCGCAATTCCTCGATCACTGCGCCGGCATTCTTCATGGATTCGATCCACCCGCGCACGCGCGGCGATTGAATGCCTTCCAGGTTGTATCCGACGCTCATATCGAACACCGTTTCCCATGGGATCGAGTTCCCCAGGAGTCCCGACACTCTGAGCATCTCGAGAAACATCGCCGCACCCGCATACTCACGCACCGATTGCTCGAGCGTCAATTCCTGCGACCATTCCACGTTGTAGCCCACGTTGGCCGCGTCGATGCACGGCCGCGGAATCTTCAGGCGGTCCAGAATCTGAATGGTCTTCAGCTCGATGATCCGCGATCCGCCGAGCCATGAAAGGATGATGTTTTGCGCCAACTGCCCGTGCGGCCCCGCCGCCGGTCCCAGCGGAGTCGCCGCTGTGTGCCCATGAAACTTCACCGACAAATCCAACGCCGGCAGGCCGCGAAAAAATTTGCTTTCGGGCAAATCAAAGATCTTCGCTTCCTGTTCATACTCCACCACGGCGCGACGCCATAGGAGCGCCAGCGGAATGGGATTCAGCTCAGCCATGCATTTGCCGCGCAAACATCAGCGGAAACACCGCATAAAACTGCGCCGCCAGCACCAGGTGCTCGATCGGCACGCGCTCGTTGACGCTGTGCGCGCATTCTTCCTCGCCCGGCCCGAACCCGATCGTAGGCACGCCCATGAGCCCCATCGAACCCACGCCGTTGGTGCTGAACGTCCACTTATCGATTACCGGCGCGCCATACCAGAGCGACCGGTACGTCTCGACAGCCGCCCGCGTCACGGGATGATTTTCGTCCACCACCCAGGTCGGATAATACTTCTCCATCGAATAGCGCAACCCGGTGTAGCTCGGCCGGTCGTACTTCAGGACCTCGATTTCCGCGTGCTCCGCGCCCGCCAGCGCGCGCACCTCCGCCAGCGCGCTCTCCTTCGTTTCGCCGGCCGTGAGCCGCCGGTCGAGATGAATCGAGCACGCCCCGGGCACCGCGCACAGCGACGGCGAAAGCGACCGGATCTCTGTCACCGCGATTGATCCCCTCCCCAGGAACGAGTCCACTCGTAGGCGCGTGTTGAGCTTCTCCACTGCTGCCACCAGGCGGCCCATCCCGTAGATTGGATTCTCACCGCGCTCCGGTGCGCTTGCATGGCATGATTTGCCGCGCAGGTGTACTTCGATCTCCATGCGCCCCCGGTGCCCGCGATAGATCCGTAAATTCGAGGGCTCCGTGATCACCACGCAATCGGGCCGGATGCCGTCTTCGTTCAGAATGTACACCCACGGCAGGCCGTCGCAGTCTTCCTCCTGCACCGAGCCGACCACGTACAGAGTGTAATCGCCGGTCAAATCGAGTTCCTTGATGAGCTTGCCGGCGTACACCATGCTGGCCATCCCCGCCCGCTGATCGCAAGCGCCGCGGCCGTAGATGTATCCGTCCTCGACTTTGCCGCGATACGGATCCCAGTTCCACTCTTTCGGATCGCCAATGCCCACCGTATCCGTATGCGAGTCCATCATGACGATGGTCTTGCCCGACCCGATACGCCCGAGAATGTTTCCCATCCCGTCGACGCGCACTTCGTCAAAACCCACCGCTTCCATCTCGCGGCGGACGCGCGCGATCACAGGCGCCTCCTGGCAGCTCTCCGCCGGAATCGCGATCAGCTCGCGCAGAAAATTGACCATGTCGGCTTCATGCGCCTGCGCGCGCGCCCCCAGCCGCTCCCGGTTGAAAACATCCGTTACCAGCGCGCTCATTTTCCTACCAGTACCTCCTCCTCTTCGTATTCGCGTTCCCTCGCGTGCAACGCCTCCAGCAAGTCTTCGGCACGGATGGGCAGCTTGCGAATCCGCACGCCCACAGCGTGATAAATGGCGTTGGCGATCGCCGGCGCCACGCCGTTGATGGGGACCTCGGAAACCGATTTCGCGCCATACGGTCCGAGCGGCTCCTCGGTCTCGACCAGGATCGTGGTCAGCTTCGGCATGTCCTTCGCCGAAAAAATCCTGTAATCGAGAAAATTCGCATTGCGCGGCCGCCCGGCATCGTCGAGCATCAATTCCTCGGTCAGCGCGAAGCCGAGTCCCTGCGTCACCGCACCTTCGATCTGCCCTTCGGCCTGCATCGGGTTGATCGCGATCCCGGGATCCACGGCGGTCGCCAGATGCTCGACCCGCACCTTGCCGGTCTCGGTGTCCACTGCGACCTCGGCAAACGTCGCGCTGAATGGCGGCGGGCTATCGGTGTTGAAGTGCGATGCCGCCTCCATGATCTGCAGCTTCTCCTTGTAGAGCGCCTGCAGCGCCACGTCGCCGATGCTCACGGCTCTTCCCGGTTCGCTGCTGGTGAAAACCTCGTTATTTGCGCAGGCGAGCTGTTCCACCGGCGCATCGAGCATCTTGGCCGCGAGGTGCAGGATCTGCGCCCGCACTTTCTCCGCCGCTTTCTTCACCGCGCCGCCCGTAATAATTGTCGTGCTCGAGGCGTACGCGCCCGTATCGAATGGCGTGAAATCGGTATCGCCGGAGGTAATGATGATTTTGTCGACGCTCACTCCCAGCGACTCCGCTGCGATTTGCGCGAGCACCGTATCGGCCCCCGCGCCCACATCGGAAGCGCCCACCTGCAGGCAGAACGAGCCGTCTTCGTTCATCTTCAGAAACGCCGAGGCCCAGTCAATTCCCGCGATCCCGCTGCCCTGCATGGCGCATGCCATACCTACGCCGTGTTTCAACCGGCTGCCGCGCCCCGCCGCCGGCCGCTTCTTCTCCCATCCGATGGCGGCCGCGGCCTTTTCCAGGCACTCCGGCGCGCCGCAGCTCCGGATCACCCGCGGCAATCCTTCTTTGCCTTCGCCCAGCTGCGCCGAGAGTTTATCTACGTCGCCCTGGCGAATCACGTTCTTTCTATGAAACTCGAGCGGGTCGATTCCGAGGGTTTCCGCGATTTCGTCGGCGAGCGATTCCATCGCAAAAAAACCCTGCGGGCATCCATAGCCGCGAAACGCGCCCGCCACCGGCGTGTTCGTGTAGACCACGTCGCATTCGAAACGCAGGTGAGGCGCGCGAAACAGCGGCAGCACTTTGCTCCCCGTGTTGCCTTGCACGGTGCTGGCGTGGCTGCCGTAAGCCCCGGTGTTCGCCAGAACCTTGAGATGGCTGGCCACGACCGTGCCGTCACGTTTCACTCCGATTTTCATCCGCAGGATCTGCGGATGCCGGCTGCGCGCCATGTAAAACTCTTCTTCGCGCGTGTACTCGATCTTCACCGGCCGCCGCGTCGCCAGCGCCAGCGCCCCGCAAATATCTTCGAGGAGCATCTCCTGCTTGCCGCCGAATCCGCCGCCGATACGCGGCTTGATCACGTGTACGCGCCCCACCGGGAGCCCGAGGATCATCGCCACCTGCCGCC
>DATGII010000181.1:0-79244 GCA_035295805.1 Bryobacteraceae bacterium | reverse complement strand
GTGACATACGCGCGCGTCTGAGCAAACGGCGGGATACCGAGATACTGCTCCACCCGCTGCGGGCCCGCATTGTACGCGGCCAGAGCCTTAACGGTATCCCAGTGGTATTGATCAAGAAGTTGCCGGAGATATCTTGTACCGGCCTCCAAGTTCTCGGCCGGGTCAAATGCGTCCTTAACGCCGAGGCCGACCGCGGTTCGCGGCATTAACTGCATTAGCCCCTGAGCTCCTTTGGCCGAAACTGCCTTGGGATTAAACCGGCTTTCGGCATCCACCACGCTGGCCAGGAAGTCCGGATCAATTCGGTGGCGCATTGCAACCTCCGAGATTACCGCTTGGATCGGATCTCTACGAGGGGCGGGCGCTTCCCCATCAGAGGCCCGAACCGCCGGAGCGGGTGTGATTGGATCCTCGGCTTGCTCGAAAGCTTGGATCTGGTCGCTGGGGATCACCACATAGGCGCTCCCGGGGGCATCGCAAAGCCACAATCGCGTCGCCGCCACCTCCAACTCCCACCGGGCATAACGAATCGTGAATCCGTTCTGTAGAATGGCCGCTCCGCATACTTCGGGATGGCGTTGCTCATCCGCGGTTGACACCGTCAGCCCTGAAAGCGCACCGAGTAGGCAGACGATTCCGTTCCGGAACATGCGATGACCTGGCCCGTGTCTCCCCATCGGCAGCACACCCATTCTTACCGGCGCGTCGTGGATGTACCCGGTGCAGTCGGTCCTGACGCGGCCGCCGTGTCCCGCCCTACCCCGAACAGGTCCGGTTGGGAAGGCAACTCCAGATAGTCCAGGTTGAACTCTGTTTTGATGTCACCAGTAAATTTGGCCAATTGTGCTTGCGCTTTTGTTCCTCGCAGCCACGCCTCAATCTCGGCCCTGACCGATGCCAGAGGCGCCGTTCCCTTGCCTTCGAGCTTTTCCACCGCGATTGCCCCTGGCAGATCCAGGACGGAAGACACCGCCCCTGGTTTCAGGTCGAATAGCTTCGCCTCGCCACCCTGCAAACTTCTCCTCTGGATCGTTATTACCGTCACCGGCGGGGCGGGTGTCGCTATACGAAATTGCCGGTAAACTTGCTGCTGTAGCTTATTGAAATCCTCGCCGCCGACGGCCGCCTTTCGGATTTCTTCCATCGCCGACAGGACCGCGGCGCGATCTAACGGTTTGCCGGTTTCGTCGGGCCCTTCCAGCGGCACGGATATACGGCGCACCTCCACTTGTTGATACAGATCCGGGTGTGCCGCGTAGTATCCCTGGATATCGGCGTCGGTCGCGGCCGGGGCCTGTTCGCGCAGCGCCTGTGCAAAGGCAGTGGCTAGAATCCTCATACGAATCAGCTTCAACTGAGCCTCGATCTCGTTGGCCAGCGCGGGATCTTTATCGAAGCCCCGCTGCTCCGCGAGCATCGAATATGCCAACACCGTGGCGTATTGAACGGCCATGCGTCCTCGCGCAGCCCCGGTCGCTTTCGGCGAAAACGCGTTAATAAAACGGTCCAGCTCTTCGCGCGTGATTACAGTTTTGCAGGAAGCCCGGTCTCGAGGCGCGCCGCAAAGCCCCTGAAACGTGACCATGGGGGTATTGGGAGCCATATTCGGTGATTGCGCACTCCCTGGTCCAGATGGGGCTACGCCTTGGCCGGCGCCCTTCCGGGCGGATTGCCTCTGCGCGGGCGCCTGCTGCGCGACCGGCTGATTTTGAATCGGCAGTCCCGCGTTCTGGGCGTATGCTCCGCCAAAATGCAAGCCCGACAGAACGATAATCGTCATCAATGGTCGCATAAGATACTTTTCGTTGCTTCTACCGCCAATGGTTCAAAGCAAACCGAACCGGCCCGGAACGCAGCATGTCCGGTCATCAATAACGGCTTAGCCCTCGTATTCCACCCGAACCTCCGCGATCTTCCGTTCCATGTCCTCGGTCGACACACCAAGGCACCGCCGCAGCGCCTCAACCCTGATGTTCAAAGCGTTAATCGCCGCATAGATGCTATCCAATTCGGTTCGAGCTTCATGTTCCATTTGCGCCAAGCGCACGCTTCCAGTTCTGCAGCCGAGCATGGCCCATTCCGGCAAACCGTTGGACCGGGTGCGAGCACCAATCTAATGCACCGGGTTGAATTTTATTTTGATCTGGGACAAAGAGAGGCTATGCGCACCTGGTGCAGGTCGAACCGGCGAGATTGTGCGAAGTTTGCTAAGACGTGATGGAATCGATCCACTCTTCTTTATCGAACTTGGTGTCCCGCGCAGCAAAGAAATCCGCCAACACCCGGAGATGGTCTGGCGTAAACTCCGTCCGCCCATCTGCCGTCCGGTTATGGATTCGGATCGCATCCGCCAGTGCGGTCAGTTCTTGGCTCGTCAACGTCCATTCTCCTTGGGTTTAACGCCGAGTTTTCGTTGGGCGATAGAGCGAGACCGAAGGTTTCGGGGCAACTTGTAAATAGTTCGCCTATCCGGCTCAACTATGCTCGTAACGATCGGTCGATAGCGCTAACCTGATCAATATAAAAGATTTTCCCATATTCTGCGAATTCGGCCCGCTATCTTTCAGATACGAGGGCGGTTCGGCCCCCCCTGCCGGTGCGCCGCCCCCTCAGGCGGATCGTTCCGACCTCAATCGGGAGCAACGGCGAGTGGCGGCTGCGCATAGTTGCGACGGGTGATCACTTTCAGTTGGAGAATATTCGCATTTCCCTGGTTCCCGTCGAAGGAAAGAGTGCTCGACAGCGCCATCTCCCTCGACCCCCACTCGGCGGTTCAGCGGATTCTCGGTGGTTAGATCTGTACAGACATGTGAGAGTCTCCTGGGCGGCGTGAGCTGGACTATCGATTGCCGCTCACGGGGCCGCTTTTTTCCGCGCGGTTTAGCCTTAGCCTCCGGAAGACTCTAACGAGCGGTAAGATCCATTACGCATCAGGGGCTCCGGAGGCCGTAAACCTGAGGATAAATGATGTGGGTCGCGTTACGATTGGGTCTGGTCACCGCGGCTCTGACCGCTCGGAGAGGAAACTTGCCCGCCAATCGCCCGGAGAAAGCCCGAGATTCGTCCTCCAGACAAACTACCGGTATTGCCGGTCTCGACGATGTACTGGCAGGGGGATTACCTTCTGACCGGCTCTATGTAGTCGAAGGCGATCCTGGGAGCGGAAAAACTACCTTGGCCCTGCAGTTTCTACGGGAAGGTGTTCGTTTGGGCCATCGGACGCTTTACGTCACATTGTCGGAAACCCTGGATGAATTGAACGATGTCGCGGTGTCGCATGGCTGGAACCTCGACGGCATAAACCTGCTGGAGTTGAATGCGATATCGGATCGGCTCGAGGAGGAGGCCAATTACACCGTCTACCACCCGATGGATGTGGAATTGGGAGAGACAGTAAAACGGATTCGGAACGAAGTCGAGCGATTGAACCCGCAGCGAGTGGCACTGGACTCGGTTTCGGAACTGAAAATCCTCTCTCAGACCAGCGTCCGATACCGGCGCGAAATACTGGGCCTGAAGCAATTTTTCGCCGGCCGGAACTGCACCGTTCTGGTGCTCGATGACCGCACCACATCGGAAGGCGAACAACAATTACAGAGCATTGCCCACGGAGTCATCCGGATGGAGCGCGAAGAGCGCGAGTACGGGACCACGAGGCGGCAGATCCATATCGTGAAGATGCGCGGCGTTCGCTTTCAAGATGGGCGCCACGACTTCGTGATCCAAACCGGGGGCTTGGAACTTTACCCGCGCCTGTCTGCCGGCGCCACCACGCCAGTCGTGCACGACGGATCTGTCGAAAGCGGCAGTTCGGAGTTAGATGCTTTGTTGGGCGGGGGACTGGATCGCGGATCCAGCACTCTCCTTCTCGGGCCTGCGGGCGCGGGAAAGACGACCCTGTCCTCGCATTATCTGATGGCTGCTCTGAAGCGCGGCGAGCAGACCGCGTGCTACCTGTTTGAAGAGAGTCGAGAAACGTTTCTTCGCCGCTCCGAGGGCTTCGGCATGGATTTCAAGCCATTCCTCGCCTCCGGCAAATTGGAGCTCGTGCAGATCGACATCGGTGATCTCTCGCCGGGCGAGTTCTCCGCCCGCGTGCGGCGGATTGTCGAGGAACGCAAAGCCAGCTTTATTGTGATTGACAGTCTGAACGGGTATCTCAACGGCATGCCCAGTGAGCGATTCCTGCTGATCCACTTGCACGAGCTGCTCACGTATCTGGGACAAAAAGGAATCGTTACACTCATTACCGTCGCGCAGCACGGCATGCTGGGGAGTTCGATGCAAACGCCGGTTGACGTGAGCTTTCTTGCCGATACTGTAGTCGTTTTGCGCTTTTTCGAAGCGGGCGGGATGGTGCGGCAGGCCATCTCGGTCGTGAAGAAGCGCCGGGGAGCGCACGAGCGGACTCTTCGCGAGTTGAAAATTGGCGCGACCGGCATGCAGGTCGGCGAAGTGCTCCAGGATTTCGAGGGCGTTCTCACCGGTGTTCCGCGGTACGTAGGCAAGCGGGCCCGGCTTATGCGTGATCAACACGATTCCTAAATGTTCCGAAGAAACGCACTGGAGATGCGTGTTCTCGTGCTCGCGCCCATCGGTCGGGATGCCGCCCTCCTGGCCGACACGCTGACGGCGTTGCAGATCGACACTGCCATTCCAGGCGACGGGCCGGCGCTGCTACGCATGCTGGCCGAGGGCGCGGGCTCGGCGATCATTGCCGAAGAGTCGCTCACCGCCCCACTCATGCGGGCTCTCCGGGAGTGGCTGGCTTCTCAACCAGCGTGGTCGGACATGCCTTTGCTCATCCTGACCTCCGGCGGCAGGGCTACGCGGGAAAGCCATGATCGCGCGCAAGAACTCCAGGCTCTGGGAAATGTCACGCTCATCGAACGGCCGGCGCGTCCGGACACTGTTCAGAGTGCCGCGCGCGCTGCGTTGCGCGCCCGCATGCGCCAATACGAGATTCGGAGCCGCCAGGAAGCCCTCGTCCAGGCCAATGCCGATCTGGAACAATTTGCGTATTCGGCCAGTCACGATTTGAGAGAGCCGCTGAGGAGCATCGCCATCTATAGCGATCTGCTCGCCAGAAGCTCTGGGCCGGCGCTGAACGAGAAAAGCCGGGAATTTCTTTGCCAGATTCAATCATCCGCAAAGCGCATGTACGGATTGCTGGACGACCTGCTCACTTATGCGCACGCCTCCAGCATTCCGGAGGAGAGGGTCGAGCCGGTTCACGCCCTGCGGCCGCTCGAAATTGCGCTCGAGAATTTAGCCGGAGCCATTCGCGAAAGCCATGCCCAGATTTCGATTGGACCGATGCCTTGCGCCAGAATCCATGAGAGTCATCTGTCGCAGGTGTTTCAGAATCTCATCGGAAACGCCATTAAGTATCGCAAGGATGACTGCGCGTTGCGGATTGAGGTTTCGGCAAGAGAAGCGGACGGGCATGCTGTCTTCAGCGTCGCGGATAATGGCATCGGGGTGGAGGCTGCGTACAAGGAAACCATCTTTGGAATCTTCAAGCGCCTTCATGCGGATGGCAAATACTCCGGCAATGGCATCGGACTGGCAATTTGCAAGAGAATTGTCGAGCGATACCACGGGCGCATTTGGGTAGACTCAGAGCCGGGAAGGGGCTCTAATTTTTTCTTTCTCGTTCCGAACTGATTTGCCGCATTTCTCTGCCACTCTTCCGATCGACAAATGGGTTCGGCTGCGGCTGCCTGTATTCGTTGGTTCGATTCCGACCTGCGCCTCCAGCCTCAAACCAGGCCAGGGGATTCCATTGTCTTCAGCAGCCATTGCGCCGCCTCGACGGTGTCGCCAAATGATCGAACGACGGCCGGAGCCGCGCCGCGGGCGACCTCTTCTCCGATCGTGAACGAGACCGCGCGTACCGATGTCGTGGCGAAGATGAAGTGCGCCTGAAAAACCGGCATGGAGGGAAGCATGTTGACCGAGCAGGCAGCTCTGCCTCCGTGCTGCTCGATTCTCAATTCGTCGGCGTCGAATGAAACTTCAAAATCCTTCCATCCGCGCAGGCTGAGCTCTCCCGCCAGGCGCTCAAATGTCCTTCGTTGTTCGATTATATGTGAGCCGCTCATTTCATCACACCCGAATGCTCGCCGTCACCTGACCTTTCGCGTCGTGTTGGCCTGCCGGCCAGTGCTCGCTCGTCATTAGGGCGAATGATATCACTTAGAGCGTCTGCGCGGAATCGCATAGGCTTCCGCCTACTCCCGACACGCGGGCTCGCGGAGCCGCCTCCAGCACACCGCGCACCGCTTCGAGCAGAGAATCCGGCACAAACGGCTTTTCCAGCAGCGCCGCACCCGCCGGCAGCGTCGGGCGTTGCCCCAGTACATCGTCGGCGTAGCCGGTCATGAAGAGAACCGGCATCGCCGGCCACTCCGAAGTCAGCCGCTTGGCCAGTTCCTGCCCGCTCATCTTCGGCATGGCGACGTCGGTCAGCAATAGATCGAAGGCCTGGCGTTGCTGGCCGGCCAGCGAAATCGCCTCCGCCGCGTCTTGCGCCTCGATTACCGTGTAACCGCTATTACGCAACAACTCGGCGGTCAGACTGCGAATTGGCGCGTAGTCTTCCACCAGAAGGACACGCCCCGCTTCGCTGGAAAGTCCCGAAGGCGCGTTTGCGGGTGCTGGAGCCTCTCGGGGTTCCTCCGCCCCATCCACGGCCGGCAAATAGATCGTAAACGTGGTGCCACGGCCGCGCTCGCTGGTGAAGGTGATGTGGCCGTTGCTTTCTTTCACGATGCCATAGACCATTGAAAGTCCCAGCCCTGTACCCTTGCCGCGCTCTTTGGTCGTGAAAAACGGTTCGAACAGGTGTTCCTGCGCATCGACGTCCATGCCGGTTCCGGTGTCGCTTACCGTCAGTGTCACGTAGGATCCGGCGGTCATGTCGGAAAGTGGTGCGTTGGCGCGGGAGATCTCCACCGCCGCCGTCGTAATCACCAAACGTCCGCCGCTCGGCATGGCATCGCGCGAATTCACCGCCAGATTCATGACCATCTGCTCAATGAGCCCCAGATCCGCCATCACGCGCTTCAAGCGGGGCTGCAGCTTCAATTCCAGGTCGATATCCTGTCCGATCAGCCGCAGCATCATATCGGCGATTCGCGAGACCACTTCGTTCAGATTTAGGGGCGCTGGCTCGATCTTCTGACGCCGGCTGAACACCAGCAATTGGCGCGTCAGTCGAGCACCCCGGTCAGCGGCCGTGCGGATCTGCTCCACGTCCTTGCGGAACGGGAAATTGGTCCCCATCTTCTTCAACACCGAATCGCTATACGCCATGATCACGCACAGGACATTGTTGAAATCGTGCGCCACGCCGCCCGCCAGCCGGCCGACCGCTTCGAGCCGCTGCGCATGCCGGAGCTGGTCTTCCAGCCGCTGTCGCGCTTCCAGGTGGCGCGAACGTTCCAGCGCGAACTGCTGGTTTCGCGTCAGCTCTTTGACGAAAAGGCCCGTGGCTCCAAACGCCACCGTGATGGTGGCGATGCGCGCCGCAAAGTCCGGCGACCACGGCGAGCTGCTCCCCATCTCCAGCAACAACGCGCTGAAGAATGCCATCACCAGAATCTGCCAGCGCCGCAGGAATCCTGCAGCGACCGTCAGCGGAATCGCGTACAGATATCCGAGATTGACGTCTCGCTGCAGGGTTCTCGCAATGACTCCCAGCACGAATACGAAAACCGCGCAGCCTCCCACCACCCACGTCTTACTGCCATGGGATTGGAAAATCCGCGCCCATACCTCCGTCGAACGCCGGAGCCCGGTGTTGGCCGCTTTTGCGTCCTCAATCGCCTTATCCACGAATCCTTCTTCGCACCTAATATCGACGCTGATTCTGATACGTACCGATATTAAACAACAATCACTCCCTGCAGCGTGCTATGACTAGTACTGTTTGGGCCTGGCAACCGTACCGCTAGACCGCTCGTGGAACCAATAGGCGAAAAGTAATGGGCCCGGATTGCTCCCGCGAATTATTGAACGGACGGTCCGATAACACACAGGTTCGGACCGTGAAACCGGCAGCACTCTCTTACAATTACAGTTGGGAGCGGTCCTCATGAAACAGACATTGCGAACGGTCGGTATCTCTTTGCTCGCAGCAGGCGCGGGTGCAGGTTTGGCTTTATTGCTGGCTCCACGCTCCGGGGAGCGAACCCGGCGCCTCATTCGATACAAGGCAGGCTCCTATGCGAAGGACCTTCGGGAGGGCGTGAGTACCGGCGCGGCTGCCCTCTATTTGCGGGGAGCGGAAGGCACGCGGCGCGCGCTCAAACGCCTCGGTAAAACTCTCAACCCCCTAGCGGCATAACGACTTATCCGCCTTTGGCGTCGTGGACGCCGGTCCCGGCAAGCTCCTCTATTTTGGAGCCATGTGCGTCGATCCGCTGCGCCAGGGCGGAACGCATGCTCACCTGCTCTTCGGTCGGCCGATGCTCCTCGAACAGCGCGCGAACGGTCGTGCGCTTATGCGGCAAAGCTTCGGCGATCGCCTGCGCCATCTGCTGCGTGCCGTCACTACCACCCATGTCGTAGGTCCGGACTTCGCCGGCTTCGATGACGGCGGCAATTGCCCGTTCGATCCGGCCGGCGATTTCCGTCTCCCCCAGCCACTCTGCCATCATCGACGCAGCCAAAATTGCCGCCACCGGATTCACCCGGTTGTGTCCCGCATATTTGGGAGCCGACCCGTGGGTCGGCTCAAACACCGCGTACTTGTCGCCGATGTTGCCGCTGAACGCGAATCCCATCCCGCCCACCAGTTGCGCGCATAGATCAGAGAGAATGTCCCCGAACAAGTTCATCGTCACGATCACGTCATAGTCGAGCGGATTTTTAACCAGCCACATGCACATGGCATCCACGTTGGCCGTCTCGAACTGAATTTCCGGGTACCGCTCAGCTACTTCCCGGGCACACTCCAGAAACAGTCCACAGGTGGCGCGCAGGACATTCGCCTTGTGCACGGCCGTCACTTTGCGCCGGCCGTGATTCACCGCGTAGCGGAATGCCGCTTCCACGACGCGCAGTGACGCCTTGCGCGTGACGCTTCCGATCGAAACGGCGGCATCGGCGGGAATCGCACTCATTCCCGGCTCCGCCAGGAATCTTTCCGGCACGCGCGGATACTCAACGCCGCAATACATGCCTTCGGTGTTCTCGCGGAAAATGATGACGTCGATGTTTTCCCGATAATTCAGCCGGTTGCCAAAAAAGGCCCGGCAGGGCCGCAGGCATATATATAGGTCGAGCAATTGCCTCATCCGCACGATCGGGCTGCGATAGACCAGTCCTCGGGCGCGCAGTTCCGGAGCGAGCTCTCGGGCTGCATCCATCGCGGGCTTTGAAGTGATCGCTCCGAAGAATGCGCAATCCGTAGTCCGCAGCAGCTCCAGCGTACGCTGCGGCAGGGCATCGCCCTCCCGGCACCAGAATTCCCATCCGATGTCTCCGTGCAAGTACTCCGCCTGGAGTCCGGCCGCATCCAGCACGCGCCGCGCCGCGCTCGCGACTTCCGGCCCGATTCCATCTCCCGGCAGCCACGCGATCCGATGCCTGCTCATAACTCTCCTTTCCGGTCGCCTTCACGCCACACGCTTGGCCTTCAAATACGGAATCAACCCGCCCGCCGCCAGCAACTCTACGCACTTCCGGTCAAGAGCCGCCGCCAAAATGCTGCGGTTCCCTGTGAGATTCCGGATCTCCCCGGCCCCGAGATCGATCTCCAGCTGGTCTCCCACCGCGCATCCCGCGCGCGCTTCGGGCGCAATAACCACGGGTAAACCGAGATTGATCGCGTTGCGGAAAAAGATGCGCCCGAACGAGCCGGCAATTACCGCGCCCACGCCCGCGAACTTCAATGCCGCCGCCGCTTGCTCGCGGCTCGAGCCACACCCGAAATTCTTCCCCGCTACGACGAAGTCGCCAGCGGCTAGACTCCCGCGAATTTCCGGGTAACTCAGCGCGAACAGATGCTCCGCCGTCTTTTCCCGGTCCGTGATGTTCAGATAGCGGCCCGGATAAATGATGTCGGTATCGACGTGATCGCCCAACACCGCCCGCACTACGCCGCGCAACTTCAAATTTCCATCAGGCATGGATCCTCCTGGACGATCGATGCCGGATGAGCCAGCCTGCCGGCAACCGCCGAAGCCGCCACCACCGCCGGACTCGCCAGGTATACCTGCGAATCCTTGCTCCCCATGCGGCCCACGAAATTGCGATTGGTTGACGAAACGCAGGTCTCGCCGGCTGCCAGAATCCCCTGGTGCACGCCGACACACGGGCCGCATCCGGGCGGATTGATAATCGCGCCCGCCGCCACGAGTGTTTCCAGATACCCCAAGTGGAGCGCCTCGCGATATATCTGCTGCGACGCCGGAATCACCACCAGGCGCGTCCTCTCGCAAATTGTATTTCCCGCTACCACGCGCGCCGCCACTTCGAGATCTTCCAGGCGGCCGTTGGTGCAGGAACCGAGAACCGCCTGATCGATGGCCACCTCGCCGAGTTCCGACAACGGCCGGACGTTATCCACCGCATGAGGGCAGGCGACCTGCGGTTCGCTCACCTCGCGGCTGGCGTCGATCGTGATGATGCGCTCGTAGTGCGCATCGCGATCAGGCGCGATGCTGCCGATCTTTTGCGGCGTCAGCGGCCGCAGGTACTCCAGCAGTTCCTCGTCCACCGGCGTGAACGCGACCTTCGCGCCCATTTCCATCGCCAAATTCGTCAGCACCATTCGCGAGGCCACGCTCAGGCGCCGGATCGCCGGCCCGTCGAACTCGACTGCCCGGTAATCGGCCCCGTCCGCGCCCAATTTACCAATGATGTAAAGGATTAAATCCTTTGCCGAAACCCACTGCTCCAATTGACCTTGCACATCAATACGGAAGCTGTGCGGCACCTTAAACCAGAGCGCGCCTTCGCACCACACCCCGGCCATTTCGGTGGCCCCGATGCCTGTGGCAAACGATCCGAATGCGCCGTGAGTGATTGTGTGGGAATCGGTGCCCACGACCAGCATGCCCGGCCGGACATGGCCGTTTTCCGGCAACACCTGGTGACAGATCCCGCCCCGGCCCACGTCATAAAAATTCGAGATGCCCTGTGCCGCGACAAATTCGCGAATCGCCTTGTGGGTAGCCGCCGTCCGCTCCGACTCGGCCGGAATCCGGTGATCGAAGATAATTACAATGCGGGTGGGATCCCATACGCGAAGCGCCCCGATCTCCAAAAAGCTTTTCCGCACCAGGTCGGCGTTCTCATGGCTCATCGCGAGGTCCACGCGCGCTGTCACTACCTGGTCGGGCACGACCTGGTGCAGGCCGGCGGCCCGGGCCAGGATCTTCTCGGCTATTGTCATTGCCACGGGAGCTGCCTCCGTTTAACGCCCCGCGCTAACCAGACCCGCCAGGTACTGGCGCTCTAACGTGTGATATTCCGGCAGACCGACAAATTCTGTGTACGCGGCAAAACTGGTTACATACTGGGTCTGGCCGGCCAGAATCCCGCTTGGTGACGCGTGTAGCGCGGCAAAGAACTCAGTCAGCGCGCGATGCATCACCAGTATCGACGCTACCGGGATGCTGACCCGCGCCACACCCAACGCTGCGAGCTCCGGCACTGGAATGAGCTCGGTCCGTACGCCGGTTACAGCATCCATCAGATTCACCGAGAGGAGACCGCGCACCTCGCGCACGGCCCGCCGGATATCCGCGGCCGTTCCGATGCCGTCGATGAACGCCATGTCGGCCCCGGCCCGAAGGTATAAGTTGGCGCGTTCGATCGCATCCGTGAGACCGTGGACCGCAAAGGAATCGGTGCGCGCATTGATTACGATGTCCTGGCCGAGGCGCCGCCGCGTATCGGACATCGCGCGGATCTTTCCGGTCATTTCCTCGGCGTCGGTCACCTGTTTGCCATCCATGTGGCCGCAGCGCTTCGGGAACACCTGGTCTTCAATGTTGACCCCGGCCACCCCCATCTCGATCAGCCGCTCCGTGATCGTCGCGGCATTGATCGCATTACCACCGCCGGTATCGATATCGGCCATCACCGGAATCTTCACTGCGCGCGTGATATGCCCGGTTATATCGAGAATGTCTTTCATGTCTACCAGACCGACATCGGGTTTGCCCAGCAGGCTGCCTGCCAGCCCGAAGCCGCTGATCTGGACCGCTGCGAATCCGGCGTGCTCGATGATTTTCGCGCTTACTGCGTCATGGCAGCCCGGAACCACCACGGCTTGTCGGCGCTCTAACGCCGATCGTAAAATCGATACTCGCTCAGACACACGCAGGCTTCTCCTTTTATTCCGCCGCTTCACACATAGCATATTGCGGCCTGATTATCTGTTAACCGGGCGGCGCTCACGCCAGACGCCGCCACAAATCAAACATAACCAAAAAAGGTCCCAATAAACTCTTCAGACTCGCCCCGGACCCGTCTTGTACTCAGGGCTGCCCGCCCATCGGGAGCCTCACCTTCCGAACAGGGTTCCCGGGGTGGTACCAGCCCGCGGGCCTGACCACCGATCGAGCGTGTCTTCAGCTTATTGGGACCTATTTATCTTATATTCCTTCTTTGGACGGCCGTCAAGCCCCTTGTAGCTATCCCTCCAGCAGGGCCCTGCGCGCTTCGCCGGCCGGATCGTTCTTCAACTCGCACTTGTTGTCGAAAATCATGGTTTGGACTTTATCCGGCGTGAAAGCCGCCCACTTGGGAATTCCGGAATGATTCGGATCGCCTTTGCGCGCGAAATTGATCCAACACTCCGACACCTTCGCGCCCAGCTCCCGGGCTTCCGCGGTCCCGCCGGTCATTGCCGCGCAGCGGTCCGTATTGTCGAAGACGAACGGCAATTCGGCACAGTGAAACGCGCGCGGCCGGCCGTTCAGCACGGGGGTTTGCCACGTAAACAGGTACAAGTATGCCGGCGCGGCTTTCTGCGCGCTTTTACGTTCGGCCTGCGTGATCGCGTTCTGCCGCGGCTGCGTAGCGAAGATAATCGACATCACATCGAACGGCTTTGCGCCCGGATAGGCATTCTGAAACGCATCGATGATGCGGTCCGTCTTCGCGCCATAGCGCGCTTCGACGCGCTTCCTTACCTCGGCAATCGTCATCGATTCGTATTCCGGATGTCCGATGCCATTTGTGAATTCGTTCAAGACCGTTCCGATAATCATGGGGACATTCGACGAAATCGCGGGTGCTTCCGGATCGAACGCGTGATGCGGAAGTATCTTGCCATCCACAGTCGGTCCCCAGCTGATTCCCATGCCGGATCCCGGAATATTGCCGCCGCGCGGTGTGAGCTTGCGCTGTGCCGTGACTCCCGCTGCGACCACCCGCTCATATGGCAACTGCTGCAACCGGTCGATCTGCGATCCGTTCAGGCCCAGCTCCGAGAGAACCCCGGCGGTCAATTTCGCCGACATGTCCGGCGTCGCTTGCCGCAGGCTCGAACCGCTTTCCACCATGGCGCGATGGAACAGCCCCTTTGCCGACGGCATGGCCATCAGAACGCCGACCTTGCTGCCTCCGCCCGACTGTCCAAAAATAGAGACGCTGTTCGGATCGCCTCCAAAAGCGGCAATGTTGTCGCGCACCCATTCGAGCGACATTACCAGATCCAACATCCCGACGTTCCCCGAATCTGCCCAGCGCGCGCCGTATTCGGTAAGGTTCAGGTATCCGAGCGAATTCAGCCGGTGATTCACGCTCACCACCACGACGTCGCCTCGCTTGGCGAGGTTTTCGCCGTCGTAGGATTTGAGCTCCTGCCCCGAGCCGGCCGAGTAGCCGCCGCCGTGAATCCAGAACAGCACCGGACGTTTCCGGTTGTCGTTAATCCCGGGCGTCCAGACGTTCACGCGCAGGCAGTCTTCCCCGGGTTGGCCGTCGTCCCACTCGAACATGAACGCGTTTTCATCCACGGCCCATCCGGCGCGCGGGCCCTGCGGGCATACCTGCCCGTAGTACAGGGAACTGCGGACACCGGCCCAAGGCTTGGGTTTCTGCGGGGCCAGGAAGCGGGCGCTGCCCGCCGTCGAGGCGGCATACGGAATGCCTTTGAACGTGTAAATGCCGTTGCGCGTGTAGCCGCGCACCTTCCCCGACGTCGTTTCGACAATGTCGCCCGATTCGGTAACCACGAGGATGGGCGCCGTTCCGGGAACCCCGGCCTTGGGAGCCGCCAGCGCCGCCTCCTGTTTTGATACTTCCGGCATTAAAACACCGCCGGCCACTGCCGCGGCGCTTTTCAAAATCGTCCGCCGCCCGAACATCTGTTTCGATTTCATCAGCCCTCCTATTTCATGGTGCCGCAATCGTGGCCTTCATCAGAACTGGATCCGAATCAATGTTTGCAGAATGCGGGGAGCGCCCGGCTGAACACCGTTCGTGCCCGTATTGGTGATCAGCGAAGTGCTTGGCGTTCCAAACCCGTTCTGGTTCACCAGCACGCCGGCAGAGTTGTACGGATTATTGGCCACCGTCAGGTTATTGGGATAGGTCCCCGAGAAATTCAGCGTTGTATTCAAGGTCGGGAAATTGGCGTGGTTGAATACGTTGAATGCATCGAACCGGAATTGCAGCCGCAGGCGTTCTTTGATCGTGAATTGCTTCTGGAGCGCCATGTCGAAGTTCACCAGACCGGGTGCATAAAGCCAATTCACACCCGATTCGAGGCCCATGCTGCCCGGCTGCGGCGCCGTGAAGCATGCCGAATTCAGCCGGTTCCAGGGATCGCTGGAATGAGTATACGGATCACACCCGCTGACGTACCCGATTCGCGCACCCTCAGACACATAATTTGCGGCTCCCGGCGCGGGGTTGCCTGCCACGACATTGCCCGTGATATTTTGCGAGCTCACGCCGGAAATCGTGAAGGTTGGTGTGAATGGCCCGCCGGTGGAAAGCTGCGTCACGCCCGAGAGTTGCCAACCGTTCAATAATGCCCGCGTAAACCGGTTGACGCTGGTCACGTTCGGCGTGTTGACGACATAATTGAACGCAAGGATTTGCCGGCGATCGAAATTGGCGGGCCCGTAATCGGCCGCCTTGGTGAAATTGTCGGCCCGGATATAGGTCGTATCGGTCGTCGCCGTCGTGAGAGCCTTACTCCAGGTGTAAGCCGCTCCGAAAAACACGATACGTCCGACGCGCCGCGTGAGGTTCACCTGCAGCGCGTTGTAGTTCGAAGTCGCCGCACTCTCGTAGAGCGCAATCTGGTTGTAACCCCGCAACAGCCGCAGGAAATTTGGCTGGAGAGCGCTGTTCCCCGATGTCGAGACCGGCAGCGTGGGGTCCTGGTTCTGCGGCAGGAAGTCGGCCCCGTAGGGAACCGGATTGAGGTTGCGATTATTCTGCAGGTGCCGCGCGATGTCGCCGACATATGCGGTATCCAGCACCAGGTTCCACGGCAGCCTGGTCTGAATCGAGAACTGATAATTGTACGTAGTCGGCAGTTTTCCGGTCGGATCCGCGGCATACAGGCTCGGCGGAGCAAGGATGATATTGCTCGGATTGATGTTCTGCGCCAACCCGTAGGTGAGCGACGGGTCCAGCCCTTCCGGCGGATTGCGCACCATATCAAATACCCGGTTGCCTTGGAAGCGGTCGTAATAGATCCCGCCGCCGGTCCGGATCACCACGTTTTGGCGGCCGGTTACATCCCAGGCGATCCCGAACCGCGGCCCCAATTGCGGTCCGCGATTATCCTGCAGGTATCGGCTGTATCCTTTACCAGCCTGCACGATGCCGTTGAATGGGTTCCCGCTGTTCGGGACCTCCAGTCCGATATCGTAGGCCGGCAGAACTTGTCCGCTTACCGGATCCACGGCTGACCGGACGCCGCCCACCATAGCCGGCTGGAACAGCCGCGGCGCCTGGCTTGGGTCCCACTTACTGAGCACAAATGTAGATGCCTGTAGGGACGCGTCATACTGCGGCTGATACCAGGACAGCCGCAGGCCGTAGTCGAGCGTCAACCGCGGCGTCACCTTCCACGTGTCCTGCACGAATCCTTCGATGTTCCAGTAGCGATACTCGCCGTTGATATAGTTCTGCGCCTGGTCCATCGTTTGATAAACGCCGAGCGCGGCATTAGAGAATCCGAAGCCGGTATCGAAGGGATTGGCCGTGGTATCGCCGAAATTATAGAAGCCGTTGTTGTTGCCGAACGAGCTTTGGTTTTTGCGGCTCCGTTCCAGGAAGATGCCGGTCTTGAGGGTATGCGAGCCCATGATTCGCGTCAAGTTATCGCTGATATTGATAACCGTGTTGTAATTCACGAACGGCGCATCCCCGACTGAAGTGAAATTCGGCGCGAACGCGGTCGTGATATTCGTCCCGGCGAAATTGAAGCCGGGGATGTAATCCTTCTGTACCGCGCTCGGGTACAGCAGCGGCAGAGTGACTCCTGACGCCGTCCGCGTGAGCGCCGTCCCGGTTTCGTCAATGTTGATTGAGTTGTGCGTCACCCCCATGTTGAATTCGTTCGTGGTTCGCGGCCCCAGAATCCAGGTCGCCCCGCTCGCCCAGCTATATCCGGGATTCAGATACTCAATCGGGACCACGGGCACGTTGATTCCCAGCACAAACGAGCCGTACGGATACGTGAATGGCTGGGAATTGTAAATGTAGTGGCCGAACACTCGAACGTTTGAAGTGACGTTGTAATCCATTCGCAGCAAATCCTCGCGCCGGTTCTGGGAATTGGAAAACTGCGAAGTATAGTTGTAGCCTACTTGCCCGCTCACGTTAGGCTGAGGGAAAAGGTTCAGCAGCGCCATTCCCGGCCCGTACAGCTGGGCAGGTGGAATGACATTGCCGGTAAACGGTTGGCCGTTAGTCGGGTTTTTGATGATCACCGGTTTTCCGCTGCTGTTCACGCTCTGCGAAAAGTCGCCCTTGCGCTCCAGCGCCGTGGGCACCTGCACGTTGCGGACGGTGTTGGGAGCCAGTTGTTCCTGAAACTCCTCGCTCCAGAAGAAGAACAGCTTATCCTTCTGTGGAAATAGCTTCGGAATATAAACCGGCCCACCGATCGTATATCCGGGATCGTTATACCGAAACAGGCTGCGCGGGATGCCCTTGGCGTTGTTGATCCAGCTGTTCGCATTCAGGTCGTCATGCCGGTGATACCAGTACCCGCTGCCGTGCAGGTCCGAGGTGCCGCTCTTGGTGACCACTGCGATCTGCGCGCCGGCGTTGCGTCCGTATTCGGCTTGGTACATTCCCGTCAGGATGTGAAACTCCTGCGTGGAATCGATGCTCACAGTCACGTTCTGTGATCCGTTCGAGCCGGTATCCATATTGCCGATTCCGTTGATCGTCAGCATATTCGCGGAGCCGCGATTGCCGTTTGCTGTGATCGAGCCGATCCCGCCCGGCCCGCCCACCTGGAAATTGGCGTTGTCCACCATTCCTGGTATCAACTTCGTCATGTCGAGTGGGTTGCGACCGTTGACCTGTAGATTCTCGATTTGCTTTCCGATAATCGTATCGGACCGCTCTGCGCTGGTGGTTTGCAGCAGCGTGGTCTGCGCGGTCACTTCTACGGTTTCAGTCACCGCACCGACCTCCATCACCAGATCGCCCAGCGCCAGTTTCTGGTCGGCGTTCAGCGCAATGCCGTTGCGATCCAGTCGTTTGAACCCTGTCGCTTCGACACGCAGATTGTACGAACCCGGCCGCAGACCCGCCACCACAAACGTTCCCTGCTCGTTTGTGTTCGTAGTGACCGAAATCTGCTGACTTGGGTCAGTCGCCGTCACCGAAGCGCCCGACAGCACCCCGCCTTGCGGGTCCGTTACCCGGCCCGTAATCGAGCCATTAATATTTTGCGCAATTGACGTCGCCCCAAACAGCACTGCCAAAGCAATGATCAAGCCGGATCGTTTGATCATGGATCTCACCTTTAGGGCTGGTTGCCCTGAATTCCCCGGTGTGGTGAATAGCTTGATCGCAAGCCGCGGCTGAAAAAAGAGTGTTACGGTATCGCCCTTTTTCAAAAGCCGGCAAATGCTTCATTCGAAAATTGTTACTGCGCGAGACCGGAGCCGTAATGCGCACGTATAATACGTCCCTTTGAGCGCAAATTACCAGGTATGGACCGCAAGGATGCGCGGCGGCCCCGGACTCCGGTCAATCACTTCTGTACCGATGACCACCTGCAGGTTCTTGTCCTCCCATCCGGGCCGGATTTGCGCCGCGAGCGCCTGCAGGAAGTGGTTGTTAGTTAACAATTCGCCGGCCGCTAAAGTGCCGTATCCCCATAGCCCGGCCACCACCACCACGGCCTTCCCTGTTTTCGGATTCGCCACCCGGGAGATGATCCCGTAATCGTGAGCCAAAATGGGAATCCCGCGCTCGTCGGTAGAACCGAGGTCGATACTCCACCGCCGGTAGCCGGGGTTCTGTTGATCCTGAATCCAACAGAACGAGCCCTCGTGCTGAAACCGAAAACGCCCCTCGTCCATAAGGCGGAGCGTCCAGCCGTCGTTGAATCCCCCGATCAATACGACCGGCCCCTGGCGCAAATCATCGAAGCTGGCCCGGTCTTCCCGGCGGATGTCAACCGGGTGGCCCATGCTCTGTAAAAGTCCGCTCAACTTCGCCAGTGTCATCGCATCCGGCCACGCAATATTCGAAGAACGCGAGGCAAACGCGGCCCCCGATACCAGGTGCCCGGAATCGACCGGGCTCCGCGCCACCAGCAAAGACACCGCGCTGCCCGGCCGGAGCACGGGCCGCCAGAACTGTTCGGCGGGAGAGGTGCGGTTCCAGGAAAGCGCCGCCAATGGCACGCACGCCGCAACTCCCAGCCACCACCACCTTCGATCGATCCGGAACGGCCGCGCGGCCCATCGGGCCGGCGCCGGCTTCGGCGCCCCCACGGGCGGATGAAAGACGGGCACGTACGACCCGAGCGGCAATTCAATCCGTAATTCCCGTTCATGGCCCGGCTGCTGATAGTACAGTGCAAGCCGCTTGCGGATCTCGCCCGCGGAAATCCGCACGATTGGATCTTGGTTCGTGTCATACTCCGCACGCCGCCCGAAGACCTCCACCCCGAGAGTCCGCTCTTTGAGTTGCTCGGTGTGCCCGTCAAGCTTCCGCTCTACGATGAACCGCAGCATTCCCGGATACCGCCGGCTGCTCCGAAACAGAGAGCTGTCGAGCAGCCGCGCCAGTTGCTCGCGCACTTCGGCCGGAGTCGGTGCGAATTCGTCCGCACTCGAACGGCGCTCGATCGGATTGTTCACAAACGTTGCCATGGACAGGCCCCCTTTTTTCGCTGCCAAAGATTATACAGGAGTATCCGTTCCTCATTTTCCCGGAAATCGGCGCGCTCTCCATTCCGCCAAAACCAGTGTCAACTGTGATACCTTCAAAAACTCCGCGGTTTAACTGGAAGGGGCTGGAATCATGAACGAACGCAGGATTTCTCGTCGCGATGCATTGAGCGCTCTCGGCTTCACTGCCGCGGCGGCGACTGCCGCTTCGCGGGATTTGTTCGGGCAGTTCGTCAACAAATCCACCGCCAAGGGCGGCCGCATCGATGTTCATTATCACCATGTTCCCCCCGGTGTCGGCAATGGGGGCCGCGGAGCTCGCGCGCTGCGCAACGGAGAGTGGACGCCCGAAGTGGCTCTCGAAACCATGGATAAGTTCGAGATCGCAGTCGCCATTCTCTCCATGACCCAGATGGGCGATGTCCTCTACGACAATACCGAAAAGGGTCGCGCCGCTGTCCGCAAAGGCAATGATTACGGCGCCAAAGTCATGTCCGATCACCCCAAACGCTTCGGGCTTTTTACGGGCGTCCCGCTCCCCGACATCGACGGCGTCATGAAGGAAATCGAGTACGGCTTCGATTCGCTGAAAGCCGACGGCATCGGCATCTATACCAATGACAACAAGGGCCGTTGGCCGGGTGATCCCTATTTCGAACCCATGTGGCAGGAGCTCAACCGGCGCAATGCCATCGTCTATATGCATCCGCTGGCGCCGCCCTGCTGCACAAACTTGAATGACAGCGTCCCCACCGCGATGAACGAATTTGATTTCGACATTACCCGCGGGTGCACCAGCATTCTCGCCAATGGCGTGCTCCACAAATATCCCAATCTCAAGATCATCATTCCGCATTCCGGCGGCACCCTGCCCATGATCGCTGGGCGGATCAAGGATCGCTATCCGCACGATCCCAAACACGATGAGTACATCCCCAACGGGGTTATCGCCGAGTTGCAAAAGTTCTACATCGATATCGCCCATGCCAGCTTTCCCTACCCCATGGCTGCGATGATGAAGTTCGCGCTTCCCGATCACATCCTGTTCGGCACCGATTTCCCGTTCGAACCCGTCGAATCCACAGTGAATGAGCTGCCGCACCTCGGCCTCTCGGCGAAAGTCATGCGCGCCATTGAGCGTGAAAATGCCGAGAAGATCCTGCCGCGCTTCAAGGTCTAGCGCGCCGCGGAGCATTTTTTCGCCTCCTCCGTTGATCCGGTAGTGGCGCTGTGTAGTGTTATATTCAGATCAACGGGTATGAAATTATTAATCTGCGTCGGCTTGGCGCTTCTGCCGGCCGGGTTTTCGCAAAGCCAGCCGACAGCCGTCATTGTGGATGCGGTCGCCAACTCCGCCAGTTATTGGCGCGCCGGACAAAACCAGGCGGGAATCGCTCAAGGCTCTCTATTCGTGATTCTCGGATCGAACCTCGGCCCCTCCGAATTGGCGCAGGCGCTATTCCCTCTTTCCGATCAATTGGGCGGCTCCTCCGTGCGGATTCAGGTTGGATCCACCGTTGTCCAGGCGTTGATGGTCTACACGGTTTCCCGCCAGATCGGCGCTGTGCTGCCATCCCAAACACCCCTCGGCGCCGGCACTCTCGTCGTCACCTATGACGGCCAATCGAGCGCGTCCGTCCCGATCACCGTGGCGGCGTCCGCGATCGGCGTCTATACTCTCAACCAGGGCGGAACCGGTTCAGGCGCGGTCACAACCCCGGACTACCAGGTCATCGGCCCTTCGTTCGCCGCCAACCCAGGTGAAACTTTGATTGCATGGGCTACCGGTATCGGCGCCGCGGCGGGCAACGAAGCCGCCGCGCCGCTGGCAGGCGATCTCGGAGGCGTCGAAGTCTTCGTCGGGAATAATCCCGCCGTGGTTCACTACGCGGGCCGGTCGGGATGTTGCGCCGGCGTAGACCAGGTGGCCTTCGATGTGCCAACCGGCGTGTCCGGCTGCTTCGTCCCTTTGGCCATTCGCGCCCATGGTTCCACCGGCAATTTCACATCCCTCGCCATCACTCCGCAAGGCCGCCAATGCCGCGACACCATCGGTTTACCCCAGAGCGCCTTGGCCAAAGCGGCCGCCGGCGAAGATCTCCGCTTCGGCGCCATCGGCTTAGGCCTTCAATCGCAGTTGAATACTTTCTCCTATCGCATCGATCGCCGGATTCCCGTTCACGAGTTCGGCGCCATTTCCTGGATCTCGTCTTTTGAAAGCATGCTTTCTCTTGCCTCGCGTTCACCCAAAACACGCACTCCGACGCGCAAAGCGGTTCGCGATGCTCTGCGGTCTTACCGAAACGCTCGGCGCCAGGGCGAACGTCCCCGATTCGACCGCGCCCAAATCGAGGCCGCCCTTGCCTCCGCCGGACCGATTGTGCTCGTCGCCGATTTCGGAATCGTCCACAAGGTCGCAGCCGCGCTTTCTTACATCACCTCGACGTTCTCCGCCGTCGGCTCCTGTTCCGTCGGAGTCTGCGTTACGGCTGATTGCGGATTTCCGGCTGTCATGCCGCGGCAGCACGGCGCGGTGCTCGATGCCGGCCGCTCGCTCACGGTCTCCGGTCCGGCCGGCAGCGCCTCCGCGAGTAAGCTTAGGGGCGGCGACTATCGCGCGATCTTGCCTCTTGCTGCAACTTCCAGCGGGCTCGCGCCGGGCACCTACACGGTTACCGGGTTGGGAGGTGCTGACGTCGGTGCGTTCTCCGCCTCTCTCGCGTTGCCCGCGACCTTGCACTGGACCAACCAGCCGCAGATCACCAGGGTCAATCGCCAGGCGAGCCTCACCATCACCTGGAACACCGATGCCGGCCCCGGCCACGTCTTGGTTGGTGGTACGTCTTCATACCCTGCAACTGGAACAAGCGGCATCTTCCTTTGCAGCGAAGAGCGCAGCAAAGGCTCGTTCACGATTCCCTCCTTTGTACTGTCGGCCCTGCCGGTTCCGTCCGCCGCCGGCTCCAATACCGCTCCTGGTCGCGGATACATCTTCCTCGCCAGCCATCCTCTTGACAACAGCTTCACCGCGCCGGGGCTCGACGTGGGCTTTTTCCGCGATATCTCGATCGAATCTAAGCCTGTGAGCTACCAATAGCTCCCGCCTTGACACTTCTGTCGAGTCTTATGTAGCATCGAAACCGGTATTCCGCTCGCGCGTCGGGAGAAATCATTTTGATCCATCATCGGCCTGTCTACTTCGTTCCAGCTACGCTTTTGGTGGCCCTCGCAATCCCGGCCGCTTTGACTCAAACTCCTCGCGCATCGCGCTCCACCGGAGGCCGCGCCGACTTGAACGGAATCTGGGAAGCGCTGAATACCGCCAACTGGGACCTGCAGGATCACTCCCCGCAGCCTGGACCCATGTGGGAGACCGGGGCCATCGGGGCCGTGCCTGCCGGGCAGTCCGTTGTCGAGGGCGGCGCCATCCCCTATCTTCCCGCCGCGCTCCAAAAGAAGCAGACTAATTTCGCCAATCGCCGGACCAGCGATCCCGAAGCCAAGTGCTACATGCCGGGCATTCCCCGCGCCAACTACATGCCTTACCCGCTTCAAATTGTCCAGTCCCCGCAGGGCATTCTGTTCGTATACGAGTATGCCAGCGCCAACCGCTTCGTCAATATGGGTAAGCCGGTCGAAGCCGGGTCCGACACCTGGATGGGAACCAACAACGGACACTGGGAGGGCGACACGCTCGTCATTGATGTGACTGGTCTCAACGGTCTGGCGTGGTTTGACCGGGCCGGCGACTTCGCCAGCGCTAACCTCCACGTCGTCGAGCGCTGGAGCCGCACCGACCGCGACCATCTGCAATACGAAGCCACCATCGAAGATCCTTCGGTCTTCACCCGTCCGTGGAAGATCAGCATGCCGCTCTATCGCCGCGTCGAGAAGAACGCGCAAATCCTCGAGTTCAAGTGCGTGGAGTTCGCCGAAGAGCTGCTGTACGGGCAATTTAAGAAGAAGTAGGTGTTGCCTATGCGCCGATTTCTCGTTTTCGTCGCGCTGGCGCTCCCCTTGGCGCCCGCGCTTATGGGTCAGCGAACCGGCAAACCCGCCGACCCGTGGACCCCACCCAGAACTCCGTGGGGGGATCCCGATCTACAAGGCATCTGGCCCGGCAACATGGGCGTTCCCATGCAGCGCTCCAAAGCCCTCGGCGAGCGCTCGGAACTGAACGATCAGGAATTCGCCCAGCGCGTCTCCCAGGCCCAGCGCGCCTCCGCCGCCGATTCCGCGGAATTCGCGCCCAAGGACGAGCGCGTCGGTATCGGCCCGCCCTCCTACTGGACCGAACGCGGCCGGCCGACGCGCCAGGCTTCGCTCATCATCGATCCGCCCGACGGCCGCCTCCCACCCATGACCGCCGCGGGCAAAGCCATTCAGGCCAAGACGCCCGCCGAGTGGGCCGGCAAAGCGAATACTTACGAGGACGTGAACCTCTACTATCGCTGCATCACTCGCGGTGCCGTTGGCTCCATAATCCCCGTCGTCTACAACAACGGCAACCAGATCCTACAGGCGCCCGGATACGTCGTGATTCGCAACGAAATGATCCACGAGGCGCGTATCATTCCGCTCGATGGCCGCCCGCATGTGGGGACGAACATTCACATGTACATGGGCGACTCGCGCGGGCACTGGGAAGGCAACACGCTCGTCATCGAAACGACCAACTTCACCAACAAAACCAGCATCGGCTCTAATGGCGTCGCTTACAACGGCGAAGGCGGCCGCAATAGCGAAGACCTCCGCCTCATCGAGCGCCTCACCCGGGTCGATGAGAACACGCTGAATTACCAGGCAACCATCGACGATCCGCAAACCTGGACCAGGCCCTGGACACTCCGGATCCTACTCAAGCGCGATGACAGGTACCAGTTTCTCGAGTACGCCTGTCACGAAGGCAATTACGCGCTCAAGGATATTCTCAGCGGCGCCCGCAAGCAGGAAGAAGAAGGCGGCGCGCCCCGCTAATCCGGCCTCCCCGTGCGGCGACCGCCGGGAGCGGTCTTTACCCGGCTAGCCACGCCAGCGGAACCAGCCCTGCAATCGCCAACCCTGCCAGAAACAGGATGCTCTGCCTGCCTGTTTTGCGATCGGAGATCGAGTACGCGTATACGCCTTTCATCACATTGTTACTCGCGGCCGCAATCAAAATCGCCGAAGCCGCTACAGTCAGCGGCGTTGTGCTGCCGCCCGCCTGCGTCATTCCCATGATGAACGGGTCTACGTCGGAGACGCCCATGATCGCGCCGAGAGAATAAACGCCCGCCTTTCCGAGATACATCACCACCAGCTGGGTGGCCACGAGCATCGCCAGAAACAACCCCGCGAAAAACAGTGCCGCGCGCATCTCCAGCGGGTTCTTCGGCTCGAATTCCCGCTGCACGGCGCCGCTGTGTTCATCCGGCAGGTGCGTCCACAGCCAGCCGCCTCCGAGAGCCAGCGCCGCCAGGACCAGGAACGGCGCGCCCAGCATTCCCATCAGACTTCGATTAAACAATGTGACCAGCCCTGCCAGACGCAGATACATCATCCCGGATGCGATCAGAGTGCCGCCCGCGAACAGATGCGGTCGATTCTCGCGCGCCGCGCGCTTCGCCAGCACTACGGTCGTCACCGTTGATGAGTATGCCCCGCCCAGCAGCGCCGCCAGCAGAACACCTCCCTGCCCTTTCGTGACCTTCTGAATGACGTAGCTGCCGTACGAGACCGTGCTCACCGCCACCACAACCAGCCATGTCTTGGCCGGGTTGATGCGAAATGGCCCGAACTCCTGGTTGGGCAGTACCGGCAGGATCACCGCCGTCAACAGCAGAAATTTGGTGAAGGTAAAAATCTCCTCGGGAGGAACCCGTTTGGTCAGCCCCTCGAGGGTCGCTTTGAGTTCCAGCAACAGCACGCTCGCCACCGTGAGCGTGGTGGCGATCCAATATTCTTCCCGGTAAACCAGCGCCGCCGCGATGTATGTGGTCAGGGCCGACATCTCGGTGGTCATCCCCGCGAACGTTGAGCTCTGCAGCTTGTGCCGGTACGACAGCATCAGGAATCCGGCGACGATCGCGAAACCGAGAACTATCGGGACAATCTGGCCGCCCGCCAGGAAGGACACGCCGTAAGCGATGAGCCCGATCAGCGGAAAAGTGCGCACCCCGCCGAACGAGTACTGTTCATTGCCGCTCTTATGCTCTTCCCTTTCCAGCCCCGTGAGAAACGACAGAAACAGCACCAACAGAATCTTGGCGCCTTCCGGAGGCAGCAGCCGATAAAGATTGTTTAACACGACGTTTGTATCAGGATATCCGATTACCGTCGGGCAGCCGGCGCCGCGCTGAACAGCCGTATTATTTTACGAGGTGTAGCACTTCGTTCAGCGACCCCTGCCGGTAACCTTCCAGGTCGAGAGTGACGTACTGGAAACCCAGCTCCTTGAAGATCGCCGTGAAGCGCCTGGCCATATCCACGTTTAGCGCCAGCGCCATCTCTTCCGGTGCGATCTCGATCCGCACTGTCGGGCCGTTAAAGCGAACGCGGAACTGGCGAAAGCCCAGCGCCTTGATCTGCTCCTCGCCCCGTTCTACGGTCTTCACGTTCTCGATCGTCACCGCCGTGCCGTAGGGGATGCGTGAACTCAGGCACGCCGAAGCCGGCCGGTCCCAGGTCGGCAGTCCCGCCTCGCGCGATAATTCGCGGATCTCGGCTTTCGTCAGACCGGCGTCGGCCAGCGGTGCGGCGACCTTGTGCTTTTTCGCGGCGTTCTGTCCCGGACGGTAATCGCCCAGGTCGTCCAGGTTCACACCATACAGGATATGCTCGAACCCGCGCACGCGTCCCAGTTCCTGCAGCCGCGTGAACAACTCGTCCTTGCAGTGGAAACAGCGGTCCGGGTTGTTCTGTGTATATGCCGGGTTGTCAAACTCCCGCGTTTCGATATACTCGTGCGGAATTCCAAAGCGCGCTACAAACGCTTCGGCATCCCGCTTATGCGATTCCGGCAGCGAGGCCGAGTCTGCCGTGATGGCCAGCGCGCCGTCTCCAAGCACCCGGTGCGTTGCCCACGCCAGGTACGCGGAGTCTGTGCCGCCCGAGAACGCCACCATCGCGCGACCCATCGGCTTCAGCGATTCGAACAGTTTGTCTTGCTTTTCCCGCAACCGCGCCTCACTGCACCGGCAGGTTCTCCTGACCGTTGCCGTTGCCGTTTTCGGTGTCTGGAATCACCGACGCCGCCGCCACCTTGTCGCCTTCCTCGAGCGTCACCAGCCGCACGCCCTGCGTCGATCGTCCGGCCTGCCGGATCTCCGACGATTCGATTCGGATGATCTTACCGTTCTGACTCACAATCACCAGATCGGTATCTTCCTTGACCGAAAGAATCGCCACTACCTTGCCGGTCTTCGTGGTCGTCTTCATGTTAATGACGCCCTTGCCGCCCCGCGAGGTGAGCCGGTATTCCTCCAATTCCGTCCGCTTGCCGTAGCCGTTCTCGGCAATCGAAAGAATCAACCCTTCTTTCTCCACCACCTCCATGCCGATCAGCGAGTCGCCTTCCGCCAGGTCCATCGCGCGGACGCCCCGCGCCTGCCTCCCCATCGGCCGAACCTGTTCCTCTTTGAACCGGATCGCCTGTCCTTCGTGCGACCCCAGGAATACATAGTTATTGCCGTTGGTGATCTTCGCCGCGATCAGTTCGTCCCCATCATCCAGCGATACCGCAATGATGCCGCGCGACATCGGATTATCGAACTCGGTGAGCTCCGATTTTTTGATCACTCCGTGCTTGGTCACCATCACGATGTACTGATCGGGCACGAAGTCCTTCACCGGGAGAAACGCCTTCGCCGTCTCATCGGGTTGCAGGTTGATCAGCCCCGAGATGTGTTTGCCCTTGCCCGTCGTGCTGGCATCGGGGATCTCGTACGCCTTCAGCCAATACACGCGGCCGCGGCTGGTAAAGATCAGCAGGTAGCTGTGCGTCGATGCCACCAGCAGGTGCTCCACTACATCTTCGGCGCGCGTGCCCATGCCGATCCGCCCCTTACCCCCGCGCGACTGCCGCCGGTAGGTGTCAATGGAAGTGCGCTTCAGGTACCCGCCGCGCGTCACCGTCAGCGCCACATCTTCCATCTGCACCAGGTCTTCGAGCTTGATGTCGCCCGGATCTTCCACAATCTGGGTGCGCCGCTCGTCGCCGAAGTCCTTCTGGACTTCCTTCAACTCCTTGACGATCAGCTCGCGCAGCACCTTGTCGGAGCCGAGGATCTCGAGGTACTCGGTGATCCGGCGCTGGATCTCGGCCAACTCTTCCAGGATTTTTTGCTGCTCCATCCCGGTCAGCCGCTGCAACTGCAGTTCGATGATCGCCTGCGCCTGCCGTTCTGTGAACTGGAACCGCGCGATCAACGAATCCCGCGCTTCTCTTGGTTGTCGGGCCGCGCGGATCAGTTGGATCACTTCGTCTATGTTCTGCAGCGCCCTCTGAAAGCCGAGCAACAGGTGCTCGCGCTCGCGCGCTTTCCGCAACTCGTACTCAGTGCGCCGCCGCACCACCTCGACCCGGTGCTCAATGAAGTACTTGAGCATCTCCACCAGGCCCAGTTCCCGCGGCTGGCCGTTGACTATCGAGAGCATGATGATCCCGAAGCCGATCTGCAGCTGCGTGTGCTTGTACAGGTTATTCAGCACCACTTCGGATTGCTCGCCGCGTTTCAGCTCGATCACGATGCGCAGGCCTTCCCGGTCGCTTTCATCGCGGATTTCGCCTATGCCTTCGATCTTCTTCTCGTTCACCAACTCGGCCATGTGCTCGATGAGCTTCGACTTGTTCACCTGGTACGGAATCTCGGTGACGACAATCTGCTCGCGATCCTTGCCGGTGCGTTCAATGGCCGCTTTCGCCCGCAGCCGCAGTTGCCCGCGCCCTTTGGTATAAGCATCCAGAATTCCCTGGCGGCCTAAGATGAAGCCGCCCGTCGGAAAATCCGGACCCGGAATGAATTCCAGAATCTTCGCCAGTGACGCGTTCGGCTGCTGAATCAGGTGAATGGCCGCGTCGATTGTCTCCCGCAGGTTGTGCGGCGGGATGTTGGTCGCCATTCCCACCGCGATTCCGGCCGATCCGTTGATCAGCAGGTTCGGCACGCGCGTCGGCAGAACCTCCGGCTCCGATTCGGTTTCATCGTAATTCGGCCGGAAATCGACGGTCTCCTTATCGATGTCTTCGAGCAGCGCCATCGCGATCCGCGAAAGCCGCGCTTCGGTGTATCGCTCGGCCGCCGGCGGATCGCCGTCAATCGAGCCGAAGTTTCCTTGCCCGTCCACCAGCGGGTATCGCATCGCAAACGGCTGCGCCATGCGAACCAAGGCATCGTAAATCGGCGCGTTGCCGTGCGGATGGTACTTGCCCATCACGTCGCCGGTGATCTTGGCGCATTTCCGCGTCGGGCGGTTGGGCGCCAGCCCCAGCTCGTTCATGCCGTGCAGAATGCGCCGGTGCACCGGCTTCAAACCGTCGCGGATGTCGGGCAGAGCGCGGCCCACAATCACGCTCATGGCGTAATCGAGATACGACCGTCGCATCTCCTCTTCAATGTTGATGGGAACTAAATTCCCGCCGCCGCCTCCTCCCGTTCCGGGCAACGGCGGCTGGCCGCCCGATGGGGGCACAGGGGGACCTTGCGGGGGATTCTGCTGATCTGCCAAAGCTGACTCCTCGTGAGGCTTAAGTGCTATTTTACCAGAGATTTACTCCATAAAAAATTAAACCGGACTTTCGCCGTTTATTCGCACGTGCCGCGCCGCCTGCGCCCGCTCGCTCCGGCGTCCCTATGGCAGGGCACTTGCAGTATCAGTCGCAGGTCCCTATTTAAAAGGTGAGGTGGAATATGATTGGCATTAATAAATACTGTAAGAACGTTGCTCTGTCGGCAATTCTGGCCGGAGGCCTCATGGGCTTCGCCCCAGCGGCGCAAGCGCGGGGCCATTCCGAAAAGACGGTTCGGGGCGCGCAGGAGCAATTAAAAGACGACGGTTACTACAAAGGCAGCGTGGACGGCATTGACGGGCCCCAGACTCGCGCAGCCATTCGCAGCTTTCAGCGTGACAAAAATCTGAAGGTCAACGGAAAGCTCGACCGGCAAACCCGCGATAAGCTCGGCGTCCGGTCCCACGACGAAGCCAGCCGCAGCACCGCCGAAGCCAACCGCAGCACCGGCGAGGCTGATCGGTCAGAGCTGAGCACGGCCGCGGCGCCGTCATCGGCGGCGGTTTCGTCGGCGCAACGCCGGCTCCGGGACAAAGGCTTCTATAAGGGAGACGTCACCGGCAGCATGACTGCGGAAACCCGCTCAGCCCTCCGCGAATATCAGAAGAACAGCAATCTGAACGTGACCGGACGGCTCGATCAAGCCACGCTGAGTAGCCTCGGCGTTGCCAAGTAAGGAATTTCTGTTGCGCCCAGCACACAGGCCGGGCAGCTCGCCCGGCCTGTTGTCGAAGTTCGTACGGCTGCCTTCGGCAGCGTCGTGCGAGAATGTCAGCGTGTCTGGTTTGAGCGCCTGTGCGAAAAACCGCGAGTTGCTTTCCCAGGTCGTTCAGAAGCTGGATGAGATCACCGACCTGTCTCGCAAGCAGGCAGAAGCCCGGAACAACGGTGAACCCGATCGCGCCACGGAATTGGATCAGAGGCTCGATCTGATATTCGCCCAAAAAGAACGCAGCGTCGGAGCCTGGCAGGAGCATGTGCGCGAGCACGGCTGCTGAGCGCCCTCCGTTGTTTCACTGGCCGGGTGCTTCCCTCCGCATCACGGCATCAATATACGGCGTCAGTTCCTTTCCGGGCGCCGCCACTTCGAATCGAAAGCCGAGGCGGTCCGTCCCTTCTGCGGCGCGGTATGTCATCCGGTAACGTGCCTCGGCCTTCGTGCCGTCGCTCGTAAAAACGGCCTCCTTCGCCGAAGCTGCCACCGTATACCGAATGACGTGTGCCTCGTTATCGAAATAAATCGCGCGCCATTGCCGCTCGGCGCCATCGCGATACACGATCAGAAGATCATCGTGACGGTAGCCCGGTTTGCCGCCTGCTGCCGGATATTCCGCAAAGCTTTTGCGAATGAGAATGTGCCCCTGCAAATCCGGTGTGAACGAGAACCTGCCCGCGCCGTTCCCTGGGCTGCCAGTCCCCTGCCCTGTCCATTGGCCGATCAGAAATTGGAGCGGCTCCCAATCATCTGCCGTCGCCAGCAGCGGAGCCAGAAACACCAGGATTCGTAGCCATCGCACCCCAGCAGGATAGCGGCCCTCCCGCCGTATCTCAATACTTCGGCGCCCGCACCGGCGACAATTTACTTTTCGCCGCTGCCTTGCAGGCTCGAGCCCCACACCGCCGACGAGCCCCAAACGGCCGAACTGCCCCACACCGCCGACGAGCCCCAAACGGCCGACGAGCCCCAGACCGCCGACGAGCCTGAAAGTCCTGTCGTCCCCTGTGGATCCGGAACGAAAACGTGGTCGCCCCAAACCGCCGAGCTGCCCCAGACGGCCGAGGATCCCCAAACCGCGGACGAATCCGCGATCAGGTGCGCGGTCCCGCTCGTCGCATCATAGCTGACCTTTGGTGAAAGGCTCGGCAAGCTCGCCACGTCGGTATTGCTCATGGCGGCCGCCACATCCAGGTAGCCGCTTCCGACCGTGAAAATGTCCGGTTGCGACGTGAACACCTCGCCGCTCGCCGGGTCTTTCACGGTGCTCAACGCCGGGAATCCCTTCGACGCCGTCTTCATCAGCCGCGCCTTCACCGTATCCGGTGTCAGATCCGGCTGTTGCTGCAGCATCAATGCCGCCGCGCCGCTCACTACCGGCGCGGCCATGCTGGTGCCGCTCAGCCGCAGGTATTCGGGCATGAACTGCCCCATTGCCCCACCGCTCGGATCCACCAGATTGTCCGGATACCGTTGGGCCAGTTGCGAGTTGGGCGAGAGCACGGACACGATGCTATTACCGGGAGCCACCAGATCCGGCTTCACGACCAGGTCCAATTGCGTCGGGCCCTTCGAGCTATAACTGGTCATCTGGTCGTCCCACCGCGAATAGGTGCCTTTCATGTTCATCGCACCCACTGTGATCGCGTAGGGGCTGTTTCCCGGCGCCAGTACGGTTCCGTAACCGTTTCGCCCAAGGTTGCCCGCCGCCACCACCACCACGATCCCGGCTTTCCATGCTTCTGCCACGGCGCGGCACAGCGGGTCCATCTGGTAGCTTTCGAAAATCGGCCGCCCCAACGACAGGTTGATCACGCGAATGTTGTATTTGTCTTTCAGTTCGATCGCTCGCCGAATGGCCGCGATTACCGTGCTGTCGTTGCTCTGCCCATTCGCGTCCAGCACCTGTAGGTCGATCAGGTTCGCGCGCGGCGCCAGCCCTCGATACAGCTTTCCGCTGGCCTGTGACTGAGAGTTCCTGCCGTTTCCTGCTACGATCCCTGCCACGTGCGTGCCGTGGCCATACGGGTCCGCGGTGCGGGAGCCCGTGAAGCTTTCCCGGTATACGATGCGTGAGTTGGAATGCTCGTCCGACAAATCTCCGTGCGGATAGATCCCGCTATCGATCACCGCTACTCCGATGCCCGAACCGTCCCACCCATATTTCCATTCGAGATCGACGCCCGTGGCGCTGTCCACATAATCTAAAGTCGCGGCAACCGGCCGGTCGAGAGACACGAACGCTACGTTCGGCAAGTTTGCCAAATCCGCAACCCGGTCCGCGGAAACCGTAACCGCGCTGGCCTGAATCAGCGGCAAGTCCGACGTGCTCACGGCGCCGAGGCTCTGCAGCGACTGCTGGTCTGAGACAGTGGTCGGATTCGAAAACTGGACAATTACCGGAACGGCTGTAGGCGCAGGTTGTTTTCCATCCGGTGTCGGTGTCGGGTTGATGATGTTCTGCAGGTCGCTCGAGATCTTTCCCGTGGGCGCTGGCTGCGGCGCCGTCGGGGCCGGATCCGCCGCCGCCGGTGGGGGCGCCGGGCTCTGCACCGGAAGTTGCGGCGCCGGCCCCGGAGCCGCCACCGGCGGCGTAATGGGCTCCTGCGGCGGCTGCGGCTGCGGATGATCATTCCCGTTCGAATGGCCGGAACCGCTGCCCGAATTCACCGGCGGCAGTGGCGGCGTCGCGCCGGTATTCAAGTTACCCTTCCCTTGGTCGTTACCGCCGCTACTCGGCGAGGACGCTGCCGGATTCGGATTCCCGCTATCGTTCCCGCTCTTGGGCGGCTGCGTCGGCGTTACCGATGGCGGAAGACCGGGCGGTTGGACCCCGGGGTCGTTTGCCGTTGCATTGCCGTTGGAGCCGTTCCCTGACCCCTGCTGGCTGGATCCATTCGATCCACTATTTGCGCTCGGCGCGGAAGGCTGTGGTTTGTTCGATTGCCCCGCCGCTGTTCCCCGATCCGCCGACGCAAGACCAGCCATCAGCACCAGGTATCCGATTGTGATCAGTCGCTTCATTCCGGAGAGATCCCGAGTCAGGTCTCACCAAGCACGCTCCGGGCCAAGCGGAAGTTGCTGAAAGCAAAATAACTCCGAGCTTCGGAAAGCGACAGGTTGTCAGCCTGCGAGTGACAAACTGTCGCGCGCCGCCTAACTTCGGAGAGCAGGGCTGCCGTCATCCAAATTCAAGGCATTTCCTACTCCGACTTCCAGGTACCCTCGGGGTGACCGCCGAGGGCCTTATGAATTCGTGTCGTCTGTTGCTAATCCTCACCGCATCGTTAGGATGCCTGTACGGTGCCGATGAAGCCGATACTGTGGTTCTGACGCTGCCCGGTGCTCCCGCGCCGCAGGCAGCTCCGGCCCCCCCTGCTCCGGAAGCAGCGCCCACGCCCCCCGCGCCGAAACCGGAACTCCCGGAAGCCTTCAAAAGCGATAGCTCGGCGTATCTGCAGCAGGTGATCGGCATCTGGAAGAAACGCGACGCAGAAGCCATGCTGGGAGAGCCCGCACGCACCCGCCCGGCTTACGATGAGAATAAAAAATCCAACGGCCAGATCCTGGCATGGCCCGATCCCACGGGACGCTACCACGAGCTCGAGTTGGACTTCGAATCCGATACCGGCACCCTGCGCACGGTATTTGCGTATCCTAATCAGATGACCTGGGATGACTGCCGCAAGATTTGGGGCGCGAACGTCAATACCACCCGCACCAGAAACGGCCGCGTCTTCTACTCCTACCTGAACCGCAAACTCGACGTGCTGGTCGATCGCGGCGGAAAAGTCATCAGTCTCGGCCTCTATTAACACCCGCACCGTCCTCATTGAGAAGAGGAAACGTACCGCAACCTCCTGACGTTACTAGAAGTAGAGCGTCATACGCCGGCGATGGCGTATAGTGGATCTATACAGGAGTTTCGGCATGAACCGCCGCCCCTCAGTGCTCGTGGCAGGCGTGGCCGCACTTGGTCTCCTGACCGGGGGCGCTTACGCCAAAGATAAAAAAAACGATCCGGATGAGATCGGTAACCGCGACGTCGGCAAAGGTGTGAATTTCTATTCGCTCGAGAAGGAAATCGCCCTTGGCAAGCAGTTGGCTCAGGAGGTGGAGCGCCAGGCCAGAATCATCGACGACCCCATCATCGCCGAGTACGTGAACCGCGTCGGCCAGAACTTGGTTCGCAATTCCGATGCCAAGGTCCCATTCACCATCAAAGTCCTGGACACCGAGGAAATCAACGCCTTTGCCCTCCCGGGCGGTTTCTTCTTCGTCAATTCCGGACTGGTCCTGAAGGCGGATAGCGAATCCGAACTGGCCGGTGTCATGGCTCACGAAATTGCCCATGTCGCCGCCCGGCACGGCACCAAGCAGGCCACCCGCGGCGAGATCATCAATCTCGCTTCGATTCCCCTCATTTTCATGGGCGGTTGGACCGGTTATGCCATCCGGCAAGGCGCCGGCCTGGCGATTCCCATGGGATTCCTCAACTTCTCACGTTCCTTTGAGCGCGAAGCCGACTACTTGGGTCTGCAATATCTCTATAAGACCGGCTACGATCCCACCTCCTTCGTCGACTTCTTCGAGAAGATCCAGTCGCTCGAAAAAAAGAAACCGGGAACCGTCGCGAAAGTCTTCTCCACCCATCCCATGACTGATGACCGGATCAAGGCGGCGCAAAACGAAATCCAGAAGATCCTCGTGGCCAAGCCCGAGTACGTCGTGAACACTTCCGAGTTCAACGACGTGAAGGGTCGCCTGGCGATGATGCACAATCGCCGCAAAATCGATAACAAGGACGACCCGAACCGTCCGCGTCTGCGGCGCGCTCCCGGCTCGGGCACCGGAACCATCGACGCCAGCGGCGACGACCAGCAGAAGCCCGATTCGGACGAGCGTCCCACCCTGAAACGCCGGCCGGATCAGTTCCGCTAAACGTTATTTCACAAAGCCGAGTTGTTTGAGGGTGGCGGCTGGTTCGTCACCCTCAAACTTTGTAAGCGGCATTTTTTCCCGCCCGTTTTCGAGGGCCACGCCCGCCGGCACCGCCACGTACGGGAAAATCGCCTTCAGTTCCTGTAGATCGTTCGAAATCCCTGCCTTCAGCTTCGTGTCATCCAGGTAGCCGGCTGCGAATTGCTGCTGCTGGATCGGGATCGCCACGATCTTCGTATCGCCCCAGTTGTAGTGCGACATGGCTTTGCCTGCATTGAGGCAATGGATACACTCCGGATCAAAGAAGAACAGCAGAATCTTTCCCTGTTGAAGCGAATACGGCTTGCCGTCGACCGTGATCGTGTCCGGAGCTTTGGTGCCGGTTTGCCGTGCCGCCGCCACTCCGTACGAGACACCCGCGAACACGGCCACCGTGCCCAAAATCACCAGCGCGCTGCGCAGCCCCTTGGCGGGCTTGGCCCAGACTCCGGCTGCGATCGCCGCCGCCAGCATTGCGCCGTCTTCGACGAAAAACATCGGATCCACCACCCGTTTCAGAAACGGGAAGCAACTGCAGTCCGCGCTCTTCAGCGCTGAGTAGTTCACGCCCATGTAAATCATGAAAGCGATCAACAGCAGGCCCGTGAGCATCGCGCCCCACCGCCGGAACTTCGGAACAAGCACGAGCACGGCGCCGACGGTTTCGCCGATTCCCAGCGTGATCGAAGCCGCCAGGCTCAGGGGCTCGGGAAATTTCAGCTGGGTGAGGCGCACCGCCCAACCCGGCGAATCGATGATCTTCCATAGGCCGGACGCCAGAAACAAAAGCGCCAGAGCCGATGCGCCCAGCCAGTTCACCGCCGTTTTCCAGCCCGGTAATTCCAGCGAAGGAAGCTCCGCCCGCGGCTGTGCCATACTGTCGTTCATGGAGCCCATTTTAGCCCTTTGTGCTCCACATAAGGGCTGGGGGGCCTATCCCCTGTCTGCATGATTCCGGTTGCATTGATTCTCCTGGCCGCCAGTACACACGTTGAGCTGGTGGACGACGTGTATCAAATCCCGCCCGGGCAATGGCGCTACGTGGAACAGCTCGGGCTCCGTCAGAAACCCGCCCTGGTCTCCGCCGATTTTCAAGTGCGCTCCGGGCCGCCGGAGGTCCGCCTGGCCCTCATGCGGCGCGAAGACCTGGAGCGCCTCCGCGACGACCGGCCCCACGGCGTGCTCGAAGCCACCGAGCCGGCCGCCTCCGGGCACATCCGCCATCAGGTCCGCGCCGCCGGCGATTATGTTCTGCTCATCGATAACCGCCAGGGCCGCGATCAGCCCGCCCAAGTCCACCTGCGCGTGGCCTTGGATTTCGCCGCCCCGCTCGGGCCCGCGGTCAGCAGCCTCTCAGCGGCACGCCAGATTACTGTGATTGCTATCAGTTTCGCGGTATTCTTCGCCATTGCCGGCTTTTCCGCGCGGCGCCTGCTTCGCGGCATTAATCGCTGACAGCGGCCGGCCGGAGTACGCCGTTAACCTGACCTTTGGCAACCTTCCAGTTGGGCACACTTCACTGCAAACTGCTAGATGAGGATTCAGGCAAGTTTGACGGATCTGCAACAGGCTCGTTCGGTCGAGGAGGGGCGCTTCCAAAAAGTTCTGCGGGACCTCGAAACCCAGCAGGAACTCCGGCTATCGCGCATCGAGGCGGAGATGGCCCGGCGCGGCCTGCAGAATTCCGATGCCCGTTTGCACGCCATCTTTGAAGCTCGCCTCGAGCGCCTGAATCAGGTGATCCAGCAGCGCATCGCCTTACGTAGAGAGATAATCCGGAATTACCCCGAGCTCGGATCGCAAGCCGAGTTGAATCAGCTGCGCGATATGATTCAGGCCGATGTCATGGAGCTCCGCGCCGAGTGCAAAAAGCATTCGCTGGTGGCGGCCCCGGAAGTCTTCGCGGAACTGCGCGCCCGCGCTCAGGATGGCATCGAGGGATTGAAGCGCGACATGGCGTGCCAGGTCCCGATCAAGCCCAAGCTCCCCTCCCTGGTGCTGGAGATTCCCCGAGCGACCGCCGGTAAAGCCCACATCGGCCCCGCCCTCCAGGCCGGTCCCGCGACCCCGGCGCCCGCCAGTCTGGAAGCGGTCACGCGCAAAGTAGATGAAGTGATCGGCGATTTGCAAGAACGCAACCCGGAGCTCGCCGATGCCTTGCGCCGCCTCGCGGCCGCGATCAAAGACGCGAAGCAGTTGCCGGAAGAACGCACCGTATATCTCGAGCAGCTTCAGTTTGTCGCCGAACAGGCGGCGCGTGTGGCGGTTCTGCGACGCATCAGCGTGGTCAAAGGAATCATGGTCGCGTTGCGCACCGATCTCGACGAGGCTCCGCGCGTCGCCGTGCCCCTGCGCGCCGCATTCCCTCTGCTCGCCTCGCACTTCGGTTTTTCCGAAACGGCGCGATGATGGTGTCGTGACTCGCACGGATTTTCCCTCGATCGGTACAGTGAAACCACGGCGTCGCACGGCGCGATGGCTTCTCATCGTATTCGTGACTTCGATTGTGGCGCTCGCGATCCTCTTATGGCGGGCGCCGCTCTGGGTCAACGGTCAGTTGACGCGCTTCCGCCTGGCGCGTGCCGGCATCCACAGCCGCTCCATGGTCATCGATGGCATGCGCATCCATTACATCGAAGGGGGCGCCGGCCGCCCCGTCGTGCTCCTGCACGGACTCGCGTCCCAGGCGCAGCAGGACTGGTCTGCCCTGGCGCCCGACCTGGTCCAAGCGGGTTTCCACGTCTACGCCCCGGACCTGCCGGGCTTCGGCCAATCCGACAAGCCTTCGAGTCGCACCTATTCGATCCCCGAGCAGGCGGCCTTTGTCAATTCGTTTTTCGATGCCAATCATCTTCGCCAGACCGCACTCGGCGGCCTTTCCATGGGCGGATGGATCGCCGCCACGGTCGCCCTTCGGCAACCGCAGCGGATCTCGCGGCTTCTGTTGTTCGATAGCGCGGGCTTATATTTCCAGCCAGGCTTCGACTCCATCCTGTTTACTCCCCAGACCAGCGCTCAGGTCGATCAGTTCCTTGCTCTGGTCGGCGCGCCCGCGCGCTTTCCGGAGTTCGTCAAGCGGGATTTCCTTGCGGCGACGAAGCGGGACAGCTGGGTCGTCCGCCGCGCCTGGGATTCTATGATCGCCGGCCATGACGTTCTGGATTCGAAATTCTCGGCGCTGAAGATGCCGATGCTGATCGTTTGGGGCCGCGAAGACCGGGTTACGCCCCTGGCGCTCGGCGAAGCCATGCACCGCGCCGCGCCCCAATCCGTCCTGGCCGTCTGCGGCGGCGCCGGCCACATTGCGCCTTCCACCTGTGCCGATCGCGTAAATCCGGCGGTTCTCGCCTTCCTCTCTGGCGCGGGCCCTCAGCCCGGAAAGACGATCGCGCTGTCCGGACCCTAACCGTAAAGAACCGAGAAGGTGCGGGCCGCCGGACTGAATTACAATCGTTCCAATACGGAGGAGACCGCGATGAACCAGGAACACCGGGGACATGCGGAAAACCTTGTCCGGGCAGCGCTGCAAAAGCCGCCGGAAGCGCGCGGCGCATTCCTGGATAGCGCCTGTGGCGCAGATTCCCGATTACGAAGGCAGGTTGAACAGCTGCTCGCGAACGCACCGTCTCCGGGCAGCGACACCGCAGCCGAAACTGTCACCGCATCGATACTGGGCCGCCAGATCGGCCCGTACCGGCTTGTGGCTCCCTTGGGCGCCGGCGGCATGGGCGAGGTGTACCGTGCTCAGGACAGCAAGTTGGGCCGGGAAGTGGCCCTCAAGACGCTGCCCTCCGAATTCGCGCGCGATCCGGAACGGCTGGGCCGGTTCCGGCGCGAAGCGCGCGCGCTCGCCTCGTTGAACCATCCCAATATCGCCGCTATCTATGGCCTGGAAGAATCGGGCGATGTCGAGTGCCTGGTGCTCGAATTAGTGGAGGGCGAGACCCTGCGTGGTCCGCTCCCGATTCCGGTCGCGCTTGACCGCGCGCGCCAAGTCGCCGACGCTTTGGAAGCCGCCCATAGTCGCGGGATCATTCATCGCGATTTAAAACCCTCCAATGTCAAAGTCACACCGCAAGGTCGGGTAAAAGTGCTGGATTTCGGTTTGGCGAAAGCGATTGCCGCCAGCGAACGAAACGAGGACGGCAATCCGGCGGCAACCGTTACCGAGGGCCGCACGCAGGTTGGCCGGGTGTTGGGGACACCGGGCTACATGAGCCCGGAACAGGCGCGCGGCCTCGAGGTCGACGAGCGCGCCGACATCTGGGCCTTCGGCTGCCTGTTTTACGAGCTGCTGACCGGCAAGCGTGTGTTTCGCGGCGATACCAATCAGGACACGCTCGCTGCCGTGCTCGAGCGCGAGCCGGACTGGCAGGCCTTGCCCGCGAAGACCCCGGCAGCCGTACGCGATCTTCTCCGCGATTGTCTTCAAAAAGAAGTTGCCCCGCGTCCGCGGCGGATCGCCGATATCCGTAAGAAGCTCGAGCGCGAGCAGGGGGGCCGCAACCGCTGGCGCGGGGCGGCAATCGCGGCGACTGCGCTCGCCATCGTTGCGGTCGGCGTTACCTGGTGGTTGCGCGGCCCCGGCCGTCCTCCCGATCGCTCTCAATGGGTCCAACTCACCAAATTCGCCGATTCGGTGGGCCAGCCCGCCCTCTCGCCCGACGGCAAAATGGTCGCTTTCATTCGCGGCAGCCAGACGTTCGTCACCGATGGGGAGATATACGTCAAAATCCTGCCCGATGGCGATGCCCAGCAGCTGACCCACGACGGCACTGTCAAAATGAGCCCGGTATTCACTCCGGACGGGTCGCGCATTGCCTATACCGTCGAGAACCCGAACACCTTCGAATGGGATACCTGGACCGTTCCCGTGCTGGGCGGCACGCCGCAGTTGATGCTCAAGAACGCTTCCGGGCTGGTGTGGACCGGCCCGCACCAGGTGATGTTCTCCGAGATCAAAATGGGCGTGCACATGGCGCTCGAAACATCGGCGGACAATCGCGTCGGCGAACGCGACGTCTACGTTCCGGCAGGCGAACCCGACATGGCCCACCGCTCTTACCTCTCGCCCAATGGCAAATGGGTGCTGCTGGTGGAGATGGTGAACGACCACCGTTGGAAGCAGTGCCGGCTGGTTCCGGCCGACGGCAGTTCCCCGGGACATAATATTGGTCCGCCGGGGGGCGGCTGCACCTTCGCTGCCTGGACGCCCGATGGCAAGTGGATGTACTTCAACTCGAACGCGGTCGAAGGAATTCACATCTGGCGCCAGAGATTTCCCGACGGCGCACCTGAGCAAGTGACCTCCGGCCCCACCGAGGAGGAAGGCATCGCGATGGCGCCGGATGGCAAGTCAATCGTGACAGCCGTGGCTTTGCAGAACACCGCCCTGTGGGTCCACGATTCCCGCGGCGAACGACAGGTGTCTCTCGAGGGCAACGCCGCGCAACCGTTCTTCACTCCCGACGGCAAGAAGATTCTTTACCGCATTGTGCGCGAGGCCCCCGGGGACTCGGGATGGTATCGGGATGCCGGAGAAGTGCGCATTGCGGACCTGGAATCGGGCCGCTCCGAACCTGTCGTCCGCGGTCTCGCGGCGTTCAATTATGACCTTTCCCCGGATGGCCGCGAAATCGCGATGGAAACTGCCGACGCTCAGGGAAAGCCGCGGATTTGGCTCGCTTCCCTGGACCACTCCGCGCCTCCGCGCCTACTTTCGAATGCGGAAGGCGGCTATCCCCAATATGGTCCCGATCGCGAAATTCTCTTCTTCCACGTGGACACCGGCGGCGGAACCATAGCGGGCACTGTCGCCGGCTATGTCTACCGCGTGCAGCGCGATGGAACCGGATTGAAGAGAGCCCTGGAGGCACCGGTATTGCAAATGGGAGAAGTATGGCAACAGGGCCGCCGGCTGATCGCTTGGGCGCCTTTGCCGAAAACGTCCGTCCCGGCCTGGCAGGCTCTTTCGCTCGATGGCGGGCCGCCCCTTTTGGTTCCCGGTCCCCTCTATTTCGGCTCGGCGCAGGGGGGCCGTCTGATGTCTATCGGATTTACCCCAACCCGCACATACGTCATTCCGGGCGACGCTCTGACACGGCTCCCGGCCGGCCGCGCCGCGACCGAACAGGAAGTGGCGCGCCTCGCAGGCGTGCGGCGGATCGACGCTACGGCTGCCATCAGCGGCCCCACCCCGGACTTGTACGCGTTCTACAAGGGCGCCGTGCAGCGGAACCTCTACCGCATCCCGCTGCCTTGACCGACCGTATGGAAATCCTGGGCGGTTGCCGGTTCCTCCGCGTGCCCGATCGATCCTATCAGCGGGGGCCTGCTCACTCTGATAAAATCCACCCTATTGGAAACGATGCGCCACTCCCATCGTGAACGGCAGACCCAGTCTGACCTGCCCTCTAATCCATCAAACGTCACAACGGCGCTCTGGTCGCCGGAAAGAAGGAGACTCCCATGAATCGCTCGTTCCTGATTCTTGCCTTGTGCGCCGCGCTCGGCATTGTCACCTATCACGCCCTCGCGCAGGGCCAAGCCGGGCAGCAGCCACGCCCGAATGCCGACCCGTACGCCAACAACGCCGCTCCCGGCACGCTGAAGTTCCCGCTGGCGGCGCCCGCCGGCAAAGATTCCGGGGCGATCACAAAAGCGCCCGCCGGCGCCGTCAATCAGGGCATTATTGACGAGAAGACCTGGAAATACGGCCATACCTTCGATGCGCCCGCCAATGCCAAAATCTGGAACCCCGTAAAGCTCAAGATGATGCGGGGGGAAAAAGTGACCGGCGGAACCGTCTTCGCCTCGTCCGATCCGTCCACCTATTGCGCCATGGCCAACGCCGGGTATGACTTCATCTGGACCGAAATGCAGCACGATTCCCGCGATTGGGAAAACGTCGCCAAAATGTGGGCGACCTGTCCGCATGCCAAAGCCGTGCCCGGAGTCCGCGTCGCTTATACCGATGAGCGCGAGATTCAGCATGCCATGGACGCGGGCGCTCTCGTGGTCGTGGTCCCCACCGTGCGATCGGTCGAAGAAGGTACGGCCGCCCGAGACTGGACCTATTTCCCGCCGCTCGGCAAACGCAGCCAGGGTGGCGGTCCGGCGTTCTCGGTCGATTTCTGGGGCACCGTGCCGGGCGGCTATCGGAACACCATCAACCAGAATGTGGTTCTCATCGAAATGATCGAGACGCTCGGCGGCGCGGCTCAGGCTCGTGAGATTGCGGCGATTCCCGGCGTGGACGCGGTTTTTGCAGCCAGCGGCGATCTCGGCAATTTCTCCGGATACAAGCAGGGCGATCCCGATTACGAACGCCTCATCAACGTGGTGCATGACGCCGCCCTCGCCGCCGGCAAGCGCCTCTGCGGGCCGCTGGCCTGGCGCGATCGCCCCGACTTCACCTGCTTCCAGGCGGGCAGCGAAACGGCCGCCATCGCCAAGGGCGTTGCCGCCGAACTCGGGCCCCTTACCAATACCCAGGCCAAGCCCGAGGTCGGTCCCTACGCCGACAAACACTGAATCGAGGAGATCCGGATGTCCAGACTTGTTTTTCGCTTGTTGATTGGATTGTGCGCCGCGGCCGCCCTCAACGCCCAAACCGGCGCGAAGAACGGCGAGTGGCGCACTTATGGCGGTGATCTCGGCAATACCCGCTATTCCCCGCTTGACCAGATCAACGCTTCCAACTTCGACAAGCTGCAGATCGCCTGGCGCTTCAATACCGCGAGTCTCGGGCCCACACCGGAATTCAACCTGGAAGCCACGCCGCTCATGGCCCGCGGCGTGGTCTACTCCGTGGCCGGTTCGCGCCGCGATGTCGTCGCGCTGAATGCGGCCAACGGCGAACTGCTCTGGATCCACCGCGAAGAGGAAGGCCAGCGCGGCCTCGATGCGCCGCGCCGCCTTTCCGGCCGCGGCCTCGCCTATTGGACCGACGGCCGCGAAGAGCGCATCCTCTTCGTCACACCCGGCTACCGCCTCATCGCGCTCGACGCCAAAACCGGCAATATCATTCCCAGCTTTGGCAACAATGGCGTCGTTGATCTCAAGATGCAGGACGACCAGCAGATCGATCTCATCAACGGCGAAGTCGGCTTGCACGCCGCCCCCACCGTGGCCGGCGACACCATCATTGTCGGCGCAGCGCATCTCGCCGGCGGCTCTCCCAAGAGCAAGACCAACGTCAAGGGCTACGTGCGCGGCTTCGACGTGCGCACGGGCAAGCGGCTTTGGATCTTCCATACGATCCCCAAGCCCGGCGAGTTCGGCTACGACACCTGGCAAAACGATTCCGCCGATTACACCGGCAACACCGGCGTCTGGGGCCAGATCAGCGTCGATGAAGAGCTCGGTATGGCATTCCTTCCCGTGGAACTGCCCACCGGCGATTACTACGGCGGCCATCGCCCGGGCAACGGACTCTTCGGTGAAAGCATTGTGGCCGTCGATCTCAAAACCGGCCAGCGCAAGTGGCACTATCAGCTCGTGCATCACGGCATCTGGGATTGGGACATCCCGTGCGCGCCCATGCTCGTCGATTTCACCGTCAACGGCCGCACCGTGAAAGCCGTCGCGCAGCCCACCAAGCAATCGGTGCTTTACGTGTTCGACCGCGCGACCGGAAAGCCGATCTGGCCGATCGAAGAACGGCCCGTACCGCAGTCTGATGTTCCCGGCGAAAAAACTTCGCCCACGCAGCCGTTCCCGACCAAACCTCCGGCGTACGGCCGCACCGGCACCTCGGTCGATGAGTTGATCGATTTCACCCCCGAACTGCGCGCTGAAGCCATCAAGGTTGCGTCACGCTACAAAATGGGTCCGCTCTTCACGCCGCCGGTGGTCAGCAAAGCCGAAGGCCCTCTCGGCACTCTCGTCGCCGGCTGCTGCCAGGGCGGCACCGGATGGCCCGGCGGATCCTATGATCCGCAAACGCACATGCTGTACACCTTCACCTGGGCCAACGTCAGTTCGCTCGGACTCGTTCCCACCGACCCGGCGAAGTCGGATTTTAATTACGCATCGGGTGTCGCGCGGCCGGCGGCAGCGGCTGGCAACCGTGCCGGGAACCGCGGCGAGGGAGGCGGCGGTGGCGGTTTGACTGTAGAAGGGCTCCCGCTGTTCAAGCCGCCCTACGGCTCGATCGTCGCCATCAATATGGATCAAGGCGAAATCGCCTGGAAGGTTGCCCATGGCGAAACGCCCGACAACATCCGCAACAATCCCGCGCTGAAAGGCCTCACGATTCCGCGCACGGGCCGCGGCGGCCTGGTTGGCATTCTCACGACCTCGACGCTGGTCATCGCCGGCGAACGGGGGACGTACACGGATGAGCAAGGCCGGAACGCCGCGCGCCTCCGCGCCTACGACAAAGCGACCGGCAAAGAAGTGGGCGCGGTCTTCATGCCCGCCGGCCAGACCGGGTCGCCCATGACCTACATGGACAACGGCAAGCAATACATCGTGATCGCGATCGGCGGCCAGGGTTTCCCCGGCGAACTGGTAGCGTATAAGCTTTCGGAATAAAATAGGGCAGGTCTGGGAACTGCCCTTGTCGTCAAAGGTCCGAGGCCGACCGAAGACCCGAAAACTTTCACGAGAGCGCGAGCACCCACTGTTACCAAGTATGAACAGGCTGAACAGCCTCACTCTCCGATTTCCCATGAGATAGGGAAATAACCGCGCTCTCAAATCCCGACGCCGCGCCAACCAGGACTAGCGAACCGGCACCTCTGGTTTTCAAAACTCCCACTGAAAACTGAACTGCACCTGGCGCGGGTTGAGCGCTTCGATCAGCCCGCGATAGGTCTCCAGCCCATAATAGGGGCTGACCGCAACGGGGTTGGTGTGATTGGTCAGGTTATACACGCCAACGCCGAACATGAAAAGGCCATGGTCCTTCCACCATGCGAAGCCTTTGGTCGCGCGCAGGTCGACATTGAACAGCCCGCGTACGTAAAACGGGTTTCGCCCGAGTCCGTCCGGCCGCGCCGTGATCGGATAAGCTCCGGTGCGGTACAGGTCCGTTGCAGCCAGCGCATTCACCGGCCGCGGGCTCCCCACCGAAATTACCGGCGCAAGGTCGAAATTCTTCCCCACGTTCTGCAGCCACTTCGCCGCTCCCAAGTCGTCGAACGGCAATTCGAATAGGCCGCTCGCCACCACGCGATGCGCTTCGTACTGTCGGGAACGCGCCCAGTCCAGCCGCAAGTTTGCTGGATTGAGCGGTTGCTCGTTGAAATCGCTGGCATCGTCGTACGCCGCTCCCGCCGTGTAGGCCAGCAGGTAAGTCAGTTCTTTAGTCAGGCGGCGGCGCAGCGTGACGCTTACCCCTTCGTATCGCGAACTGGCGCTCTGTTCCAGCAGGAATTGCGGCGGCAGGGTGAGCGCGGCGTTTCGCAGCCGCGGCAGATGATACCCGGCAATATTCATATATTCGACGGTTAAGGTCGTGTCGGCATCCAGCGCGCGCTCCACTCCGGCCGTGAATTTGCGCGCATAGGTAGGGGTGCCGCCGAAACCGGCTTGGGGCCGGTAGATCGAAGCCGCGATTCCGGGAATCGGACCCCCCGCCGTACCACCTTGCGTGAGCGCAAACACTTGCCTTGCCGCCAAGCCCGCCGCATACTGCTCAAACCCGTGGGCGCCGTCTTTCTGCATCGCGTCATTCAAAAAAGCCAGCGGGTACCGGTCATAAAAAAGCCCGGCTCCCGCGCGCAATACCCAGCGGCCCCGCCCGCGCGGGTGCCAGGCCACGCCCAGCCGCGGAGCCACGTTCCGCGTCGCATTGCTGAATGGCCCCGGTAGCACTTGTGCCTCGTACCGAAGGCCCGCCATCACTGTGAGGCCGGAGGCCGGCTTCCATTGGTCCTGCGCCCACAGCGCGATCGGATCGGTGGCGTAGCGGGTTCGCGGATCGCCGAAGGCCTGCACAAACATGTCCGGCGCTCCGGCGGTGAATGCATCCACCGTCGGAAAAACGAAGATTCCGGCAAACCGGTTCGCCAGCCGCGCATCCAGCGCGACATGCTGCACCGACGCCCCGAAACCGAACTGCTGATCGCCGCGCACCAGCGTCGCCGCGTCCACCAGCTGAATGTGGTCCTCAATCCGCGACGAGTTCAGAAGCGGCGATTCTCCCAGGCTCACGATTCCGGGAATCTCCAGCAGCGCCCCCTCCGAATTCGGCGTCAGGTTCACTCTCCGCCGCGCATATTGGAACCGCGCCTCGTTGACGAACGTCGGACTGCCGATCGCCGTCCATGTCGTGGCAAACGACTGGTCCTGGTTATGGCTGCCGCCCCGTGCCGATTCGTCGCTGAAATTATCGCCGCCCAGCACTTCGCCTCCCGTGCTCGCGCCCGAAAACGCATACCGCGCGCTCACCTGGTGAAACATGCCGAATAGGTGGCTCACTTTCAAGGATGTCTGGGTTGAGGACGACGCAACCGGGAACAGCCGCTCGGAGATTTCTCGCACGCCCGCGCGCGCAAACAAGGGGCTGGCCAACGCCGCATTGATCGGGCTCTTTGCGTTGGCCCTGCCGATTTCTGAAAATTCTTCCGAGTTCTCCAGTTCGCCTTCGATCGTGGCGGCAAAAAACGTGCGATCCCGCTGCAGCGGCCCGTTCAACGCCGCTTCCGGCTGGTACTCCCGCCGCGCGGGCCGCGCCTTCGTCTCCTCCTCCGGGCTCCGCGCTTCGATAAATGAATCCGCGGCGAACAGGTTGACGTCGCCGTGATAACGGTTCGTACCCGATAACGTAATCACGTTCAGGTTGCCTCCCGCGGCTCCGCCGAACTCGGGAGCAACATCCGATGCCGTGACGCGGAACTCGCCCACAGCCTCCTGTCCGATCGCCACCCGGCTCGATCCCGTAGTTTCATCCCGGTTGTCCAGACCGTCAATCGAAAGGCTGTTGTTGCGCGGCCTCATCCCCGCGAACGTGAACCCGCTGTCCGGCAGCGCGCTCCGTACGCCGGCTTTGCTTCTCAGGGCATTCGATCCGGCGGCCGGCGCCAGTCCCGGGGCTAGCAGCACGATTCCCAGGTAACTCCGCGTTTGCGACGGTGTCTCTTCCAGCACTTCACCCCCGATTCCCACTCCGGCCGTAGCCGCCGTGGTGTTCAGGGCTTCCGGCTGCTCGCGCACATCCAGCGTCGTGCCCGCGGTAGCCAGCCGCAACTGAATTGTCTGCTCCAGGGTTTGGTTCAGCGCCAGCAGAACGCCCCGGATCTCGGCGGCCTGAAACCCCGCCTTCTCACATCGAATCGTGTAGATCCCGGTTGGCAGCGCCGGCATGCGGTAGCGCCCTTCCGGACCGCTGCGGACGGTGCGCGTCGCGCCGGTACTCTCCAGTGTCGCGATCACCGACGCCTCCGGAACCGAGGCTCCCGACGGGTCTGTCACGTTGCCCTCGATCGTGGCGGTCTGCGCCATCATCATGAACGGAAGCAAGATCGTGATCACGAGGCGAGACATATGCCTTCACCATAGCGCGGGTGCCTATCGTAGGGCAGGTTTCCGGCCCGCCCTTTGTGGGAGCATGGCCCGGCGAAACCAGTTAGCGCCGCCGTACGTCCATCTTTCTTGGCTTACCATGGAAAGGGGAGCGCGCGTATGAGATGTCGGAGCTTCATTCCGGTGGCGCTCCTGGCCACTCTCGGTTTTTCCTCGTTGACCCTCCGCGCCGGCGACAAAAAGAAAGACGACCCCGACGCCATCGGCGACCGCAATGTCGGCAAAGGCGTCAATTTCTATTCCCTGGAAAAGGAAATTGCCCTCGGCCGCCAGTTGGCTGCCGAAGTGGAGCGCCAGGCGAAGATCATCAGCGATCCGATCATCGCCGAATACGTAAGCCGCGTAGGCCAGAACGTCGTTCGCAACTCCGATGCCAAGGTGCCCTTCACCATCAAAGTGCTCGATAGCGAGGAAGTGAACGCCTTCGCCCTGCCCGGCGGATTCTTTTTCGTGAATTCCGGGCTGCTTCTCAAGGCTGACACCGAAGCCGAACTCGCCGGCGTCATGGCGCACGAGATCGCGCACGTCGCCGCGCGCCATGGCACCAAACAAGCCACTCGCGGCCAGTTGGCACAGATCGGCATGATGGTGGCGTCCATCGCCGTACCCTATGGATGGACCGGATATGCCGCCATGCAGGGCGCCAACCTGGCGATTCCCCTCGGCTTCCTCCAGTTCTCGCGCGGCATGGAGCGCGAGGCCGATTTCCTCGGCTTGCAGTATATGTACAAAACCGGGTACGATCCCACGGCCTTCGTCGACTTCTTCGAAAAAATCGAATCCATGGAGAAGAAAAAGCCCGGCTCCATTGCCAAGGTGTTTTCCACCCACCCCATGACCGACGATCGGATCAAGGCGGCGCAGAACGAAATCCAGCAGGATCTCAAGCCGAAGCCCGAGTACGTGGTCAACACGTCGGAATTCACCAGCGTGAAAGCGCGCCTGGCGATGCTGCACAACCGCCGCAAGGTGGAGCCGGCCGATTCCGACCGGCCCCGCCTCCGTCGTGCTCCCGGCAGCGGCACGGGCCCCATCGAACAGGGCGGCGACGATTCTCAGTCGAAGCCGGATTCCGACGATCGTCCCACGCTGAAGCGCCAGCCGAACTGAACCCAAGGCAGCGGGCGGAACGGGGGACTATCCTGACACAGACCTGTGTCGCATCGACGCCGGAAATGCCCGTTTGCGATCCGAAGTTGCCGGAAACGCAGCGATGATGACTTGGCATTGGATATGCGTTAGCGCCCAGCAGAAGCCGCCTTCCCTTCCGTATGAGAACCGCTGCGTGGCTATTGACGTTTGCCGGTTTGACAGCCTCGGCCCAGTTTCAAAACCTCGTCACCACCAGCGAGGGCCGGCAGCTTTATTTTTCCACGCCCTTTCGTCTACGAGGCAGTGATCAATTTGAGTCCCCGAAAATATTCCGGTATCTCGGAGATACCGGCTCTTTTGAATTGGTGGCGGAGGTTCAGCGACAGCTGCAAGCCGGGAATGGAACCAATTTGTTTCAGCTCACGCAGCCCGATATCACCGCCGACGGTGCGATTTTGGTCTATACGGCGAATGGGATTTGTTTCGGAGGAAGCTCGTGCCTCGCGTACGTCTCCTCCGCGGGCCAGATAACGGGCGCTAGTCTGCCTCGCGACTTGTTACAAGCCGAGCCGATTCGGATCTCGCGCGACGGCCAATACGTGCTGACACTGGGCGCGAAGACGGAGCTGATTCAACTGGCTACCGGGCAAGCCGTGACTCTGAATGTCGAACCTTACGGACAAGGGCCCCGGCCGATTGGAGACGGCTACCAAACGCTGGCAGACGCCGGTGTCGCGCTGTTGGCAGGCGGTCAAGGTGAAGGACCGCTGCTCTATCGCGGGGGAGCCATCACACGCCTCTCGATCTCGAAGCCGCCGGTGCTCGCCCGCATTAGCCGTGACGCCAGCCGCATCCTCTACGAAACGTTCGAGACCGGTCAGCCTTATCAACTGATCGCCTACGACGTAACTCAGGCGACGGAAACCGTGCTCGCGCAAGGACCGGTGGTGACCCCCTCCGCTTCCCCGTTTTCCCCGCCTGCTCCGTACTTCTTACCGTGGCTGACGGACGACGGCCTCCAGGCGATCTATTTGGCCGCTCCCACAGCGGGACAACCCAAGCAGGTTTATCTCGTGTCCACGCGTCTGGGGACGTTTCACAAACTAACCGACATTCCGGAAGGAGTCAGTTCCGCTGTGATCTCCGGCTTGGGAAATATCGTCTACGCTGCCAGCGCCTCTAATCGTCTGTTTGCGGCGGACACGGCAACCGGAAATCTCCGTCTCTTGACCAACCGTACTCCTCAGATCATTAGTTGGGAAGGCGGGGCTGCGCCGGGCTCTCTCATCAGTTTGCATGGCGTCGCGCTCAGCCGAACAGACGGAACAGCCGCCGTTCGGATCGGCGGGCTGGATGCTCCGGGCGTTGATTTCGGCCCGGAGTCCGGTTATGTGCAGATCCCATGGGAATTGACTCCTGATCCGACCGCGGTCGTGCCGGTGAGTGTCGGAGCGGAATCGGACTCTATGTTCGAACAGGTCTTTTCCCTTACCGTGGCGGAGGTAGAACCGTTCTTCCTCACGCTTCCGGCCACCGGTGCTTCTGCGGAGCGGCCGGACGTCATTGCGCATCAGGATTTTCACGGCCTCGTTACCACGGCCGACCCAGCCGTTCCCGGGGAAATTCTGCACTTTTACATGACCGGTCTTGGGCCGGTTTCTCCCGCCCTCGGCACCGGCCAGACAACTCCGGGCAATCCTCACTATGTCAGTGCCACACCGCTAACGTGCTCGTTCACCGAGCTCACCTCAACCCCGGTCACCCCCCTGTTTGCCGGACTCGCTCCGGGCCTGCTGGGGATCTATCAACTTGACGTGCAGGTGCCGCAGGGGCTGACGACGGCGAAACCGCAGTTCCAATGCTCCGCTCATAACGGGGCAATCGGCATTAGCTACGATGTCGCGAGTGTTCCCCTCCAGCGCTGCTTCCGCGTGCGGAGACCGGCGAACCCGCGGGCGAAGCAGTGCGGGTTTCGCGGTCTTTTCCGGCCATTTAGTTCCGCGCCGCCGGGCCCATCGCAATGAACTCGAGCGTCGCGCCTTCCGGCCCGGTTCCGTCGTAGTGCATTTGATTGGGAATGTCGTGCACGACTCCGCCCGGCCCCACCGCAACGACATTGTTTTTGTCGAATTTCGCGCCCGTGCCGATCAAGAAAGTGCCCGCCAGCACCGTGATGAAGCGCTCATTCGGATGCGAGTGAGGCTGGCTCCAAACGTTCGGGTCGCGTTTGGTGACTTGCACGTACAAGCCGGGTTTGGAAGGGTCGCCAAACAGGCTCGCTGTTTTGCTGCCGCTTCCGTTGTCTTTCCATACAAACTGATCGGGCAGCCGGAAATCTCGCGCATTGCGGTCGATGTTAGCAGCTTCGGCCGCGTAGACGGCCATCAAGCTCCCTATCTGTGGAACGGACCCGCCGGCTAGCTTGTGCAGCCTCGCCGAAGGGTTCGAAAAAAGCGCCAGGGCCAGGATTCCCGATGCGAACGTTATTCGTCGGAACAGTTTCACGAGAGTCTCCTTTCGAGGTAGTTTATCAGTCGCCCGCGCCGTTCGCAGAAAATTCAAATTTTCTTAGTCCTTTGGAGCCCAGCCGTTAGCGCGAAAATCGGCCGGCGCGGAAGCCGGCGCACTCCACCCTCGCGGGATAATCGGGTTGTGAGAAGCGCGTCGCAGCCGCGAATGATTCGAACAGGACGCGCGGCGCTTCGCTTTGTACAAATCGTAAACCCGGCATTAACTGCCTTAATTGCAACAAAGCTCCGGCAGATTCCGAAACGTACGTTTCGGAAAACGCGGCCGGGCGTCACTACAATGCCACTGCGGGATGTCTGTTGCCGAATCCGGTCGCCTCTTCGAACGCGTGCGCCAGTTGCAGAACGCTGAAATCCTGCTGCCATCGTCCGACTATCTGCACACCTACCGGCAGCCCTTCCGTTGTGAAGCCGCCCGGCGCCGACGCCGCGGGGTTCCCCGTCGCCGAGATATACCAGCAAGACTTCATCCAGTCGATGTAGTTGTCGAACTTCACGCCCGCGATCTCGGTCGGATACGGCGTGTTGATGTCGAACGGCGGCAGTTGCGTCGTCGGCAGCACGAAAAATTCGTATTTTTCGAGAAACGCCTGAAAATGCCGCCACATCGCGCCGTGCGCCGCTTCGGCCCGTGCCACCTCTTCCCCGCTCAGCCGCAGCCCTTCTTCGATCTCCCCCTTCAGCGTGTCCTTGAATGCGTCCGGATGCTGATGTAGGCGCTCGCCGTACGTGTGCGCCGAATTCCACGCGCGCAGCACGCGAAACGCGATTTCGGCGGGCGCGAAATCCGGCTCCGTCTCCTCCACCAAGCACCCGAGAGACTCAAATGTCTTGCGATGCCCGTCCACCACCGTTCGCACTCGCGCATCGAAGGGTATGCCGCCCAGGTCCTTGAACCAGGCCACCCGTACACCGCGGAAGTTGCGCTCCAGGGGGCGCGCGAAGACATCTCCCGCTTCCTGGATGGAAAGCGGCGCATCCGCATGGGGTCCTGCAATCGCGCTCAACGCGAACGCGAGGTCGGCGATCGACCGCCCCAGGCACCCGGAAGTGCTCAGCGTCGACCACGCAAACGCCGCCTTGGGATTCGGCACGCGTCCGGGCGACGGCCGAAAGCCCGCCACGTTGCAAAACGCCGCCGGATTGCGCAGCGAGCCGCCCGTATCGGACCCATCGGCCACCGGCGTCAGTCCGCATGACAGCGCTACCGCCGCCCCGCCCGACGATCCACCGCACGTCTTCGTCAGGTCGTAGGGATTGTGCGTCGCGCCGAAAACCGTGTTGAAAGTCTGCGATCCCGCGCCGAACTCCGGCGTGTTAGTCTTGCCGATGGTGATCGCGCCCGCGCGCCGCAGTCGCTCCACAATCAAAGCGTCTTCACTAGGCACGAAGTCTTTGTAGAGCGGCGATCCATAGGTGGTGCGAATGCCGCGCGTCTCCACCAGGTCCTTATGCGCCACCGGAAGACCGTGCAAGCGCCCCAACTTTTCGCCGCGCGCCTGCTTTTCGTCGGCCCGCGCCGCGGCCTCCGCCGCTATCTCGGGCGCCAGCGTCACAATCGCGTTCACCTTCGGATTCACCCGCTCGATCTGCTTCAGGTGCGCGGCCAGCGCTTCGCGCGCGGAAAGCTTTTTCGTGCGAATCAGCCGCGCCATTTCGACAGCGCTCAAAAAGCACAGCGGCGAAGCCGGCGCCTGCGCCTCCAGCGCACTGGCGACCAAAGGCGCGGCCGACAACTTCTGCAAGGCTTCCCTGCGCGTAGGCCGGCTCTCACTCATCGGTGTGAGTCTATCACGCCGGCGGCGGCTCGATTTCGACGATCAGCCCGCCATCGGCAGCGTTGCGCGCCCGAATTCTTCCCCCGTGCACTGTGAGCGCGCGTTCCGCGATCGCCGCTCCGCCGCACCGTGCGCGATCGTGAATCGAACCGGCCTCGACGGCGAATACGATTTCGAGCTCGAACTCACGCCCGACGACACCCGCCCCAGTCCGATAGATCCGGCTTTTCTACTCTCGGCGCTGCGCGACCAATTGGGCCTGAGCGTGAAATCCGAAAAGGTCCCGTTCGACATTCTGGTGATCGACAGCGCCGAAAAAGTCGCCGCCGGAAACTAGCCTCTTGCCCCCACTCGCTTGCCGCCGAGCACTGTGGCGCTTGGAAACAGGCGCTGGCGGCCGGTCCGCTGGTTTTTGTAATTGTCATCGAAGTCGAAACTCCCCTCGCGGAGCTCGAGAATGGCGATATCGGCGGGCGCTCCGGTCTTCAGCGTCCCTTTCCCGTGAAACACCGGGAAAGCGCGCGACGCGTTCACCGTCGCGCAGGCGATCACGTGTTCGAGCGGCATTCCGAGCATCAGAAATTTCGACATCACGTTTGGAAAATCGATGACACCGGAGGCGCGCCCCTCCGGCGTCCAGTCGGTCGAAAATGTATCCGGCAGGAAGCCGGCCTTCAGGATGCGGTCGGCCATATCCCAGCGCAGATGGCCGGTGCGGCCGTTGCCAAGATCGAATATAACCCCGCGCTTTCGGGCGGCCATCACTTCCGGCAGAATGTGGCCGCTCTCGTCGATGATGCTGTTTGGCGGCGGCGCGAACATGTGAGTGACGATATCGCCCTTCTTGAGGATCGGAAACAATTTCGACAACGGCGAGACCGTCTGTCCCATGTGAATCATCACCGGAATATTAAACGAAGACGCAACCTCCTGGGCGCGGCGGAGCACTTCGTAATCGTTAGGGCCTGCAACATCACGGGACAACCGCGCCTTCACACCGGCGATCATGTCTCGGTTGCGGCTGATGGCGTCTTTAGCCGCCGCCACGTCGGCGCGCTTCAGGTCCATCGTGTCGCCTTCGGGCAGAATGCCGGCGCGGCCGATGTTGATCAGCACCCGGCAGGGCTGAGGCGCGGCTTTGGCTACGGCAATCGTTTCGCTGATGCGATCCGCGCCTTGCGAGCCGGCATCAATCAGGCCGGTCACCCCGTCGGCGAGGCATTGCTCGGCCCCGCCCTTGGCGCGCGCCACATGCGTATGGATATCGATCAAGCCGGGCACTACCAGCTTGCCATGCGCGTCGATGACGTCTGCCCCGGCGGCCGGGATGCTCGCGTGGATCGCCGCGATTTTGCCGTCGGCGATCGCCACGTCCCGCATGGCATCGAGCTTCCGCGACGGGTCCATCACCCGGCCGCCTTGGATGATCAAGTCGTAGCGCGCGGCGGGCCTCGCGAACCTCAAAGGCGCTGCAGCCAACCCGGCAGTCGAAAGAAACTGGCGTCGGTTCATCACGAACTCCTTATCCAAGCCGTAGCAGCCGCTTCGCGTTCCCTTGCAGAATCCGCAGGCGGTCGGCTTCCGGGAGGTTCAGCTGATCCAGCACCGCCGCCGGATATTCGACGTCCTTGGCGGCGAAGTTGTCGGTCCCCACAACAATCCGGTCAGCCCCGACCATTCCCATCAGAAAACGGAATGCCTCCGGATAGTAAATCAGGTAATCGTAATGGAAGCGGCGGAGATAATCGCGGAACGGATGTTGCAGCGATGTGCTGTGGTCGCGCATGTGAAACAGAAAATGCTCGACGCGTCCGGCCAGATACGGGAACGCGCCGCCCGCATGCGGCAAAACCATCTGCAGGTTCGGATATTTATCGAGCGTACCGGTATAGATGAACTTGCTGGCGAGGAAGGTGTGCTCGATGGGCGCATCGATTCCCGCGGCGAGGTTCGGTGGCCCGGCCGTGCGGCTGCCGCCGAACGAGTTGATGTCGCCGTCGAGCTGATGAAAGATGATCGGGTAATTGAGCTCCTGGATGCGCGCCAGCACCGGACCAAATGCTTTGTCAAAAACGTAGTCGCGCTTCTCTATCGAATCCGGCAGGTGCACGGCGCGCACGCCGGGCTGGCCGGCAACGCGGTTCAGCTCCTTCAGGGCAAGCTCGGCGTCACGAATCGGCAACTCGGCGGCAATCACAAACCGGTCGGGGTATTTCTGATGCACCTGAATGCCGGTATCGTTGATGACCTGCGCGAGGTGCGCGCCCTGCTGTGCCGTGGTCCGCTGCCACGGCATCTGGCCGGAGAGGGTGAGGCAATGCATCAGGTCGCCATGCTCGTCCATCCACTGGCGGCGCTTGTCGAGATCGTAATCGAGGGGAAAGGGATTGGCGACGGGCTGCCCCAAATCCGCCAGGGCTTTGTTGTATGGCGCGGGCGACCAGTGCGCGTGCATGTCGATCGACACCGGCTTCCCTGCTCCGCCCTTGCCGGGCCGCGCCGCCCACCATGGAATCGGTTCGGCCGCCCGGACAGCCGCGGCTGCCGCAAGCCCGAGAAAACTGCGGCGGGCGATGTCGAAATTGCGATTCATGATCCTCCTCCTCTGCAATGCGCAAACGACGGGTTTTATCTTACAGCATCGGCCAGACCCCCGGATATGCGTCTTCGGGGCTACCATACCTCAAAGGAGGGTTCCATGAAAACAATGTGGGCCTGGGGAACCGCTATCGCTTTCTTAACGGCTGGGGCGCAGACCAATCGGGCGCCGGTGCCCCAGTTCGAACCCGACCCGCTGTGGTCGCAAGCGCTGCCGAACAAGTGGGTGACGGGCCAGGTGGGTGGGCTGGCCGTCGATTCGCATGACAATCTCTGGGTTTTTCATCGGCCTGCGACGATTCCCGATGGCGAAAAAGGCGCGTCGCTGAATCCTCCGCAGTCGGAGTGCTGCGTTCCCGCGCCATCGGTATTGGAGTTCGACTCCAACGGAAAATTTCTTCAGGCTTGGGGCGGCCCGGGACAGGGCTACGAATGGTTTAAGTCGGAGCACGGCATCTTCGTCGACTCCAAGGACAACGTTTGGCTCAGCGGCAGCGCGAAGGAGGACGACCAGATCCTCAAGTTCACCAACAAGGGCAAGTTCCTTCTGCAGATCGGCCATGCCGGGAAGAACCGGGGCAGCAACGACACCGAAAACCTGGGCGGCCCCGCCGGCTTATTCGTCTACCGCAAAACGAATGAGCTGTTCGTTGCCGACGGGTATTTCAATCACCGCGTCATTGTCTTTGATGCCGATACCGGCGCGTACAAACGCCACTGGGGCGGCTACGGGAAGCGGCCGGATGACACCTTGAAATTCCCACAGCGCGCGCAGCTTACCCATGGGCTGGCTCCGGTAGGGTTCAATAACCCGGTTCATGCGGTGCTGGTGACGAACGACGATCTGGTGTACGTCGCGGACCGTTCGAACAACCGCTTCCAGATTTTTAAGCCGGACGGGACATACATCAAGGAAGTATTTATCGCGCGCAACACGCTGCAGAACGAAGGGACCGTTCATGCGGCCGCGGCGTCGCCCGACAAAGAGCAGAAGTATCTTTACGTGGTGGATGGTTCCAATAAAGCGATCCGCATACTCGACCGGCAGACGCTGGAAGTTCTGGCATCGGTGGGCGGGCACGCGGGACACAATGCGCGGGAGTTCTTTCACATTCACAGCTTCGCCGCGGATTCGAAAGGCAACCTGTTCCTCGGCGAGGTAAATAACGGGCAGCGCTATTACCGGTACGCGTTCAAAGGGATCAAGTAGCGGGCCTACCGTTACAGCTTGGCGCGCTGCGCCTCCACGAGCTTCCGGAAGTCGCCCTGCTCTTCAGCAGGAATCTTCGCCAAAAGCGTGTCGAGCCCGGTTCGAGCTTCCCTGAGCGCGCCGTGCTCGACGTTCCGGAACAGGGCGGCATACTGGTCCATGAGCGGCTGCCGATGCGCCGCGGGCAGCTTCACCAGCGCCGATTTCAACATGCCCCAACCGAGGTCAATCACCAGCGGCTTGACGAGCATGAACTCGCCTGCGAGTTGCGACAGCCCGGCCACCTGCTGCACGAAGTACTGCTCGTCAAAACCGTGCATCCCGGCTTCGGTGTCGATTTGCGCATAGGTTTGCGTCCACCCGCCAGGCCAGTCCCCAGCCAGTCCGACGCCGGGTATCCCATAGGCGCGGCCCTTGTTCATGGGGCTTTTCACCGTGCCCTGAAAACCGCCGTTGATGCCGGGGCCCGTGTTGCCGGATTTGACGTCGACACGCGGCCAGTGATTGTCGGTCGCGGCGCGCGCAATCGCCTCGATGAGCCAGAGGTTGTTGTTGTGCACGTCCATCAGGCTGGTAATGACGCCGCCGTTTTCCGGCAGATCCCTGGAGTAGGTGTACTGGTTGCCATTCTCGATGGTCTGCCGTCCTCCCATGTGCTCGATGCCGATCGTCGCCACGACGGGCTTCAGGCGGTCCGGATGAATGGTGTAGTAATCGAACTGCGGCCAGCTGCCTTCACCTCCGGGCATGAAGTGGCGGCAATCGAAATAGAAGACGAGAGTCCGCGGCCGCGACGCTTTGGGAATGCGATTGAAATAAGACGCGATGCCAAGCATACCCAGCCCGCCGTTCTCTTCGATCAGCGACATGGCGTCGGTATGGGTAGCCAGTAATACCTGCTCGTCTTGCGGCGTGCCGTAGTTGCGGCCGGGCAAATAGGCCAGAAAGGCTTTGCCGGTGTCCCGCTGGAAGCGCGCGGCGAGCGTGAGCGTAGCGCGTTTGCCCGCCTTCGCATCGGCCAGAACCTTCGCACCGTTCACGCGATCGAGCGTGAGTGTAGGGCAGTTGATGTACTGCGCGCCGAGGCCCGCCTTGCCGTTCGCCGTATAGACGCTGCGCTGCGCCAGTCCGAAGGCGGCGCCGGGCGAAAGATCGTATACGATCACGATGCCCGCAGCTCCTCCGCGGATACCGATCGCGGCACACCGGTTGAGCTGGCTCCAGACCCAGCGGCAATGGTAGGAACTGGTAACGCTCGCCGGCGGCGGCGTAAACAGCGGATGCCACTTGCCCGGCGACCGCCATTCGTAATCGGTCAGCGTGTAGTTGTCGAGGAACGCGTCTGAGTAAGGCGGATCCGGATACGGCGCCGTCTCGAAAACCAGAATTTTCCCGGACACCTGCTCGTCCGCGGGCGGCGCCCCGGGCTCGTAATAGAGCATCGGCGCAGTTATGCCTTCGGGCGGCGTGAAGCCGGACGTCATGCCGTAGGAAGCAACCACCGGCACCGGCTTGCCGTCGCTGACCAGCTTCTCAACGGCCATGCCGGAATTATGTTCGTGCGTGCGGCGGTCGGGCCAGTCATCGACAATGTAGTGGTCGTACGGGATCTCGACGGAATCGAAATCAGTCGCGCCGAATTCCTGCATTTTCGAGATCAGGAAATCGGTGTAGCGTTTCCATCCCGCGCTGCCCGCGTAAGTGGGGCCGCCGCGGCTCTTGAACACGTTCCAGTCCCACGCCTGCGCGGGCGTGATCAGAAACGGCGCATGGATTTTGGGAAAGGCCGAAGCGGCCGGGCTGCTCTGCGCCCAAGGCGTGCTTCGGGTCAGCGCTGTAGCCGCGGCGGCCTTCAGGAACGCCCTTCGCCGCGGGCCGGACCGTTTATGCGATTCATTCATGGTCAACCCCGCTGTTCCGGTATTCTACCTTTTCGCGACCGGGTCTCGTACATGAACGTTGCCACGATCACACCCGAGAGAAACGTCAAAGCTGCTACCGCTTGGATCGCCCGGCGCGCGCCAAACACATCCGCAAGGCCTCCGGCCAGCAGCGCTCCGATCGCATAGCCGCCGTCCCGCCAAAGCCGGTAAACGCCGACCGCGGAAGCCCTCCACGCCGGATGCGCTACATCGCCTACGGCGGCGAGCAGCGTAGGATATACCATCGCCGTACCGATTCCCAAAAGAACTGCTGATACCGCCCACAGCCTGAGCCCGGACGATGCGACGATCATGAAAATGGCAAGCGCTTGCACTAACATTCCCGCAGCGATCATCCACTTTCGACCCAGCCAGTCCGATAGCCCGCCGGTAACCAGCTGCGCCGCTCCCCATACTGCAGGATAAAGGGCAGCCACAAAGCTGATCTGTGCCAGCGAAAGTCCCTGGGCTGCAAAATACAGCGGGAACAGGCCCCAGGCCATGCCGTCGTTCAAGTTGTTCACCATCCCGGCTTGACTGACACAAAACAGCGCGCGATCTTTCCAGCTCGTGAGCAACAGGATTTCGGCGAACCTGCGCTGCTCATTTTCTGCGGTTACGCGCCCGGCTTCCAAATGAACGTGCCGGAGGGTTTCGCGAACAAATATGACTGACAGGAGCAAACCGGCGGCAGCGAAACATTCTCCCATCCAGAAGAGAGTTTCCCTCAACCCAAGCCAACCAGCAATGTAGCCGGATCCGGCCGCAGCGGCCGATACGGCCAGATAGCCTGATGCTTCGTTCAATCCCATGGCCAACCCGCGCCGGTCGGGTCCGGCGAGATCGATCTTCATGATTACGGTGGTTGACCAGCACAGGCCCTGGTTAATCCCGAGAAGAATATTCGCGAGGACCACCCAACCCCACGACGGCGCGAAGAAGATTAACGCGGGAAGTGGAAGCGCAAAGAGCCAACCGGCGACCAGCACTTTCTTCCGACCCCAGCGCTCGCCCATCCGGCCGGCGAAAAGGTTGGCGATCGCCTTGACCAGACCAAAGCTCGCGATAAAGGAAAGGATTGCCGCTCGCGATGCCAGGCCGAATTCGCGCTCCGCAAGCAAAGGCAAAATCACACGTTCGATCCCGACGGTAGCGCCAACGAAAGCGTTGATGAGGACTAAGAGGGAGAATTGTTCCCAATTGGCACGAAGGCCAAGACGGATCAGACCTGTACGAACCGGAACCAGGTCCCGCCTGCCGCTAGGAGACTGCACAACGGTTGGCCCCAGCCTCCAGCTCGGTGAGATCGATCGCTGGAGAGCCGCCTCGTTCGTTCAGATCGACGATTTGCAGGTAGTTCGGCGGCGTGGGGGGCAATCGAGACAGCAGGCGCGTGACGAAAGCATCTTCGGAAGTGAACCAACCGCCGAGCTCTGCGAACACATCTCCGAGGGACGCCGTTAAGGGAACGCCGTCGAACGCGACCGGGATACTCGTGTGAGCCGGCAAGACAAGAAGGTGCTGAGGAAGCGACCGGAGGCGGCATAGCGAGCGAAACAGCGAACTCGCGCGCTCGCGAGCTTCCGACTCGTTGGCGTGGAGGTCGGGTCGCCCGACAGCCGTGAGAAATAACGTATCGCCCGTCATCAGGCAGGTATTGGGGAGCAGGTAGCAGGTGCTCTCTCCGGTGTGGCCCGGCGTCCTCAGAGCCGTAAGAGCGATGGAGCCGACTTGCACCTCAGCACCGTCGGACAAGGGACTGAAATCAAAATGGACCCGCCGCTGCTCCGGCAGGAAAAGCGTTGCGCCGCTTTGTTCGGCCAAGACTTTGGACCGGGAGAAATGGTCGGCATGCACGTGCGTGTCTATGACGCAGCGAATGCGCCAGCCATGGGCCTCCGCCAGCTGAGTGTAAACGGCGGGCTGCAACGAGGCGTCGACTACGGCTGCCGAACCGGCCGACCCGAGGATATAAGACAGGCATCCTTTACCGGTGCGCCTGATTTGAAGAAGCTGAACGCCGGAAATCGGAAGCGGCACCTCCGCAACATTCCAAGCGAGACTCCAGGCTTGCATCCCGCCTATGAGTGAAATGGCATCGAATCCGCGCGCCCGCAATTGTCCGGCGGCAATCTGACTGACCTTACCTCGGCCGCAAACGGTGACAATCGGGCCCGGCGCAGGCAGTTCGAAACCGGCGAGGGCATCGGAACGCCAGGCCTTCAGTGACTCGTATGCGTCCAGGTGCACACTTCCCGGAATGGACCACAGGTCCCGATCTTCCTGGGTGCGAACGTCCAGAACCGTGACGGGCTTGCGCTCAGCCAACCATTCACACAATGTGTCAACGGTAATATCGGCCATGACTCCTCACATCCGGGCCGCGTCGCGCTCCACCGGCAGACCTTTCATCCGCCACTCGGGGAAACCTGTGTCCAGGCGGAGGGCGTTATACCCTGCGTTTCGCAAGATTGCAACGGCTTGGTCGGCGAAAACGCAATAAGGGCCGCGACAATAGGCAACGATGACTCTCCTTTTGGGGAGTTCCCTGATTCTGGTGCGGAGTTCGGCGACTGGAATAGAGCGCGCGCCGGCAATGTGCCCGGCCGCGAACTCCTGCTCCGGACGAACGTCGAGCACGATAGCGTTTCCATTCTTAATGCGGCGCTGCAACTCGACGCAGGTGACTGCTTCCAGAGCGCTCCGGTCCTTCAGAAACGCCTGCACCAGCTTGTCGATCTCGGCGAGCCGTGCCTGTCCCACATCGCGCAGCGCCAGCCAAAGGTTCAGTACGATGTCGGCGGCCAGGCGGTATCGAATATAGTTTCCCTGCCGCCTGCTATCGACAAGCCCGGCCTGCCGCAATACCTGGAGATGCTGAGATATATTGGCCACGGACTGGCTGGTTTCGATCGCCAGCTCTTCGACACCGCGCTCCCGCTGCGCGAGAAGCTCCAGGAGTTCCAGCCGGCGGCCGCTCGATAGCGCTCTGCCGATGCGCGCGAACTGCGCGAAGATCTCATCCTTGAACTGCCGCTTGCCCGTGGCCCGCACAGTAAACTATTTAAGCGATTACTTGAATAGCTGTCAAGGAGCGCCGAATGCCGAACCGCGGGCCCCTCGGTCAGGGCTTCAACCGGTAATCCGCCCCGAGCGGACCCGCGCCGGGCAGGTACTTGCGCGCCCGCACCAGCTCCGCGATCTGGCGGATGTGTCCCAGATCGTGCAGCGCCCATTCGTGCAGCATCTCGGCGAGCGTGATCTCACCGGCCGCCTGATGCCTCGCCTTGCGGGAGCCCGCATGCACCGGCAGCCCGCGCAGCAGTTCGATATTCGCCTCGCGCTGGTCCTCGAAGTGCTGGAAGTCATCCTCGGGATCTCTGTTCTTGTACAGCTCGAGGTGCATCTGCGCATCGTCAGGCTCGAACTCCGGCATCTGCTCGTTCACGAAGCGGTCCAGGCGCGCGCGATAGCAGTGACCCTCCGAGTGCGACAGATGCGCCAGCACCTCTGCAATGGAGAATCTGTCCGGCGCCGGCTTCCACCGGGCGTCCTCCTCGGTGATCTCCGACATCAGCCCGCGCAGGATTGCCGGCGTCGCATCGAGCAGGTTGAGGCAGGGCAATTCGTCGTTTTTCATCGTTATGCAGCGCCGGTATCGGCGGCCAGCTCGTCCAGCAGGTTGGCGGCTTCGGTCAGGTGATCCACGCCGAAGACCAGCATCACCAGCGATGCCCCGGGATCGATCCCGCAGTAGGAGTAGTCGATATTGACCTTGCGTTCGCCGAGGCGCGAAGCGGCGCGGGCCAGCTGACCCGGACGGTGCGGCAGACGGGCTACGGCGACGTCGGTCACCTCAAAAATCATCCGCAGGCTGCCAAGAACCGCTTGCGCGGCTGCGGCGTCATCCGCCAGGAAACGAACCAGGCTCTCGCCTTCTTCGACATACGATTCGAAGGCCAGCACGTTGACGCCGCGCTCCGCCAACGCCTGAAAGCATCGTCCGAGCGCCCCCGGTTTGTCTTCAATCGCTACCGTGAACTCCTTCGCCTTCGCCATTTCTCTCACTCCTTCGCTGGCAGAATGCGGATCAACGGGGGCCGCGGTTCCTATCATAAGGCTTCGCGGGCACGAATCTCAGCCGGCCGGGGACATTGAGTCTGCACGTTTCGCCGAATCGCTGCGTCATCTTCATATGTGCCGGGTCGTATTATGTCTGGTTACACTGGCTTTCGCCACCTCGGCGGGCTGGGGAACGGACGCGGCGCAACTGTATAAAAAGGCGCGGGAAGCGGAAAAGGCCGGCAAGTTCGACAAGGCATACGTCCTGTATTCGCAAGCCGCGCTGATGGACCCGGCGAACCAGACGTATTGGCTGCGCAGCCAGGCTGTCCGAAGCCGCGCCGCGCTGCAGGCGATCCCGGCGGCTGGTTCGCTGCCGGCGCAATTTTCGGCGGAGCCGGCCGAGTCGCCCGGGCAGGAGCCGGTTCGAAGACTGGAGACGCCAACCCCACAGGAGCTGGCCGAAGCTCGCAAGCCGCAGTCGCCGGTCGAGCTGAAGGCGACCGCGGAGCGCAAGGACTTCGACCTGACCGGCGACAGCCGCGCCCTGTTCGAGAAAGTCGGGCAGGCGTTCGGGCTCGATTGCGTATTTGACAGCGACTACCAGGCTGGACGCCCGATTCGTTTTCGCATGGAATCGGTGAATTACCGGGAAGCGCTGCATGGAGTAGAAGTGGCCACAGGGTCATTTCTCATTCCCTTGACTCCGAAGCTTTTCATGGCCGCCAAAGACACGCCGGAAAAGCGGCGGGACCTCGAGCCCTGGATCAGCGTCGCGCTGCAGGTGCCGCAAGCGGCCAACCCCCAGGAATTGACGCAAGTGGTGACGGCGGTTCAACAAGCGCTGGCAATTGAGAAGGTGGGCTTCGATTCGCAGACCAATACGGTGCTGCTGCGCGGACCAGCTTCGAAGATCGTCCCGGCGCAAGCCCTGTTCGAAGATCTGATGCGCAATCGGGCGGAAGTCGTGGTGGATGTCGATTTCTTCGAGCTGAATCGCAATGATGCCTTGACCTACGGGTTGTCGTTGCCGAACCTGTTTCCGCTGAACGCATTCAGCAGCGCGGGCAACGCGGTGATGACGCTGGCGGATCTGGCGCGCTGGGGTCCCGCCGGGACCATGTTCGCGGTGGCGATCGGGAATGCGCAGCTGATGGCGACGCTCAGCAATTCCGAATCGCACTCGCTGACGCACCTCGAGTTGCGCTCGGTGGATGGTCAGGCAGTCACGTTTCACGCCGGAGACCGCTATCCGATCCTCACTGCCGGCTACTATGGGCAGGCAAACGTGAGCGCGGGGACGGTGCCCGCCGCCGGCACCCGGACAACCGCCGGCAGTTCCACCGGCAACGTGCTGCAGAACGAGAACGCATTTGGAAATACGACGAACCCGACGGCGGTGGCGGTCGGCGATTTCAACCGCGACGGCCTTCAGGACTTCGCGGCAACTTCCTCATCCGGAAACTCGGTGGCGGTCTACCCGGGCGCGGGAAACGGAAGTTTCGGCAATCCGATTTCCTATAACACCGGGAAGAACCCTTCGGCCCTTCTGGCGGTGGACGTAAACGGTGACGGCATTGCCGATCTGGTCACCGCCGATGCCGGGTCCAATACGATCTCGGTGCTGGCAGGCGCCGGTGACGGGACATTCAAAGCTGCGACGGCATTTGCAGTGGGCACAAGTCCGGCGGCTCTCGCGAGCGCGGATTTCAACGGCGACGGGTTTGTCGATATCGCCGTCGCCGACTCCGACTCGAATAATATTACGATCTTGCCGGGCCGGGGCGACGGTACGTTCCAGCAGCCGCTTACGGTCACCGCCGGGGCAAGCCCGCGCGCTTTGCTCGCCGGCGATTTCAACGGCGATGGGCTGCCCGACCTGGCTGTCGCCAATTACAGCTCGAACGATCTCTGGATTCTGCTGAACAATGGCGACGGCACCTTTCGCAAGGCGAACACGTATGCGACCGGAAGTTCGCCGCGGGGTCTGGCGGCAGGGGATCTTAACCGCGATTCGTTCACGGACCTGGTAGTTGCCAATGCGGCGTCGAATACGGTCTCGGTCTTTGTCGGCGACGGCACCGGCGCGTTTAGCGGCGGCCAGCAGTTCAACACCGGCTCAGGACCGGTCTCGGTGACGCTGGCCGATTTCAACAATGACGGTTTCCAGGATGTGGCCGCGGCCAATGAGGGAGACGGTACGATCTCTCTTCTTCTGGGTTTGGGAACCAGCTTCCAAACGCCGATCCAATTCGCGATCGGCGCCGGAACCGAGCCGGTATCCGTCACTCATGCGGATTTCAACCGGGACGGCTATCCGGATCTGCTGACCGCGAATTCCGGAGCCAACGATTTTTCGGTACTGCTGGCCAGTCCGTTTGGCGGATTTCAAACCCCGTCCGGAACTCCGGTCCAATACTCGGGCGGCCAGACTTACGCGCCGCCGCCCGCATTTACTTATGAAGACCTCGGGCTGGTGGTAAAAGCCACGCCGCACGTGCACGGCGCCAGCGAGGTGTTATTGGAATTGGAGGCCGAGACCAAGCTGCTGACGGGAAACATGGTCAACGGCGTGCCGGAGATTGCGCAGCGTAAACTGCAGTCCCAGGTGCAGCTCCGCGCGGGCGAAGGCGCGGTCGTGGCCGGATTGCTTTCGAGTTCCGACGCCCGCTCCATTCTCGGGACCGCGGGTTTATCGAGGCTGCCCGGCATCGGCCCGCTGCTGCGCAACAACACGCGCAACCGATCGAACAGTCAAGTGCTCATGGTGATTACGCCGCGGCTGGTCAGCCTGCCGCCCGGGGAGTTTGCTACGCATGAAGTCTGGGTCGGCAGCGAGGCGCGGCCGCGGACGCCGATGTAATCGCCAGCCGCGGGGCTAGGCGCGAAACGCCTCGCGCGCAGCGGCCACTGTCTTGCGAATATCTTCGTCGCTGTGGGCCGCTGACAGAAACGCGGCTTCGAATTGCGAGGGCGGCAAATAGATGCCGCGGTCCAACATGGCGCGGAAGTAGCGGCCGAAGCGCGCGGTATCGGAGAGCTTGGCGGATTCGTAATCGATCACCGGCCGGTCAGTGAAGAAAAACGTAAACATCGAGCCGACGCGGTTCACGGTGACGCCGGCGGGCGCGGCCTGGCAGAGTTCCGCCGCGCGCGCTTCCAGGTGAACGTAGATCTCCGGGTGCGTCTTGAGGAACCGCAGCATGGCGAGACCGGCAGCCACCGCCAGCGGATTGCCGGAAAGCGTGCCGGCCTGATAGATGGGACCGGCGGGCGCCACCCGGCTCATAATGTCGCGGCGGCCGCCATAGGCTCCGACCGGCAGGCCCCCGCCAATCACTTTACCGAGCGTAGTCAAGTCGGGGCGGATCGCGAAGCGCTGCTGCGCGCCGCCGAAGGCCACGCGAAAGCCTGTCATCACCTCGTCGAAGATGAGCAGGGCGCCGGCGCGCGCGGTGATCCCGCGCAAGCCCTCCAGATAGCCGGCGCGCGGAGGCACGCAGCCCATGTTGCCCACCACGGGCTCGACGATAATTGCGGCGATGCGGCTGCCGTGCGCGCGAAACGCCTGGTCCACCGCATCGATGGAGTTATACGGAAGGGCAATGGTGGTATCACAGAAAGCCGCCGGCACGCCTTGCGTGTCGGCGATACCGAGCGTCGCCACGCCGGAGCCGGCCTTGACCAGCAACGAGTCGACGTGGCCGTGATAGCAACCTTCGAATTTCACGATGAGATCGCGGCCCGTGAACCCGCGCGCGACGCGGATGGCCGCCATGGTCGCCTCGGTGCCGGAATTAACCAGACGCACCATTTCGACCGAGGGCATGGCGTCGCAGATCGCGGCCGCTAATTCGACTTCCTGCTCGGTGGGAGCGCCGAAGCTGGTGCCGATCGCGAGCGCCTTGTCGAGGCCGGCCAGGATCGACGGATGGCGATGGCCCAGAAGCAGCGGCCCCCAGGAGCCGACGTAGTCGATGTACTCGTTGCCGTCGACGTCGTAGATATGAGAACCCTCGCCGCGCGCGATAAAAGGCGGATTGCCGCCCACGCTGCGGAAGGCGCGGACCGGCGAATTCACGCCGCCGGGAATCAATTGCTGCGCGCGCTGGAAAAGCTGTTCGGATTTAGTGTGATTCACGGGGTTTCTCACGAGCGGGGAACGCGCCGCAAGCATCAGCCGGCTTTGCGCGGCACGAGCCGGCGAAAGCCGAAACTCATGGCGATTTCGTATAAGCTGCCGTTCAGGTTTTTCAGCAGGCGCTGGCGCAGGCCCAGGTATTGCTGCCGTCCGGCAAACAGGTCCTGCATGATCGCGGAGAACCGCGGACTGCGGCGCGTGAACTGCACCATCCGGGCGGGTACCGATGCCCAGAGAAATTCGCCGTGGAAGACACGGCGCGCCAGTCGCGAGCCGAATTCCAGATCGGCGGCGAAATCGCGGCGCAGAAAGCGATGATACAGATTCACCCGTTCGGCGAGGCCGCTCACTTCCGCCAGCAGGGAGCGGACGGCCAGGTCGGCCGAACGGAGCGCGTAATAGAGACCTTCGCCCGTAATCGGATCGACCAGGCCCGCGGCATCTCCGACCGCCAGCCAGCCTTCGCCGGAAACCCGATTCTTGCGCCATGACGACGTGTCGAGTGAAGGCAGCATATGGCTGTAAAAAGAGCCGTGCTTCCAGGAAAGGTCGCGCTCCGTCATAAAGCGCTCCAGGCGCTGTCGCAACGAACTGGCCGGCTCGCCTTTGCCGCAAATACCCACCGAGAGATGTCCGCAGCGCGGAAAGATCCAGATATAACCTTCCAGATGCGGCAGAAATTGAATATCAATCCTGGTCTGCTCGCCGGAAACGTAATAGCCCAGCGCGGACATGGTATCGGCCGCGCCGAATTGCGTGCCCACGTCGCGCAGCGGGTTGCGGGCGCCGGTCGCCACGATACAGAAATCGGCATCGGCGCAACCAGCCTTGGTGCGCACGCACCAGCCGGAACCCTGTCGGGTGATATCGAGCACGCGCGTCTTCTCGATGTGTGCGCCGGCCCGCTCGGCGCGCTCCAGCAGCATCCGGTTGAGATCGAAACGCGAATAGATCAGCAGCGGATCGTCCAGCTTGAGACTCACGGCGCCGGCGTGCGGCGCGGCCAGCACGGTTTCTGAAACCATGCGCTTGGGCATCGAATTGTCGAGAAGAAACGGGTATTCGCTATAGGCTTTGTAGGTCAGTCCGCCGCCGCAGGGCTTTTCCCAGGCCAGTTTCTCATCGAAGAGCAGGACAGTGAAGCCGGCGGAGGCCAAACGCTCCGCGGCAAAAGCGCCGGCCGGACCGCCGCCCAGAACGGCGACGCGCTTCACTTCTTGCCGCCGGTCGGGGGGAGATCCTCGGGCGAAGGCATCCGGACGCCGCCGCCGCCGTGCGGATTGGCTTCGGGCTCCGGCACCGCTCCGCCGCCGTGAGGATTGGCGGCGCCGGGCGGCACCGCGCCGGCGTGGCCGGAGTCTTGACGGCCCACCACCGTCCAGCGCCCTCCCTGCTGTTCCAGTTGATAACGCATCGTCATCCCCTGCGCGCCGCTCACCCCTTTGGGAGCGAACGTGACGGTCGCGTCAGCCTTGTTGCCGTCGAACTGGACGGCCGTGACGTCGACGTCCATCGAAGCGATATTGAGATCTTTGCGTCCGGATAGGTAATCCACCACCCCCTGGCGCACGGCGTCTTTATTCTGGCCGCCGCGGTTGCAGGCTGCCGCGGACAGAAGGATCAGCAGGACAGAGGCGATTCGCACATACCGATTATAACTGTCCGCCCCGGATCGGGGACTTTGTTAATCGGAGATAACGCGCGGTTCCGGCGCCGCAAAGCCGCCGGGAGAGCTGTATCTACTGCTACACTCTAAGAAAATGGCTACTGAAAAAGAAGAAAAGCCGAGCCAGCCCCCGGTGAACAAGTGGGCGCCGGTGCTGGCGGTGGGCTGGCTTATACCGGGAGGCGGCCATTTGCTCCTGAAACGCACCGGCCGCGGCGTGCTCCTGCTGGTTGCCGTGACCGGTATGTTCGCCTGCGGGCTGATGATGCGCGGCGCCATGTTCCAGCCGCAGAGCGGAGATCTGCTCACCACCATCATCAACACGGGCGGTTTTATCGGAGACATCGCCTCGGGCCTTCTTTATTTTCTCAGCGTGTGGCTCGGGTACAGTCAGCCCGATATGCCCGGCCACGTCCATGACTACGGCACGAAATTCCTGGTCACCGCGGGCCTGCTCAACATCCTGGCGCTGACCGATGCCTGGGAGATTGCAGCCGGGAGGAAAGACTGATGCCCAAAATGAATCTCACTCATTTCGAGGCCGCTTTCCTGTTTTCGCTGTTCACTTCCGTGGTGCTGGGCGTAGTTACGAAGCGAACCGACCGCGACCGCCTGCACTACGGCGTGTATGTCTTCGTCTGTTTTTTTGTGGCGCTATTCGGCCTGGGCTGGTTGATGTACCTGGGGCACGGATAGGAATCGAACGCCCGCCGGTCAGTTTACCGAGTCAATCACGCCTTTTTTTCGGAACCAGTCGAGCAACAGATCGCGCAGCAAGCCGCCGTCTCCCGGGAACTCGAGCCCGGTAGTCTGCAACTGCTCCTCGGCGCTCTGATTGGCAGCCGTGAAATCGGTGACGGCAAGCGTGTATTCGCGGTCCGGCTCGACTTTGCGGCTGCCGAGGACAACAGGCGGCAAAGCGCTGCCTTTGAACTTGCCGAAGACCACGCGGTTGTCGAAGGGCATGATGTTCCAGACATTGCGCACCAGTAACCGGCCCTTGGGCACGATGTCGCGCACGCCGCCCAGGTTGACGAAGGCAAAATCAGCGCCGGTCTCCTCGCGCATGGCCTGCTCGATCAGCCGTTTAACTTCCGGTTTATCCAATTTGCGCTTGGACGAGGCCAAGGGTTGGTCGACGCGTTTAGTCACCTCCCCTTCCCAGCGCGAGACCAGAGCCGCGACGTCGGCGGCGGGCGCGACTCGTTTTCCATCGACAGCGACTCGTTTCCAACTCCAGCTCACGGGCGCTTTCTTTTCCGTGTCGATTTTGAGTTCGAGCCGGCCGAGCTCCTCGCCATAGCTCTTGACGCGCACCAGGAGGCGGCCGCCGCGAACCACTTCGTGCTCGAGCCCGTTATGAAGGTGCCCGGTAACCAGCACCGGAATCTCCGGGGCCAGGCTCAAGAACTGATTTTCTTCCGCGCTGTTGATGTGTCCGAGGAGCACGATCAGGTCCGCCTGGCCGCGCAGCTCGCTTGCATATCGGCGGACCGTTTCAATGACGGGCGCCGCGTGCCACTCTCCCATCAGTTTCGGCGTGCTGAGCGTGCGGAGCTCTTCGGTCATGGCGCCGATCACCGCCACCCGCAGCTCGTTGACCTGCAGAATGACATACGGTTGGGGAGTGAAAAGCCGGCCGCCGGCGCCGACCATGTTGGCGCTGACGATGGGGTATTTGGCGTTCTGGATAAACTTGCGCGCCTGCAGCCAGCCGTAATCGAAATCGTGGTTGCCGAGCGTGGCGGCGTCAAAACCGAGCAGGTTGGCGATCTCAAAAACCGGCTCGCCGTGAAAAATGGTGGAGACGGGGGTTCCCTGCGCGAGGTCGCCCGCATTCAAGAGAATACAGTCGGCGCAATGCTCACGCTCGCGGCGGATTACCGCGGCCAAAGCGGCAAAACCGCCGCGTCCGTTTTCCAGCGGCGTGAGACGGGCATGCAGATCGTTGGTATGGAGAATGGTCAGCGAGCGGATCTCCGCCGCCATCGGCGCAGCCACCAGGATTCCAAGTGCCAGCCATCGCGCGGCGCGCTTCCGCATAACAGTTGATTGTAGCGTGACGAACGGTTGGCGCCGGTGCGATGATGGTGAGTTCAGATGGCAACGGGGGAAAAGCAGGAATGGCTGGCGGCGGCGCGCGCCGCCGTCGAGATCGAGTCGGCGGCCCTGGCTCAGGCGGCGTGCCGGCTGGACGGCGCACTCATCCGGGCCGTGGATCTGATTCTCGCGCACCCCGGCAAGGTCGTGATCACGGGGATCGGCAAGTCGGGCCACATCGCGCGCAAGGTGGTGGCAACGCTGTGCAGCAGCGGCACGGCCGCCGTGTTTCTGCACCCCGCCGAAGCGGTACACGGCGATTTGGGAATCTATACGCCGGGCGATCCGACGGTGATGATTTCGCGCGGCGGCACGTCCTCGGAATTGCTGGCCCTGGTGCCGCTGCTGCGGGAGTTTCGCTCGCCGCTGATCGGCATCCTGGGCAAGACGAACTCGCCGCTGGCGGCGGAAGTGGACGTGCTGCTGGACGCCTCGGTGGAACGCGAAGCAGATCCGAACAACCTGGCGCCTACCGCCAGCGCCGCCACCGCCATGGCGCTGGGCGATGCCCTGGCGATTGCGCTCATGCGGGCGCGCAACTTCACGCCCGAAGAGTTCGGGCGCTTTCATCCCGGCGGGCAGATCGGCCGCAATCTGCGGCTGGAAGTGCGCGAAGCGATGCACGGCCTGGCGGAAATCGCGGTAGTGAACCCGGCCGCCTCGCTCAGAGACGTGATCCTGGCAATGACGGCGCGGCCCTGGGGCGCCGCATCCGTGGTTTCGTCTTCGGGCCTGCTGGAAGGACTGATCACCGACGGCGATCTGCGGCGCGCACTCACCAACCATGACGACATCCGCGGCCTGCGCGCGGAGCAGATCATGAGCCGGCAGCCTGTTGCGGTCGGACCCTGCGCCACGCTCGGGGAAGCGCTTGAAAAAATGGAGCGCCGCGCCTCCCAGATCTCGGTGCTACCGGTGGTGGATGATTCCGGCCGCGCGCTCGGTTTGCTGCGGCTCCACGATATCTACTTAGGCAGGCGCTAAGTCTACTGCGGCGGCAGCGCTCCCCGATTGCGCATGCGCATCCGCATGCCGGGCGTTCGCTCGGTCACCTTAAAATCGGCGGGCACGACGAAGAGGGTCGACGGGGGCTCCGCGCGGCTGAGATTGTTGAGCTGATAAACGCGATCGCCCGACCGGGGATCGCTGCGCCTGGAAAGAACGGTCAACTGCAGATCCGGCGAATACCAGGTTTCGGAGACGATCTGGATCGGCTGTGCATTGCCAATCTGGCCGGCGGGAATAGTGATGGTGGTGCGGGTCCCGTCGGCGGGCACACCATTGACCAGCTGGCGTCCCAGCGATTCGACCTTCGTATTGGCCGAATCGGCGGGCGCCCGGGGCGGACGGTTAGGACGTGCCGCACCGGCGGGAGGGGCCGGCAAAGTCATTTTGGTGGCGGTGTGATCCGTCAGGTCCAGCGCATAGCGGACACCGGCGACCGGGTCGTCGACGAACGCCAGCGACGGCATAGTACTGCCGGGCGCAGCAGAACTCAGGGCACTCAGTTCCGGCTCACGGCGGGTTCGCCCCTGGGTGTCCCGGTAGATTCTGGTCGTATTGGTCTGATGGATTTTATTGCCATCAGGCAGAGTCCGGTTGATGTCGGTGACGGCCTCGGCCGAGTAGGGCGCACCGGTCACAACCGCGCCGGGCTGACCCGGTTCGGCGCCCAAGAACTGGAGAGGCCCGTTTCCGCCCATACCGCGCGGCCCCATACCGGGTCCGCCACGGGGCCCAGGGCCTTGGGCGGACGCCGCCGCCACTCCGATCAATACCAGCAATAAACCTTGTTTCAGCATTTTAAAGCTCCAATTTGAAAGCTTCTATTGCACTAATTCGATTCCCCGCAAGGTGCCGTCGGAACCTAATGCCAGTACCGCTTCCACGCGCGGCGCCCCCGTCTCGGTGACGGGCAACCCAAGGGCGATCAAGGCCGAACGCGGAACTTCGACCTGCACGAGATCAGGATCATCGGCGGTTTCCCAACCGGCCGAATCGGCGGCTCCAAACGGCAGCGGGATGAAATCGGGATCGAAATCGGCCGATTCCAGATCCGACTGCGCCGGACGCAACCGGGAATCTGCCAAGCGGTTCCTTTCCATGCGCGGCTCCAGGGTGAGAAAGAACGCGGCAACGATTAGGGCTGCGGCGGAAGCCCAAGCCCACCAATAACGCCGGAGCGGCCGAGGAGTTCCGCCAGTCTGCACGCGCAAGGCATTGCGGAGGCGCGCCTCGACAGCCGGCGGCGCCTCTCGCGGCTCCAGTTCCCGCGCCATCCGGCGGAGGCCGGCTGATAACGCGCGCTGCCGTTCGAATAACTGGGCGCAGGACGGGCACTGCTGCACATGGTCCAGGGGCGCAGCCGCGCCGGCCAGTTCCGGCATCTGGTTCCAAAACTCATCACAGGTCATATCAAACTCCTCGCGGGCTTGAGAGCGCCAACCGGCCGAACTTCCTGTTTCTGCAGTTTCTCGAGTAGTAACCCCCGGGCCCGATGGAGTCGCGAACGCACGGTGCCCACCGGGCAATCAAGCGTGGCGGCGGCCGCAACATAATCCATTTCTTGAAGATCACAGAGGGCCACCACCTCGCGGTAGCGCTTCGGCAGAGTGAGGACGGCCTGACGGAGCTGCTCGAGGCCCTCGCGGCGCATCAGATCGACCATTGGATCGGTACTCAGGGCCAGACGGGTCATCGCTACATCCTGGCCCTCGCTATCCAGCGCGATGAGGTACCGGCTCCGATCCAAGTGCCGCAGCACCAGTTTGCGAGCGATGCCGAAAAGATAGGCAGACAAGCTCCCGCGCGCCGGATCAAAGCTGCCGCCGGTTTTCATCAAAGCCAGGAAAACGTCTTGCGCCACGTCTTCAGCGGTGGCCGCGGAGCCGGTCATGTGATAGGCGAAGCGATAGATAGCGCCCTGTCGCCGTCGATATAGCTGGATGAAGGCCTCTTCGTCGCCGTCTTGCGCGCGCCGCAACAACTCCTCATCCGATTCAATTACCGGTACCACGAGTATCTAATTATAGATTGCGACTATTAACCAAAATGGTTCCATTCCCTTGGGGGATGTAGGGCATTTCCCTGTAAACCTATATTCAGCAGTAGTCCTAATTTAGTACTTTACCATTAGTACTATTTGGCCTATAGTCGATTCTTAGATGCTGGGAGCAGAAATGGCACCCGACAACATCCGGGACGAGGTCAAAGAATTACGCGAGCGCGTGGCGCAGCTTGAAAACGAGCTCGTCTTGCAAAAACTGGACGGGCGGCGGAACGGAGAGGATCGTTTCCGGTTCCTGGTCGATACGGCGCCGGTGATGGTTCGGGTCTCCGGATCCGATGCCCTGTGCAACTACTTCAATAAGACGTGGCTGGAATTCCGGGGGCGCACCCTGGATCAGGAATTGGGGAACGGGTGGGCTGAGGGGCTGCATCCGGACGACCGCGACTTGTGCATTGAAACGTATCTGAAATCGTTCAGCGCGCGCCAACCGTTCCGGATGGAATACCGGCTGATGCGCCACGACGGCGAATATCGCTGGGTGGAGGACACGGGCGTCCCCCGCTATGAAGAAGACGGAAAGTTCGCCGGCTTCATGGGATCGGCGATCGACGTTTCGGCACGCCGGCGCAACATCTTCACGCCGGATGAAGAGGCGGTGCGGATGGTTTTCGCGCTCACCGAACGCGAGCGGCAGGTGCTGGTGCTGATCGCAGAAGGCAAATCCACCAAAGAAGCCGCCGCGACATTGGGCATCAGCTACAAGACGGCCGATTCCCACCGCAGCCGGATCCTCGAAAAACTGGGCGTGCACGAAACGGCCAGCATGGTTCGGTATGCGATCCGGTCCGGGCTGATCGCTCCCTGAGCCCAACCACGCAGCGCGTGACGGTGCTTCGCTCCTAATCTACCCGTCGCCGGGCAACCGGGGGGACCCGGGTTGTTAGAATTGAAGGTTCCCCATGCGTTCGCGCACTGCAACCCGCCCTGCGCCGCCACCGGTTAAGCCGGCCCGCCCCGCTCCGGCGTGGGTACGACCCGTGATTCTGGCGCTCACCGGAGTTCTGCTGCTGTGCGTTTTTTCGCGCGAAGTGGCTGATTCCGATACCTGGTGGCATTTGGCGGTGGGCCGGTACATCTGGCAGCACCATCAACTGCCGGTGCCCGACCCGTTTTCTTTCAGCACCGATACCGGCACGCCTGTATATCCGGGCGAGCTGACGACGCGGCATTTCAACCTCACGCACGAGTGGGGAATGGAGCTCATCTATTACCTGGTACAGGCGAGCACCGGGTTTGCCGGGCTGGTTTTGCTGAGAACGCTGTTGCTCTCGTTTTTCTGCAGCATGATCGGCTGGCTGGCATACCGGCGTTCCGGCAGCTTTTACCGAGGGGTGGCCGCGGCAGTTATCGCTTCGCTGTTCGCGATCCAGTATGTGGCCGATCGGGCGTACCTGGCGACGTTCGTGATGGTGGTGCTCACGGTCGCCGCGTTCGAAACGAGGCGCGCGTTGTGGTTGCTGCCGCCCGCGTTCTTAATCTGGGCGAACTGCCATGGCGGTTATCTGATGGGCTGGGCAATCGCAGGGGCCTATTCGGCCGAAGCCGTATTCTGGCATTGGCGGGGACGTCCGCTCGCGGACGAACGGAAAGTCTGGATCGTGAGCGCGCTGGCAATTTTTGCGACGTATTGGAATCCAAATGCATGGAACGCCGTTCAAGTAATGCGGCACTATCGCGACAGCCCGCTGCAAATCTCGATTCTGGAATGGAACTACCCGGCGTGGTGGCCGCTCGATCGGTTTCCTATCATGATGATCGCCACGATTGCGGTGCTGGTCTTGGCGCGCCGCCGCGTGCGGGTTGTGGACTGGCTGCTGTTTGCGGCGCTGGGGGGAGCAGCGACAATGGCGCTGCGCAATGTGATTTTCACGGCCGTGATCGGGCCGCTGATTCTGGCGACGTATTTGCCGGCATGGAAACGCCGCGTGCCCGTAATCCTGGAGTATGCGGCGGCCGGCGTCCTGATTTACTGGATTGTGCCGCTGATCGCCGGGGGGGCCGCCTTTCAGCTACGCGCGAACACGTCGAAGTACCCGGTGGAAGCCGCGGATTTCCTGGTGGCGCACCAGGTTTCGGGGCATATCTTCAATACCTACGAGCAGGGCGGCTATCTGATGTGGCGGCTCTGGCCGCGGGCGCAGGTGTTTATTGATGGACGTGCGTTGAACGAGACCGTCTGGAACGATTACCGACACATGGTCTTCAATGCCGATTATCAGGGCGGCAAGACGACGCAGGACCTTCTGGACCAATACGGCATTCAGACGATTGTGATGAATGGCTTCGACTATCAAGGCCAGCTACAATTTCTGGCGGCGGCGCTGGCCGATCCCAGCCAGAAAAAATGGCAACTGGCATATGAAGATGAGAAGGAATTCATCTTTATGCGGCAATTGCCGCCGGGCGTGAAGCCCCTGGCTCCGCTGAGCGCGCTCGACATGCTGGAATCGCAATGCGACTACAACGTCGAACACGGATCGAGTCCGAAATGCGCGCGTTCGCTGGGGGAAATGTTTTACCGCATCGGAGACGCGGCACGCGCCCGCAAGTGGCTGCTCAGCTATCTGGGAATCAACGGCGATGACGCGCTCGCGCGGCGGCTGTTGCAGCGGCTGACCGCGGCGGCGCACTAGCCGGCTATCTCCGGCCGGAACCCGGCGGACCGACAGCAAAGGGGCCGGAACCCGGCGTCCGAATCATATGCGAGTATTCGAATATAATGAATAAAGATGGACGACGCCCTGCGGCAATTCAAGAGTGAAATCTTTCAGGGGCTCGCCAATCCGACGCGGATTGCGATGGTGGAGCTCCTGCGGGACGGAGAGCTATCGGCGGGGCAACTGATGCAGAAGCTCGGCCTCGAGCAGGCCAATGCCTCGCAGCATCTGGCGGTGCTCCGGGCCAAACAGATCGTGGTCAGCCGGAAGGCGGGCAACCAGGTCTATTATTCGATCCGCGATCGTGCGCTGATCGAAGTGCTCGAAATCCTGCGCCGCTATTTTTACGCCCAACTCAGCACCACGGTCGACTTGTTGAAGCAAGCGGCCCGGGAAACTCCGAAGACTCGGGCCAGTTCGCATAAATGACGGCCTCCGACCAGTCAAACAAAAGCAGGCTGGACCGTTTGCGCGGCGCGGTGCAGCACGCATCCCACCTGCTCCCCAGGCAAGGACCGATCGGTGTCTTCATTCATCACAATACGCTGCACGCGTTTCAGCATCTTCGTTTCGAGCAGGCAGTGATCGAAGCGTCGCAGTTGTTCGGCGCCGAGCCTTACATGAGCGAGGCGGCCTATCGAGCCGAACTGGCGCGCGGGCGCATCCAACTTGCGGATATCGACGCAGTGCTCGACAGCGAACCCGATGCGCTCATATTCCCGCGGCTCAGCAGGGGATCACTACGCCGGGCGATGATCACTCCCGGAGTGCGGGAATTTGACGCCGCTACGATCCTGTGGCGGACCGAGCAGGGCGATCTCGCGAGGGATTTCGAGCGTGCGGCGCTGCGAACCTTATTCGAGTCGTGTTTAGCCCGCAGCACCGCGCATGATGCGGAGCCCGCGCCGAGGCGTCCAGTGGACGAGATCATCCACCCGTGGCTGATCCGGCTGTGCGCGGTGTATTTGGATCAAGGCACCGCCTATTGGCCGATGCCGCATCGTGAACGCGGCTTTTATGAAAGCGTGCGCATGCTTCTCGCGCAACGCGGCGGTGTGTTTCCAAAACATCTGGCCGGCTTGGACGGCGAATTCCGGCGCCAACAGCACCACGGGTTTTCCGCGAGCGAGGCGGTCCTGGATTGCCTGGACAAGCTGCAGTGTCCGGAAGCGACGTGGCCCGAGCTGATTCAGGCCGAGTTACTGGCACTGCCCGGCTGGGCGGGGCTCATGCGGACGGTCGAGGAAAATCCCGGCCTGCTTCCGCATCACGCTTTGCCCTGCTCGTTGATGGATTTCCTGGCCGTCCGCCTGACCATGTCCCGTGTGGCGTCGGAGATGAGCGCTGCCGACAGTGCACCGGAGGAAAGCCCCCTCAAGACGCAGGAGCGACGGCGCCTCAGCCGCGCGGCGCGCGTTTACGACGCTGCACGCGTCGTGAGGCTCTCGGCGAACGAAGTGCGGCGGCTCTCCGATGCGGAGTGGACGAGTTTCGCCGAGGAAGTCAAGGCATTTAACGGGCTGGAGCGCCGGCGGGTGCTTCATCTGGCGTACGAACGTTGGCATGAACGCGAGATCCTGCGGGGGCTGGCGAGTCATCGCAAGTATCGCGCGTTAACCGCGGGAGCATCGGAGGCGGCCGGCAGACCGCCCGCGCAAGTGTTCTTCTGCCTCGACGAACGCGAAGAATCGATGCGCCGCGCTCTGGAGGAAGTCGATCCGCCGGTGGAGACCTTCAGCGCAGCGGGCTATTTCGGCGTGGCGGTGGACTACAAGGGAATCGACGATGCGCGGAGCGCTGCGTTTTGCCCTGTCGTGGTAAAACCGGAGCACGCGGTTCTGGAGCAACCCAAGGCCGAAGATAGCGCCCTGCTCGAGAGCCGGCGCTGGCGCAGGCGTCTATTAGGCCTGCTGGTGCGGAATTGGCGCGTCTCATCCAAGAGGTTGTGGACCGGGTGGCTCTCCACTTCCGTGCTCGGTCTGCTGTCGGCGGTGCCGCTGATCGGCCACCTGCTGGCGCCCCGGCGTTATGCGCAACTGCGCACGCGGCTCAACCGCTGGTTTCTGCCCGAGCCCCGGACAGAACTCGCGTTCATGAGAAATACCAGCCAGTCTCAGAGCGCCGTAACGGGTCTGTTGACCGGCTTCGCGCCTGAAGAAAAAGCCGAACGGGTGGCGAGTGTGTTGCGCCCGGCGGGCCTGGTCAGCGGTTTCGCCCCCATCGTCGTGGTGCTAGGGCACGGATCGACCAGCCTGAACAACCCGCACGAATCCGCCCATGACTGCGGAGCGTGCGGCGGACGGCGGGGCGGACCCAACGCCCGGCTTTTCGCCGCCATGGCCAATCGTGCGGAAGTTCGCGCGCAGCTGCGGGAGCGTGGAATCGATATTCCGGAAGACACGTGGTTCATCGGCGGCTATCACGACACCTGCAGCGATGAGATCGAACTTTTCGACCTGGACGCCTTGCCGCCAGCGCGTCATGCCGATGTGAATCGCGTTCGCGGCGCTCTGGAACAGGCCCGCGCGCGCAATGCGCGGGAGCGAGCGCGAAGATTTGAATCGTGCGCGCCCGATGTCGAGCCCGAGGAAGCCCTGCGCCACGTGGAAGAGCGAAGCGAGCACCTGGCGGAGCCGCGGCCGGAGTACGGGCATTGCACGAATGCGGTGTGCGTGGTTGGCCGCCGCGCGCTCACGCGCGGGCTTTTTCTGGACCGGCGGGCTTTTCTGGTTTCCTATGACGCCCATCAGGATTCCGGCGACCGGAGCCTCACGGCATTGATGGCCGCCGTAGTTCCGGTCTGCGCGGGGATCAGCCTGGAATATTATTTTTCGTTCGTCGATAACGACCGCTACGGCTGCGGCACCAAACTTCCGCACAATGTGACGGGCCTGGTAGGGGTGATGGATGGCCACGCGAGCGATCTGCGTACCGGCTTGCCGTGGCAGATGGTTGAGATCCACGAGCCGGTCCGCATCCTTTTCGTGATCGAGACCACACCGGAGCGCTTAAGCAAAGTCATCGCCGCCAGTCCGTCGTTGAACGAACTGGTGGAGAATCACTGGATTCGCATGGCGACCGTCGA
>DATGII010000180.1:0-2323 GCA_035295805.1 Bryobacteraceae bacterium | reverse complement strand
ACCTGCAGGCGCAGCAATCGACACCGGCCGAGCAATTGCTGTGCGCGCAGCAATGGAGCAAGAGGATCGCACAGGGCCAGACCACCGCCTTCACCCACGATCGCTCGAGTTCGCCGCGCAAAATCCGCCTCGGTTACCTTTCGGCGGACTTTCGCGACCACCCGGTAGCCTATGCAATCGCCGAGACGATCGAGCGGCACGATCGGACGCGGTTCGAAGTCTTGGGCTACTCGTATGGCCCGGACGATCGCAGCGCGCTGCGGCGGCGGTTCGATACTGCCTTCGACCGCTTCATCGACCTGCAGGCCGCCGGAAACGACGAGGCCGCGCGGCAAATCCACACCGACGCGGTCGACGTGTTGATCGATCTGACGGGATACACACGGTTCGCCCGGCCGCAAATTCTGGTCTCGCGGCCGGCGCCGATCCAGGTCGGTTTTCTCGGTTTTCTCGGCACGATGGGCGCCGAGTTCATCGACTACATTATCGTGGACCCGTTCATTGCGCCGTCCTCGCAGCAAGCGTTTTATTCGGAGAAGCTGGTTCATCTGGCGGGCGGGTGGTGGCCGGCCGAGATCCCCTGGGAGATGGCCGAAGAGGCGCGTCCACGCGCTGATTACGGGTTACCTGAGGATGCTTTCGTATTCTGCTGCTTCAGCACCAGCTACAAGATTACGCCGCCGATATTCGATGTCTGGATGCGGTTGTTGCGCGCCACGCCGCGGAGCGTACTCTGGCTCGGGTATGCCGACGGCGCCGTTCAGAATAATCTGCGGCGCGAGGCGGCGCAACGGGGCATCGGTGCGGAGCGGCTCGTCTTCGCCCCACGCGAGCCGATGGCCAGCTATCTCGCCCGCCACCGGCACGCGGATCTGTTCCTCGACACTCTTCCTTACAATGCGGTCGGGACTGCGTATCACGCACTTCTCGCCGATTTGCCGGTGCTGACTTGCGCCGGAGAGACATTTGCCGGCAGAACCGCGGGAGCGATCCTGCTCGCAGCCGGATTGCCCGAACTCGTCACCTTCTCGATCGAAGAGTACGAACGCATGGCCCTCCGACTGGCGCGCGAGGCTGGCCTGTTGACCGGCATCCGCCAGAGGCTGGCGCGGGGACGATCAAGCTCCGCGCTGTTCGACGGCGAGCGGGCTGTCCGGGAACTCGAAAACGCTTTCGCGCGAATGTGGGAGAACTGGCTCAGCGGCGAGGCTCCAAAGGCGTTTTCGGCGCCATCACTATCGCCGCCCGGATTACACGGCGAGTCCGCCGTCGCGAACGTTTGAGAATAGGACCCTCTCTTTAGCTGACACCTCGACGCACACTAATCCAACAAGGGAGCTCCCGGACGCGCGCAACAGCCTCCTTGGATCAAAATCGTCTGGAGTTGTGACCGTACTGGGACCGCAAGCTGCCGAATATTCCGTTCGTCGAGCGGCAGATTGCCGGCAAATAGTTACCGGTACTAAACCGCACTTTCACTCAAAAACAATCTGCCGCCGAAAGCAAATTTTCCGCTCCCGTAACGCAGGTGGAATTGTGGGGGCCCCATGATCCGGAACAGGCGTGGCTTACCGGTCTTTCTTGATCCGTAGCACGCGTTCGGCAGCGTCAGCGCAACGACTTCGAGATTCGCTTGCTGGAAATCGCCGCCGAGGTCCAGGATCTTTGTCAGCCGTTTTGTCAGCCGGAAGGCTCAGTCTCATCTGTTTTCCACAGTTCTCAGCAATCTTGTAGAGTCGTCAAAAATGCTCAAAACGGCCCAAAAACGAGAAATATAATCACAGATGAAACTTGACACGTATGGTTTCGTAATCAGCAGGTCGCCGGTTCGATCCCGGCGGTGGCTCCACGTTTTTCCATCCCATACGCCTTATGCGGGCGTTTTCTTCCCTTCGGGGAGCCGCCGGATTCAGTATCTCGTCCATCACATAGGTCGCGTCCGATTCGTGCTATGTTGTGGTCTTTGTTGCCGCACAGCGGCAATCCATAGAAAGGGCCGGTCTCCGGTTTAAAGGTTCAAAATGAAACGACGCGATTTCATCGTGGCAGGAGGATTCGGCGCTTTCGCCGCCTCGACGTTCGCACAGATGCCCGCTCCTGCCCCAGCGGCCACTTCGGGCCAAGCGCCCGCGCCAGGCGGACCGCCCCCCGGAGCCGGCCGTGGGGGACGTGGTGGCGCTAACTTCATACCAGTACCTCCCGAAACTCCTCCCCAACAAATTATTCCGCTCTGGCCGGGCCATGCACCGGGCGGTGAGTCCATTGAACCGGCCAACCCGCCACAATGGCCGACGAATACGCGCAACATCATGACGCCGATGAT
>DATGII010000179.1:0-28110 GCA_035295805.1 Bryobacteraceae bacterium | reverse complement strand
CTACTCCCATTCTGTAAAAATCGCGGGCAACGCCATGGACGAGCGCATTATCGAACATTGCCGGCGAAAGTATAGTGTGCTGATCGGCGAGCGTACCGCGGAATCGGTGAAGATCGAAATCGGCTCCGCCTTTCCTCTAGCCAATCCCATGACCATGGAAGTCAAGGGTCGTGACCTGGTAGCCGGAATTCCCAAGACGCTGACATTGAACGACGCGGAAATTCGAGAGGCGCTTACGGGTTGCGTCAACGGAATCATCGAGGCCATCCGCGTCGCTCTGGAGCGCACACCGGCCGAGCTCAGCGGAGACATCGCCGATCGCGGCATCGTGCTCACCGGCGGCGGCGCCCTGTTGAAGAACCTCGATGCGCGCATCAAGAAAGACATCGGCCTGTGTGTCTCCGTGGCCGAGGATCCGCTCACCTGTGTGGCGTTGGGAGCCGGTAAAGTGCTCGGCGATTTCGGCCTCTTGCGCCGCGTGTCGATGAACTAGCACGCGGTTCCGTATGCCGGGCGCGCTCCTTGCCGATCTTTTCGTCGAGGAGGCAGCGCCGCGAGCAAGCGCAGCTCAATAGCGTCCTGCCTGTCCGGCCGCCTAAACCCGCGTGCTACCGCCACTCCGCCGTGAAAATATTAAACTCGTAGCGCGATTTGGCGTCTTTGTCCGACGCGAAGACGATCGACTTGCCATCCGGGGAAAACTCGGGGAATGCGGTGAATCCCCCAAAGTGCGTCACCTGTTCGAGGCCGGTGCCGTCCACGTTCATGATGTACAGCTCGAATTTACGACTGTCACATTCCTGTTTATTGGACGAGAACAGGATGCGCTTGCCGTCGACCGTGAACGTAGGCGCGAAGCTGGCGCAGCCGAAATTCGTCAACTGCTGGATATGGCTGCCATCGGCATCGGCGATCATGATCTCCATTTTCATGGGCGCGGTCAGATTATCGGCCAGCAGAGATTTGGACTTCGCCATATCGTCCGGCGTCTTGGGATAATGCGAACGCCATACAATTTTCTTGCCATCGCGCGATAGGACGGATCCGCCGTCATACCCATCGGTCTTGGTGAGTTGCTTCTTCTGCGTTCCGTCCGGACGCATGGTCCAGATGTCGAGGTCGCCCGAAGCCTTGGACGTGTAGACGATCTGCCCGCTTTTGAAATTGACGGTGCCTTCGGCGTCGTAGCCCGGCGCATCCGTCAGGCGTTTTTCGATCTTGCCATCATCGGTGGCGAGGAAAATGTCGAAGCCGGGATATACGCTCCAGACGTAGCCTTTGCTGCGATCCGCCGGCGGCGGGCAGGCATCTCCGGCCAGGTGCGTGGACGCGTAGATGATGTGTTTGTTATCCGGGAGAAAATAGCCGCACGTGGTGACGCCCTTGCCGGTCGAAACCAGGTGCTGGTTCGACCCATCCGCGTTCATGATGAAGATCTGATCGCACTTGTACTGATCGCGGGTGGTTTGGAAAATGATACGCTTGCCGTCGGGCGCCCAATACGCTTCCGCGTTTTCCCCGCCGTGCGTGAGTTGGTGAATGGCTCCCAGATGCGGTGTCTGCGCCGGCGCCAGAGCCACTGCGGCGCAAATGGCGAAAATCGTTTTCTTCATCGCAAATTGAATTTCTTCATTTTATAGCGCAGGGTGTCGCGCGTGATACGCAACAGCCGCGCCGCCTGGGTCTGGTTGCCGTTGGTCTTTTCCAGCGCGCGAGCCAGCAGGTGCCGTTCGTTATCTTCGAGCGACATTCCGTCGCTCGGAATCTCCGGGACCGCGTCGAGCGAACCGGCTGGGCTGGCATCCGGGTGTGAAACCGAAATCGGCAGACTCGGAGGCGTGATGAGGGCCGACTCTTCCAGGATCATGGCGCGCTCGATGGCATTGCGCAGCTCGCGCACGTTGCCCGGCCAGCTATGCGATATCAGCAGCTTTGCCGCCGCGTCACTGACGCCTTCGATATTACGCTTGAACTTGCGGTTGTAATGCTCGATGAAAAAACGCGTGAGCGGCACAATATCGTCGGGGCGGTCGCGCAGCGCCGGGATCGCGATCTGGATCACGTTCAGACGAAAATACAGGTCCTGGCGGAAGGCTCCTTCCTTAACGGCCTCGCGCAGGTTCTTGTTCGTGGCGGCGATCACCCGCAAATCCAGATTGATGTCCTTCAATCCGCCCAGCCGCCGAAAACTCTGCTCCTCCAGCACGCGCAGCAGCTTGGCCTGCAGCATGAGTGGGATCTCACCGATTTCATCCAGAAATAACGTGCCCTTGTCGGCCAGTTCGAAAATGCCGCGCTTCTGCGCCCGCGCGTCGGTGAACGCGCCTTTCTCATAGCCGAACAGTTCGCTTTCGAGCAGTGTTTCCGGAATCGCCGCGCAGTTAATGGCGATGAACGGTTCGGCCTGCCGGAGGCTCTGGTAGTGGAGCGTTTTGGCGATCAGATCCTTGCCGGTCCCGCTTTCGCCTTCGAGCAGTATCGTGGTGGCCTCGCTCGCCGCCACGCGCCGCACGAAGTTCATGACCTCCCGCATCGGTCCGGAATCGCCGATGACTTCGCGCTTTTGCGGAGCCGCTTCCTCCGTAATATCTTTGATGGTCGCCACCACGCCGGACACGTTCCCGCTGTCGTCGAACATCTGAGTGGTTCGCATGACCACCAGGCGCTCCATGCCGTTGCCGCTATTTAAACGGACTGTCCCAAGGGGCGCCGAAGGAGATTGATTCAGTCCAGTTAAAATGCCGCAGCCCGGCTCGCAGGAGCTGCACTTGAAGATTTCCTGACAATGCTTACCCAGCATCTCCTCGGAGGACATCCCAAAGAGTTTCTCCGCGGCAAGATTCACTCCCGTGATCATGAAGTCCGGGTCGTACAGGACCAGGGCATCGGAGAGCTGATCGAAGACGGATTCCAAAACGCTGGTCTTCTGCCAGCCGGGCGTGAGTTTCGACATGACGGCGTCTGAAGTTCAAGTATAACAAGGTACGCTTTGGGTTAATTGGCTCAACTGGCGGAAGGTCGAGGCAATTGCCCCTTGCCAATACCGGGTCATACCTCGGAAGCTGCTGGGAAACCAGTCACTACGTACGTGGCGATGCAATTGCAAACACTGCCTGTGGAGACTTCATGAGCCATCTCAAAGTTGTCATCCCCGCAATTATTTTGATGGGAGGCTTCGTAGCTTTCACGACTGCCTCCTATGGCAAGGCCGAGTATACCAAGGCCACCAAGAAAGCCTGCGTCTATTGCCATGTGGACGCTCAAAAAGCCCCCAAGGAATTGAAGGATCCCGGCAAGTATTACCAGGAGCATAAGAGTCTGGACGGCTACAAGGAAACCAAGTAGACGCGGGACCCGGAAGGAAGGCACGCCATGATGCGAACGGTTCAGCTGGCGATCAGTGACACCGTGTATGCAGCGGCGTTACGGGACGCCTTGTCCCATAGCGGGCCGTGGCATGTGGAGATCGTCGAGCGCCCGAATCCGGCTGTGCCGTGTGTTCTGGTGCTCGACGAATTGAACTTTGAGCGCGTGAGTCTCCCGCTGGTCCAACCCGAGCGCGTCGTCCTGATCAGCCGCCAGGATCCCGAGTTGCTGGCGCGGGCGTGGGATGCCGGCATTGTATCGGTAGCCTCTCTGGACGACACCCTGCCGACGGTGCTACTGGCGGTCATGGCGGCTTCTCTCAGACTAAGGAAAAACCTTGAGACCGCTGGCGGGATTTCCCCCACCGTCGCTTCGATTCCTGCGCGATTAACCCCAGCCGAGCCCATTTCCAAACCCAGACGTTGTAGAACTCCATAGTCTTAGCAGCGCCGGAGCCTTGGACTCCCGCGTGCACATTTTGCAGCAGATTCGAGGTGCTTATGCATATCGACTTCACTCCATTCACGGTCATCTGGCTCGTTCTCGCTGTCGTTGTGGCGGTGATGGCGGGTTATCGCAAGACCATCAGCGTTCAAGAAGACGAGACGCTCCACATCGGGAGTGCCTCGGAAAGCATGCACCAGGTTCAGGTCGCCCATAAGCTCGATGTCATCGACAAATGGGGCAAGCTGCTCACCGTCATCGCGGCAGTGTACGGCCTGTTATTGGCGCTGGCCTATACGTATCAGACTTGGGTCCGGGCATCGAATCTCGGGTTGTAAGGGAGCCGGGCCATGCCGCACGCGCCGCTCGGAGTTGCCCTGATTGGTGTGTTATTGGGAGCGGCGAACGTAACATCCCTGGCTGCCGCCGGAAAGCCGGCCGAGTGCACCTCCTGTCACGAGCAGGGCCAGAAGCTCGAAAAGAGCGCCCACGCCGGACTAACCTGCGACACGTGCCACGAAGGCCACGAAACGTATCCGCATGCAGTCGATATCCCCAAACCCCAATGCACTACGTGTCACCAGGACCAGGCCGGGGCCTATGCCAACGGCGTGCACGGGCAGGAGCGCCAGCACGGCAATGAAGGCGCGCCCGACTGCGGGATGTGTCACGGGAGCGCCCACGAACTGTTGTCCCCGAAGTCGCAAGCCTTTCGCACCGCGGTTCCGGATACCTGCGGGCTGTGCCATAGCGACGTCGTCGAGCAGTTCCGGCGCAGCGTGCACGGTAAGGCGCTGGCCCAGGGAATTACGCAAGCGCCGCTGTGCACCGATTGCCATGGCGAGCACGAAATTCTGAAGCACACCAACGAGGCTTCGCCGGTCAACCAGGCCAACATTCGCGACACTTGCGGCAGCTGCCACGGCGACGTGCGGCTGACGCGGAAATTCGGATTGCCGGCTGACCGGCTGGTGAGCTTCGATTCTTCGTTCCACGGCTTGGCGGCGAAATCCGGCGATCAGACCGTCGCCAACTGCGCGAGCTGCCACGGCGTGCACAACATCCTGCCGTCGTCAGACGCGAAATCGACGATCAACGCGAAGAACCTGCCGGCTACATGCGGCAAGTGCCATCCCGGCGCGGGCACACGGTTCGCCATCAGCCAGATTCATGTTACTCAAGGCCGCACCGAACCAAACACGGTCCGCTGGGTCCGCGAATTCTACCTGCTGGTAATCCCGGTGACTCTGGGACTGATGCTGCTGCACAACGGCGGCGACTGGATCCGCAAACTGATCCGGACGCGTTTTAGAGCCTACGCCGCCGGCGGCGGGGAACCGATGATGGAACTGCGCATGTTTCCCTTCGAGCGAGTGCTGCATGCGCTCCTGGCCGTCTCGTTCGTGACACTGGCGTGGACCGGGTTCGCATTGAAGTATCCGGACCAATGGTGGGCGCGTCCCCTGCTTTTGCTGGAGGGCGCGCGGTCGGTGCGCAGCCTCATCCACCGGACCGCGGCCGTCGTGTTCCTCGCGACGGCGATCGCCCACGCCGTTTCGTTGATCGCCAACCGCGGCCTGCGCGCGCACTGGAAAGGCATGCTGCCGAAAGTCCGCGACGTGCGCGAAGCACTCGCGGGATTCGCATACAGCCTAGGGCTTGGACCGGAACCGGTGCGCTCATCGCACAGCTATATCGAGAAGGCCGAGTATTGGGCGCTCATTTGGGGAACGGTGGTGATGGCTGTCTCGGGATTGCTGCTCTGGGCCAACAATCTATCGTTAAAGCTGCTTCCGAAGAGCTGGCTGGATATCGCCACATCGATCCATTTTTATGAAGCGATCCTGGCCGCCGCCGCGATCGTGATCTGGCATTTCTATACGGCCATCTTCGATCCCGATGTCTACCCGTTGGACACTTCCTTTCTTACCGGGTTTAGTGTAAAGAGGAGGCCGCCACCGGCTCCGAGGGAGCACTCCGTCGAGCAGCCGTCAGCGGCGCCGGAATTGCGCGAGAAGCAGGAAGCACCCACGGCGGGAGACTAAACCGAGAACATGACGCCCAATAACGCGAATCGCATCGGCGGGGGCTGGCTGGGGCCAGTGATTCATCTGTGCAACAACTGGATCAGCCTGATTGGCGTGGTGATTGTCACCACGGCTACGATTTTCTGGCTGTTTTTGCTGCCCACCACGCTGCGCGGCGGCATCGATAATCCGTACGCCGGCATTCTTTCCTATCTGGTGGTTCCAGTGCCGTTTTTTCTCGGGCTGGTGCTGATCCCGCTGGGCATGTGGGCGCAGCGGCGGCGCGAACGCCGCACTTCGTTGTATCCGCCCGATTTCCCCTCCTTGGCCTGGAGCAACCCCGAACTGCGTAAGCTGGCGTATTTCATCGGCGTCACCACGGTCGTGAACATCGTGGTGGCGAGCCAGGTGAGCTACGGCGCCGTGGAATACATGGACTCGGTGACGTTTTGCGGAAAGACCTGCCACAACGTGATGCAGCCCGAGTACACCGCCTATCAGAATTCGCCGCACTCGCGCGTGGAATGCGTGAAGTGCCATATCGGGCCGGGCGCCTCGTGGTTCGTGCGCAGCAAACTCTCGGGCGTGGGGCAGGTTATCGCGGTTACCTTCGACACGTATCCGCGGCCCATTCCGACGCCGGTTCGGAACCTGCGTCCCGCGCGGGAGACCTGCGAGGCCTGCCACTATCCGCAAAAATACGGCCAGGACCGCGTGCAGATCCTCCCCAAGTTCGCCGACGACGAAAGCAATACCCGGACCGAGACGGTGCTGCTGATGAAAATCGGCGGCGGCAATCACGGCATCGGCATTCATGGAACGCATCTCGGCCCCGGAGTGATGATCCGCTACCGGCCGTCGGACGAGGCGCGGCAGGACATACCGTGGGTCGAATACGACAGTCCGGCCGGCAAAACGGTTTATGCCGTGAAAGACGCCAAGACCGACGGGCTGCCGATTCGCGAAATGGACTGCATGGATTGCCACAACCGGCCGACGCACACGTACGAACTGCCAGAGCACGGGTTGGACAACGCGATGGACGCGGGTCTGATCTCCGCGACGCTTCCCTTCGCGAAAAAGAAGGCGCTGGAGATCGTCAAAGTGAATTATGCGTCGCGGGAAGAAGCGGGGCGGCGGATTCCGCAGGCATTCGAAAAATACTATCAGGACACCTATCCATCGATCTATGCGGCGCGCCGCTCCGATATCACCGCATCCGCTGTGCAAGTGCTGGCATTATGGAACCGCAACGTGTTCCCCGAGATGAAGGTGACGTGGGGCTCGTATCCCAATAATCTCGGCCACATGGATTTTCCCGGATGTTTCCGCTGCCACGATGGCAGTCATAATGCGAAAAACGGGCGGTCCATCACGCAAGATTGCAATGCGTGCCACAACCTTCTGGCGGTGGAGGAGAAGAAGCCAAAGGTGCTGACCGATCTCGGGCTCGCGCCGGCGCAGTAACGCTCGCCAAACAGGCGGCGCAGCGCCCTGCTTACCTATGCCCCAATACCCGTCCCGGCCGACCCCCGAGAAGGCAGACTACGTTTCCAGCGGCAGGCCCGAGTCCTTCAAGGCTCGCCAGCCGCCGTCGAGCGAAACCGCGTTGGTGTAGCCCATCTTCTGGAGATTGTCGGCCACCAGCGCGGAGCGGAAACCACCGCCGCAATAGAGCACCAGTTTCGTGGATTTATCGGGAACCTTGGTTTCCACGTCGCGTTCGATGACGCCCTTGCTCAAGTGGAGCGCGCCTTTGACATGGCCGGCAGTCCACTCGCTCTCTTCGCGCGTATCGACCAGAATATGGGGTTCGCGCGCCGCCACCATCTTCTTATACCCTTCAATGTCGGTCTGTTTCACGCGCGATTTCGCGTCGTCCACCAGCTTGAGAAATCCAGGATTATGCGCCATCTTCTACTCCACGCGGCGGATTTTCGCGCCTACCCGCGCCAGTTTCGCCTCGATTTTCTCATACCCGCGATCGATGTGGTAGACGCGGTCGATCACGGTTTCGCCCTTCGCCATAAGCGCCGCAATCACCAGCGACGCGCTGGCGCGCAAGTCCGACGCGATGACGCCGGCGCCGGTCAGCTCGCGCGGCCCCGCGACGATCGCCTGCTTGCCATCCAGCCGGATGTTGGCTCCCATGCGGGCCAGTTCCTGGGCGTGCATGAAGCGGTTTTCGAAGATCGTCTCGACGATGATCGCGATGCCCTCGGCTTGCGTCATCAGCGCCATATACTGCGCCTGCAGATCGGTGGCGAAGCCGGGGTACTCCTCCGTGGTCATGTCGACCGAGCGCAGGCGCCCGCTTCCCCGGACGCGCAGAGTGCGGGCGTCGGGTTGCGTGACATCGGCGCCGGCTTGGTGGAGCTTGGCGACCAGCGCGCCCACGTGGTCGGGAACGCAGCCGGTGATGGTGAGATCACCTCCGGTAATCGCGCCCGCGCACAGAAAAGTTCCGGCCTCGATGCGATCGGGGATGATGGCGTGTTCGGCGCCGCGCAGCGCGGTGACGCCCTCGATGCGAATCGTCGAAGTCCCGGCGCCTTCGATTTTGGCGCCCATCTTGGTCAGCAACTCGGCCAGATCGACCACTTCCGGCTCGCGCGCCGCATTGCGCAGCACCGTTTCGCCCTTGGCGAGGACCGCCGCCATCATCAGGTCTTCGGTGCCGGTGACGGTGATGCGGTCAAAATGCACCACAGCGCCGCGTAGGCCTTCGGCCGCTTCCGCTTCGATGTATCCGTGCGATTGATGAATGCGCGCGCCGAGCTGCTCGAGGCCGAGGATATGCAGGTTGATCGGACGAGCGCCGATGGCGCAGCCGCCGGGCAAGGAAACGCGAGCGCGGCCGCCGCGCGCAACCAATGGTCCGAGCACGAGGCTCGACGCGCGCATGGTCTTGACGAGCTCGTATGGCGCCTCGGGGCAAACGATCTGCGGGGTGTGCAACTGCACGGTTTCGCCGTCCACCTCCGCTTTGGCGCCGATGTCCACCAGGAGTCGCTGCATGGTGCGGATATCGCGCACGCGCGGAATGCGCTTGAGGGTGACGGGCTGGTCGGTGAGCAGCGCCGCGGCCAGCGCCGGCAGCGCGGAATTTTTCGAGCCGCTGGTCGGGATCTCGCCGCGCAGCGGCGTTCCGCCCGTAATGACAAATTTATCCATGAATTACCCTCATTCTAACTTCGATTGGCCCGCCGCGCCGTTCGACGCGCGCATGTCCCGTACAATGGAATTTCCCGATGCGAGCCGGCGGTTTTTTCATAACCTTCGAAGGCATAGATGGTTCCGGCAAGACCACGCAACTGTGGAGGCTGGCGGCGCGTCTCCGTGCTCTCGGCCGCATGGTGCTGGAAACCGCCGAGCCCGGCGGCACGGCCATCGGCCGCGAGATCCGCCGCATCCTGCTCGATGCCGCCAACCAGGAACTCGGTCCCACCGCGGAACTGCTACTCTATTTCGCCTCCCGCGCCCAGAACGTCAACCAGCTCATCGTGCCCGCGCTCAGCCGCGGCGAAATCGTATTGGCGGACCGCTTCACCGATTCCAGCCTGGCGTATCAAGGCTGCGGCCGCGGCCTGGGATCGGAGACTGTGCTGGCGCTCGATCGCATAGCCTGCGGCGGCCTCAAACCCGATCTCACAATTTTCGTCGATATCGATGTCGAGACCAGCCTGGCGCGCGCCCGCGCGCGAAACACCGCCGAAGCCGGCTCGGAGACACGCATGGACGAGCAGTCGCTCGAGTTTCATCGCAAAGTCTATGATGCATACCAGGCGCTAGCGGCGCGCGAACCGGAGCGTATCCGGCGTGTGGACGGCCGCCGCGGCATCCATGAAGTCGAGCAGGCCGTCTGGGATATCGTGAGCGCGCATGTTTGAGAATTTCTGGGGCAACCCGCGGACCGTCGAAGCGCTCGAGCAGATGATCGCACAGGACCGTCTGGCGCAAACGCTGCTGTTCTCCGGTCCGGAGGGCGTCGGCAAGGCCACGCTCTCCCGGCGTCTGGCGGCGCGCCTGCTCGGACACGCGGAGTTGATCGAACGCGACGACCTCAGTCTCGAACCCAACCAGGAAATCGTCTCCGGGCGCGAGCGCTGGCCGGCCGACAAGCGTAACGAAGATCCGCTTCTGTTTGCGAGCCATCCCGATTTCGTCACCTTCGCTCCCGACGGCCCCCTGCGCCAGATCTCCATTCAGCAAACGCGGCTCCTCAAGGAGCGGGCGCAATATCTTCCCAACCGCGGCAGCCGGCGCGTCTTCTTGATCGACCACGTGGATCGCGCCAACGAGCAGGCCGCCAATTCGCTGCTCAAAACGCTCGAGGAGCCGCCGGCCCACCTGGTTGTCATCATGACGGCCGAGAACGGCTACGATCTGCTCCCCACGATTCGCTCGCGCGCGGTGCCGTTCTATTTCTCGCCGCTGGCGCTGGAAGAGATGCGCGCCTTCGTCAAAGCGCGGTCTCTCGACCAGCCGGAGCGCCGCATTGCGCTCGCCGCCGGAAGCCCCGGCCTCGCCGTATCGCTCGACCTGGAGATGTACGACAAGCGCCGCTCGGCCATGCTCGCGCTGCTCAAAACCGCGGCGGGAATAGCGCCGTTCAGCGCCTGGCTGCCAGTTTCCGAAGCGCTCGGCCGCAGCAAGAGCGAAAAACTCGAGCTGTACCTCAAGGCGCTCTACGATCTCTTGCGCGACCTCCTGATTCTGCGCGAGGGCTCGGGCGCGATTCGCAACCAGGATATCCGCCGCGATCTGGAGGCGCTGGCGGCGAAAATCGAATTTGCCTGGATCCGCAAAGCCGTCGGGCGCGTGGACGAAATCGCTGAACTCCTCCGACGCAACATTCAAAAGACGATCGCGCTCGACGCCCTGATTATGGAGCTGCGCGCCGCTTGTGAAAAACCCGTTTGAGGCCGCCGATCCACCGCGATAATGACCCTGATTAAACCGTCTTGCCGGGCGCTCGCCGGCGCGATCCGCGGTGGACGCCACGCTACCCCATTCCGCAAGCGGGCTTGATAGGCTATGGAGTGACGCGTGTACCCGAACGGAGGGGAGCGGATGAAGAGGGAAATCAAGATTGCGGCCACGTTGCTGGCGGGCCTGCTCGCCAGTTCCGCGGCGGCCCAGCAGAGTAATTCAGGACCGCCTCGTGGGTTCGATCGAGGTCCGGTCGCCGCGTTCCCCGCGCGGCCCAAAGCGCCAGCCGATGTGCTGGCTCGCGGCAAGGCGGCTTACGACACCAATTGCGCCTCCTGCCATGGCGCGGACGCGCGCGGCGGAGAACGCGGCGGCAATAACCTGCTGAGGTCCGACATCACGATGAAAGACAGCGACGGCTCGCTGCTGCGCCAGTTTCTGTTGAATCCCACCGGCGCCGAGCACACTGGCGTGCGCGAAGGCCCGCAAAAATTCGATCTCTCCGCGCAGCAGGCAGCCGACATTTCCGCCTACATCCGCAATTTTCCGTTAAGCAGCCGCGATCCGGGGCGCATGCGGCCGCCCACCATTGTGGTGGGGGACGCCAAGGCCGGCGAGGCCTATTTCGGGGCCAAATGCGGCTCATGCCATTCCGCGACGGGCGACCTGAAAGGCGTCGCAGCACGCATCTCCGATGCGCGTACCCTGCAACAGACGTGGCTGATGCCGATCCTGCCGGGCCGCGCCGGCGGAGCCCGCGCCGCGGCTCATCCTGTTACAGTCACGGTGACACAGCCTGATGGAACCAAGGTCGAGGGAACGCTCGGCCGGATCGATGACTTCATCGTCACCTTAACGGAAGCTGACGGAACCAACCGCTCGTTCCGCCGTGACGGCGATGTGCCGAAAGTTGAGCTGCACGACCCCATGCAACAGCACCGGGATCTGCTGTCGGTGTACACCGATCGGGACATCCACAACGTCACGGCCTATCTGGCAACTCTCAAGTAAGGAGACTCGATGACCCGCCTCTCGTTACTCATTGCCGTTCCCGCGCTGCTCGCCGCGCAGGGCCTCGATCCCTCCGAACTCGTCAAGCCGCTTGGCTCCACCGACAACTGGCCGATCTATGGCGGCGATTACTCAGGCAAGCGCTACAGTTCGCTCAAGCAGATTAACAAGGAGACGGTCAAAGACCTCTCGCTCGCCTGGAGCGCGCGCCTCGTTACCGGATCTCAGGACAGCAAAGCCGGATCGAATCTCGTGGTCGGCGGAATTGGCGAGATGGAAGCCACCGCCTCGGCGAACGTGAAAGGCTCGATTCTTGCAGTGGATGGCACACTGTACGTTTCGGCCCCCGACAATGCCTGGGCGCTCGATGCGCGCGACGGCCACGAGCTCTGGCATTACGTGTGGAAGACGCGCGGCGGCACCCACATCGGCAATCGCGGACTCGGTATGTGGCACAACCGCCTCTACATGGAGACGCCTGATGACGTTCTGTTGTGTCTCGATGCCAAGACGGGCAAAGAAATCTGGCGCAAAGAGCTGGTCGATTTCGACCTGCAATATTTCTCAACCGCCGCGCCCATCGTGGTCGGCAATCACATTCTGGTTGGGACCGGCAATGATCTCGATGCACCCGGCATGCTGCAGTCGTTCGATCCCGAGACCGGGAACGTGCAGTGGAAATTCTACGCCGTTCCTATGAGGAAGGGCGATTCGGGCCTGGAATCGTGGGCAAATCTCGATGCCGCGCGCCACGGCGGCGGCAATATGTGGGTGCCGGGAGCGTATGATCCCGAGTCCCATCTCTACTATGTCGGCACGGGCAATCCCACGCCGGCTTACACTACCGGCACGCGCGGCGAGGGGGACAATCTGTACACCTGCTCCGTGGTGGCGATCAACGTCGATACCGGAAAGCTCGCCTGGTATTACCAGACCTCGCCGCACGACACGCACGATTGGGATTCCGCCCAGACGCCAGTCATTTTCGATGCTCCCATCAACGGCCGGATGCGCAAGCTCGTCATGCAGGCCGCCCGCAACGGCTATGCGTTCACACTCGACCGCCTCACCGGCGAATTCATCGCCAGCTCAAAGTTCGGGGAGACTGCCAACTGGTCCAAGGGCATCAACGCCAAAGGGCAGCCCGTGCGCGATCCGGGCAAGGATTTCGACGCGGGCGGCGCGCTGGTCTCTCCCGCCAATCAGGGCGTGACCAACTGGCCGCCTCCGGCCTTCAATCCCGAGACGGGCCTGCTCTATGTTCCCAGCATCGATGCCTATGCGATGTACTACCTCACTGAGACTGACCCGCGCGGCGCCATGGGCCTGGGCGGCAAAGAAGAAATAAGCCTGGGCACTGTGCGAAGCTATATCTCCGCCATTGATTACAAGACCGCGAAGGTGGTTTGGCGCCACGTTTATCCCACCCCGGGCGGCAACCTGGGCAACGGCATGCTCACGACGGGGGGCGGCCTGTTATTCGCGGGCGACGTCGCCGGCAACATCGTGGGCTACGACGCGACCACCGGAAAGCCGCTGTGGCATTCGTATCTGGGCTCGAATATCTCGAACGCGCCCGAAACTTATCGCGTGGACAGGTTGCAGTATCTGCTAGTCGCCGCCGGCGATACGCTGTATGCCTTCGTGCTGAACTGAGAGGGCCTTGGATACAATTTGAAGATCGAGGAGGAGACAGTAATGGCAAAGGACGAAAAAGAGCGTTCGCGGCGTGACTTTGTAGTATCGGCGACCGCGGGCATTGTGGCGGCAGGCGGCTCTCTGTCGGCCGCGGCCAAGGTGGTCGAAGAAAACGTTGAGATCAAAACCCCCGACGGCACCTGCGATGCCGCGTTCATTCATCCCGCGTCCGGTTCGCATCCCGGCGTGGTGATCTGGGCGGATGCGTTCGGCCTGCGGCCTTCGTTCCGCGAGATGGCCAGGCGCCTGGCCGGCGAAGGCTATTCCGTGCTGGTGCCGAATCCGTTCTATCGCGCGGCGAAATCGCCGGTCTTCACCGAGGACGAAGTCAAAAACTTCAATTTTCAAAATCCGGAGCAGCGCGCCAAGCTCGGCCCATTGATGGGCTCCATCAACGCGTCCGGTAACTGCGAGAAGGACGCCACCGCGTACGTCGAGTGGCTCGACAAACAGAAATCGGTCAACAAATCGAAAAAGATCGGCACACAGGGATATTGCATGGGAGGCCCGCTGGTGGTGAAGACCTGCGCGGCTGTGTCCGATCGCGTGGGCGCAGGCGGCTCGTTCCACGGTGGCGGCCTGGTCACCAAGAACCCGGACAGCCCGCATCTGCTGGCGTCGAAGATTAAAGGCCGTATGTATTTCGGGATTGCTTCGAACGATGACAAGCAGCAGCCGGATGCGAAGGACCAGTTAAAGGAATCGTTCGCTGCCGCGCATGTGCCGGCCGAGATCGAAGTATATTCGGAATCTCTGCACGGCTGGTGCGTCACCGACATGCCGATGCAGAACGGCATGCCGATTTACAACAAGGCCGACGCCGAGCGGGCCTGGGGCAAACTGCTGGCGCTATACAAACAGGCGCTCGCGTAACCGTTGCCGGCTCCCTCAGCCGGCGACCTCGCGCAGGCGCCGCTCCAGGTAGCGCCGCTCGCTCTGATTGCTGACCAGTTCCAGCGCCCGTCGGTAACCCGCGGCGGCGGCTTCGCGCGCGCCCATCCGGCGCAACAGATCGGCGCGAGTGGCATGGAAAAGGTGGAAATCGTTCAATGCGCCGCTCTCGCCGACCGCATCCACCAGCGTCAGCCCGCTCGGCGCCCCGTACGCCATAGCCACCGCCACCGCGCGGTTCAGGAGCACGACCGGTGATGGCTGGAGCCGGTGTAGCTCCTCATACAGTCGCGCGATCTCGCGCCAATTCGTGTCCGCGGCGCGCTCCGCCTTGCAATGCTCGGCCGCGATCGCAGCCTGCAAAGCGTAAGGGCCGGCACCGCCGCGGAGCGCCTCCGGCACCAGTTGCCGCGCTTCGTTGATCTGCGCCCGGTTCCACAGGCGGCGATCCTGCTCTTCCAACAGCACCAGATCGCCGGCTGCGTCGGTCCGCGATTCCCGCCGCGCGTCATGCAGCAACATCAGCGCCAGCAGGCCGGTGGCCTCGGCGGGCGGAGCGGGGCTCATCAGCGCGCATACCAGCCGTCCCAATCGAATCGCCTCCTCCGAAAGGTCGGTCCGGAGTAGCCGCTCGCCGCGCGTGGCCGCGTACCCTTCGTTAAATACCAGGTAGATGACGGTCAATACCGCATCGAGCCGCCCGGGAATTTCCCGTGCTTCCGGCACCTGGTAGGGAATCCGTGCGTCTCGAATCTTACGTTTGGCCCGGACCAAGCGCTGCGCCATGGTGGCGGTCGGCACCAGGAACGCCCGCGCGATCTCGTCGGTTTCGAGCCCGCAGAGCGTCCGAAGCGTCAAGGCCAGCTGCGCTTCGGGCGCCAGCGCCGGGTGGCAGCATGTGAAAATCAGCCGCAGGCGCTCGTCCGGAATATCGTTCGATTCCAGCACCGGTTGGGCCGCGGCTATGGCTTGGTCGTACGCCAGTTGCGGCTGGATTTTGTCGGCAAACAGGGTCTGCCGCCGCAGCCGGTCGATCGCTTTGTGGCGTGCCGTCTGCACGATCCACGCCCGCGGCGATTCCGGGATCCCGGTTTCCCGCCACTGATCCAAAGCCGCCGCAAATGCCTCCTGTGCATGTTCTTCCGCCAGGTCGAAGTCCCCAAACATACCGATCAGGGTGGCCACGATCCTCCCCCAGTCTGAGCGATACAATGCTTCCACGGCGGCAGCGGCGTCGACGGGCATACCCGATCTTAAAATTTTTCCGCCGCCTGTTGTCGATGCGCGGCCGCCCCATTCGACAATCTCCGGAGGGATGAAAAAGTGCAGTACATGCTGTTGATTTACTTGGATGAGAATTCACTGAGCGAATCCGAGCGCGCCCAGTGTTACGAGGCATCCGCCGCCTACGCGACCACGCTCCACGAGAAAGGACGCTACCTGCAAGCGGCGCCCCTATATCCCACCACCATGGCCACCAGCGTGCGTGTGCGCGACGGGCGGCGCGTGGTAACCGACGGCCCATTCGCCGAGACGCGCGAGCAGTTGGGCGGCTTCTTTCTGATTGAGGCCGCAAACCTGGATCAGGCCATCCAGATCGCGGGCGAGATCCCGGCCGGCCGCTGGGGCACCGTCGAAATCCGGCCGGTGCTCGAAATCTCGGGCCTTCCGCCGACACGCACTGTCGATCTGGCCGGCCGCCGTTCGACCAACTCATGAGCAAAGGAAAACGACGATGCAGCTGAATACCCATCTCAACTTCAACGGCCAATGCGAGGAAGCCTTCCAGTTCTACCAGAAGTCTCTTGGCGGCATCATCGCCGCCATGGTGCGGCACGAAGGCACGCCGGCCGCGGAACACGTTCCCGCAGAGTGGCGGCAGAAGATAATGCACGCCGAACTCAAGCTGGAGGGCCAGATCCTAATGGGCGCCGACGCTCCGCCCAACCGCTACCGGCCGCCCCAGGGCTTCGCGGTGACAATTCAAACCCAGCAATCCGCGGAAGCCGACCGCATCTTCCGCTCTCTCGCCGAGAACGGGGAGGTCCAGATGCCGATCCAGGAAACGTTCTGGGCGGCGCGCTTCGGCATGCTGGTCGATCGCTTCGGAATCCCGTGGATGGTCAACTGTCCCAAGGCAAGTTAAGGAGAGTATCTTTATGTCGAAAAAAATGATCTTGTCCGGCCGCATCCTGTCCGGAGTGATGGTGGCGTTCCTGCTACTCGACGGCATCATGCATATAACGAACATCGCGCCGGTGGTCGACGCCTCCACGCGTTTGGGCCTTCCCGTTAGCCTCGCGCCGGCGCTCGGAGTGCTCGAGCTCGCGTGTGTGGCCCTCTATGTGTTGCCGCGGACGTCAGTGCTGGGTGCGATCCTGCTTACCGGCTATCTGGGCGGAGCGGTCGCAATCCATCTGCGGGCCGGCAGTCCGCTGTTTGGCGAAGCGCTTTTCCCCGTTTATGTGGGAATTCTGCTTTGGGGCGGCCTTTATTTACGCGAGCCCCGGCTTCGCGCGCTGATCCTGCGCGCTCAACCGGTCCCAGCGGCTGAGGCACCGCAGCCGGGCTTTCACGCTGCAGCCGTGCAGCTCTGATGGCCTTCGTACCGAGGAGAAATTGCCATGCAAAAAATCAATACATTTTTGTGGTTCGACGGCAAAGCCGAAGAAGCCGCGAATTTCTATACCTCTCTTTTCAAAAACTCGAAAGTTCGCAGCGTCAGCCGTTACGGAGACGCCGGTCCGGGTCCGAAGGGAACAGCGATGGTGGTTGTGTTCGAGCTCGACGGCCAGGAATTTCTTGCGCTGAATGGCGGCCCGCAATTCCACTTCACGCCCGCCATTTCGCTCCTGGTCAACTGCGAAACACAGCAGGAAGTCGATCACCTGTGGGACAAGCTCTCCGAGGGCGGCAAGAAGGACCGCTGCGGCTGGCTGCAAGACAAGTACGGCCTCTCTTGGCAGATCGTCCCGACGGTGTTAGGCAAGCTGATGGCCGATCCCGATCCCAAAAAATCGAGCCGCGTGATGCAGGCCATGCTGCAGATGGACAAGCTCGACATCCAAACCTTGCAGCAGGCGGGCCAGGGGGCCTAGCCGGGCGGCAGATCAGGCGATGTCGGCATCGCGAATCGGCAGTTTGCGCAGCCGCTTGCCGGTTGCCGCGAACACCGCATTCGCAATGGCCGGAGCAATCGCCGGCACGCCCGCTTCTCCGATGCCGCCCGGCGCTTCCGTGCTCGGCACGAGGTACACTTCCACGGCCGGCATTTCGTTCAGGCGCAGAACTTCATAGTTGTTGAAGTTCGTCTGTTGCACGCGCCCGCGGTCGATGGTGATTTCTCCTTTGAGCGCCGCGGTTAAGCCGTACACGATGGCGCCCTCGATCTGCTGCTGAATGATCGCGGGATTCACACGATGCCCGCAATCCACCGCACACACAATGCGATGAACTCTCAACTTGCCCTGGTTGACCGAAATCTCAGCCACCTGCGCGTTGTAGCTGCCGATGTTGTTGATCACCGCCACGCCTTGATACCGGCCTGCCGGCGGTTTGCCCCAGCCGGCTTTCTCGGCCGCCAGGTTCAGCGCGCCGAGCATGCGCGGCACTCCCGCCAGCAGCTTCCGACGGAATTCCACCGGGTCCTTGCCGCTCGCCGCCGCCAGTTCATCGATGAAGCTCTCGACGAAGAATCCGTTCTGCGAATGCCCGACCGACCGCCAATAGCTCACCGGCACGTGCGTGTTCGCGACGTGATAATCCGTGCGGAAATGCGGAATTTCATAGCGCAGATCTTCGATGCCCTGCACCGCCGTCGGCGAAAGCCCGTTCACCACCGTCGGAAACGGCGGGCACGCCACGTCGGCCGTGAGGGCTGTCGGCCAGCCATCATTATCCAGCGCCGCGGCGAATTTCACGTACGAGGCCGGGCGATAGTAGTCGTGCTGCATGTCGTCTTCGCGGGTCCAGGTCAGCTTCACCGGGAGCTGCGTTTTCTTTGCGATCTCGACCGTCTCTCCGACGTAATCGACGCGCGCGCGTCGCCCGAAGCCGCCGCCCATGAACAGCGTGTTCACCTTTACCTTTTCCGGCGGCAGCCCCAAAACCTGAGCCGCATAATCGCGGGAAGGCGTCTGCATCTGCGTCGAGGCCCAGATTTCGCAGCTGTCGGCGTGCACTACGGCTGTGCAATTCATCGGTTCCATCGGCGCGTGCGAAAGGAACGGCGCTTCGTAAACCGCCTCGTGCCTCCGGCTCGCAGCGGCCAGTGTAGCGGGCGCATCGCCGTGCGCGCGGGCTGTGGCGCCCGGTTCACCGGCCCGCGCCGCAAACATGCGCCTGATGGCGGCGCTATCCACTGCCGCATTCGGTCCTTCGTTCCATGTCACCGCCAGAACCCTGCGCCCTTCCATCGCCGACCACGTGTTGTCCGCGATGACGGTCACGCCGGTCGAAATAGGAAAAACATCCTTTACACCCGGTACCGCCAATGTCTTGCTGGCATCAAAACGGGCCACGCTCCCGCCGAACACAGGACAGCGTGCGACCACCGCGTAAACCATTCCCGGCAGGCGCGTATCGATCCCGAATTGCGCGCGCCCGCTGATCTTCGCAGGCGTATCCAGACGCTTCAGTGATTTGCCGATCAGCTTGAAATCCTTTGGATCTTTCGGACGAACATTCCCCGGCACAGGCAGTTTGGCCGCCGCTTCCGCCACCGCGCCGTAGCTCAGACGAGCGTTGGTGCCTGTATTGATGACGAAACCGTTCTCCGTGCGGCACTGCCCGCGATCTACGCCCCACTGCCGCGCCGCCGCCTCGATCACCATCGCGCGCGCCGTTGCGCCGGCTGTTCGCAGCGGATTCCAAAGAGTGCGCACACTCATGCTGCCGACAACGCCTTGCTGCGGTCCGTACAGAGCCGGATCCACCGGCGGAAATTCCGTCCGCACCTTGCGCCAGTCGCAGTCCAGTTCCTCGGCCAGGATCATCGAGAGCGAAGTCACTGTGCCTTGCCCCATTTCCGCCTTCGGAATCATGAACGTCACCACGTCGTCGGTGCCGATGTGGATGTAGGCTTCCGGCTTTCCGGTCGGCGGTGGTCCTTGTGGGGCGCCTCCGGCAAACTGCGCCTCGAGTTTCGCATCATCGAGGACCGCGATTCCCAATATCAACCCGTGCAAGAAGCCGCGCCGGCTTAGTTTCGTGATCGTGCTCATGCTTGTCCCCTCTGGCTGCTTCAGGATACCGAATGGCGCCGCCGGGGAAAAGGCCTTCCCGCGCCTTGACTTCGCTTCGCGTATTCATCAGAATGTCCACCCATGGACCCTTGCGACCAATTTTCTTCCCGCCGAAACTTCCTCGCCGGTGCTGCCGGCGCCCTGCTGTGTGGGACGCGTCTTGGGGGTCAGAATGGCCGCCCTCGTCGCATCAACGTCCATCACCATCTCACAGCCCCGGCGTACGTAAAATTCCTGGTCGATAACAAGGTCCGTCAGTTTCCGATCAAGTCCGCCGCCGAAAGCATCGAGGATATGGACAAGGCCGGCATCAATATCGCGCTTTGTTCGACCATCGGCCCGGGCTTTTGGCACGGCGATCCCGGCGAAACGCGCCGCATAGCGCGCGAGATTAACGAATATGCGGCCAAAGTGGTCTCCGATTACCCCGGCCGCTTCGGGGCATTTGCCTCCTTGCCGCTGCCCGATATCGACGCCAGCCTGAAGGAAGCCGAGTACGCGCTCGATACGCTCAAGGCCGACGGCATCTACCTCTACACGAACTGGGGCGGCAAGTCGCTCTACGGCGACAAGTATCTGGGCGATCCCGCCCTCGCCCCGCTCTACGAAGAACTCAACCGGCGCAAAGCAGTGGTGTACACGCACCCGAAAGAAGCGGCGTGCTGCGAAGCGCTGATTCCGGGCATGAATCCGGCAACTATCGAGTATCCGATTGATACCGCGCGCACCATCACGAGCCTGCTCTACACCGGCACTGCCGCCAAGTACCCGGATGTGAAGTTCATCTTCTCGCACGGCGGCGGCGCGCTCACCGGCATCATCGGACGCATTGCCGGCGCCAGCGCTACCTACCTGCAGGAAGGCGGTAAGCTGCGCGCCGGTGCGCCCGCTCCGCGCGCCACGCCCGCCATGCCGAAAGGCCCGCTCTTCGAATTGCAAAAGTTCTACTACGACACCTCCAGCGCCGTGAACCCTGTAGGCGTCGGCGGATTGCGCAAAATCGTGCCGCTTTCGCAGATCCTGTTCGGCGGCGACTTCCCTTTCGTCGTCACCGCCGAACAGGTCGAGCTGCTGAACGAATGCGGTGTCTTCAACGAGCAGGAACTCCGCGCGATTTACAGCGAGAACGTCGGCAAGCTTCTGCCGCGCTACCGGGCTTGATCGCTGGTCGCAAAAACCGCGCGTGGTAAGATCGGGGCAGTCATGGCTCGGTGCGTGGCTCTTGCGTTAGTCGCGGCGTCGCTACTCGCCGCGCGCCAGCCCGAACACGCGCGGCACGCCATGATTGTCGCCGGCGATGCGCTCGCCGCAGATGCCGGGATCAAGATTCTGCAGAGTGGCGGCAACGCGGTGGATGCTGCCGTGGCCGTGGGTTTCGCGCTGGCCGTTACGTACCCCTATGCGGGTAACCTGGGCGGGGGCGGGTTCATGCTGATTCGTCTCGCCAATGGCCGCTCCACGTTCCTCGATTTCCGTGAGCGAGCGCCCGGCAAGGCTTCGCGCGACATGTACCTCGACGCGCAAGGACACCTCACACGCGGCAGCATCGAGGGCTGGCGTTCTTCCGGCGTGCCCGGCAGCGTCCGCGGGTTCGAATTGGCTCACAGGGAATATGGCCGCGCGAAGTGGACCGATCTCGTTGCGCCCGCCATTCGCCTCGCTGCCGGCGGCTTTCCGGTCTCCTACGCCTTTGCTGAATCGCTGCGCGGCGCTCGCGTATTGGCCCAGGATTCCGAGTCGAAGCGCATCTTCCTCAACAACGGCGCGTATTACAACGTTGGTGACACCCTAGTGCAGCCCGAGTTGGCGCGCACGCTCGAGCGAATTGCGCAACAGGGCGCAGCGGGCTTCTACGAAGGTGCCACCGCGAAATTGCTCGCCAATGCCGAAGCCGCGCACGGCGGCCTGATCACGCTCGACGATCTGAAAAACTACGCCGCCCGCGAGCGCAAACCGCTCACGGGCAAGTACCACGATTACGAAATGATCACCGCGCCGCCGCCCAGCGCCGGCGGCATCGGCCTGCTGCAGATGATGGGGATGCTGGAAGGCTCGGGCTACGAAAAATCCGGCGCCGGTTCCGCTGCCGCGATCCACTACGAGGCCGAGGTAATGCGCCGCTTTTACGCCGACCGGAGCCAGTATCTCGGCGATCCCGATTTCGTGCGGCTGCCCGTTGCCGGCCTGCTCGATCGCGGCTATATCCGCCGGCGCCGCGCGACGATCGATCCGGATCAGGCCACCCCGAGCGCGCGCATCCTGCCCGGCAAACCGGGTCCTGCCGAATCATCCGAGACCACGCACTACGATGTTGTCGACGCCGAAGGCAATGCAGTTTCCGTGACCTACACACTAAACGGCGGCTTCGGGAATGGCATCACGGTGCCGGGCGCGGGCTTCTTGCTGAACAACGAAATGGATGATTTCGCTTCCCAGCCCGGCGCTCCCAACATGTTCGGTCTGGTGCAAGGCGAGGCCAATGCCATCCAGCCCGGCAAGCGCCCGCTCTCTTCCATGACGCCGACCATTCTGACGCGCGACGGCAAGCTGTTCCTGGTAGTTGGCGGTCCGGGCGGCTCGCGCATCATCACGGCGGTGCTGCAGGTGATTCTCAACGTGGTCGATTTCGGAATGAACGCGCAGGACGCTGTCGACTTCCCGCGCTTCCACCATCAGTGGCAGCCCGACAAGCTGTTTCTCGAGCCCGGGTTCTCACCCGATACCGTGGAGCTGCTGAAAGCGCGCGGCCACCATGTCGACTATGGCGCCGGTAACGTGGCAGCGGTAGTCGAGCTGATCGTCAACGACGGTGGCTGGCTGCAAGGCGCCGCCGACGGCCGCCGCCCCGGCAAAGCGGCCGGCTATTAGCCCGCGCGCCGCTTCTTCCGCGGCGGTACGTAATGGAAGCGGATCAGATAAATGTTTTCGCCGGGTCCGTGCTTTGCCACCTTCAGCAAATCGATGACACCCAGAAAACCCGATTCGCGCGCCAATTGCGGCGTGATATCGGGAAAGCCAATCGGCGTGATCGAATCGATTTCGATTTCGCCTTCCTCCATTTTGTAACGGTGCCCCACTTTGACATGCGGCCGCATCCATATCCGTACGCTGCACGTGATCTCGCCGCGCCGCACCCCATCGCGCAGACGCTTGGTGAAAATCATCGGCCGCTACCCGCGGGGATTTCGCGCGGTGCGCGCTCGCGCCTTGGCTGCTTCTTCTTCCCGTTTCTTCGGCGGCGCCGCGGTGTTCAGCGACTGCAGCAGACGCGCCGCCACTCCGCTGATTTCATCGATCGCCGCCAGAAACGGCGCTTCGTTGGTCTTGGATGGTTTATGAAATCCGCTGATCTTTCGTACAAACTGCAGTGAGGCCGCGCGGATTTCGTCCTCCGTCACCGCCGGCTCGAAGTTGAATAGCGGCTTAATGCTCCTGCACATCCAGTCACTCCCCCGGCTTCAGCCCGGGCCGCTCGACCAGTTCGATCTTTGCTCCGGCCGGACCGGCCACGTAGGAGAAATTGATCGTCGGCCCGTTCGGAAGAGGTAGCGGGCGCGGCTCGGTCAACACTGTCACGCCCTCGCCGCGCAGCGTGTCGATCGTCTTCGTGAGCGGTCCCGTCGATCGCCAGCCGATATGGTCGATCGCGTGGCCTTCGCTGGGCTCGGAGTCGCCCTTCTGCACAAGGATCCACATATCACTGTAGCCGGGCGCGCTGTATTTCACAGCATCGATGCGGCCTTTCATCTTGCTGCGCTCGCCGCCGAACTTCGCCAGCAGCCAGCTGAACATGTCATCTGGATTCGGCCCGCGCATATGCACGTGATGCAGACCGAGCAACTCGGGATCCTGCACCACTTCGATGCGCGTACCCCACGGGTCTTCGACAAAGCCCAGCTTGAAAAGCCCTTGCACTTCGCGAACCGGCGTGACGATCTTGATGCCGGCCGCTTCGAATTCCTTCATCTTCGCGTCGAGGTCGGCGAACGAGAACCCTACGTGATCGATGGCGCTGCCGGCGCTCGGCTTGGCGTCCGCTTTGCGCAGGAACATAAACCGGGTGCTGCCGAACATCAGGCGGTCGGGTGCCTCGTTGATGCGGCGCCCGCCAAAGTATCTTTCGTACCAGTTGGCGGCGGCTGCCGGATCAGGCACATTCACGTGGATGTGGTCATATGGAAAAGTCTGTGCCGCGCCGCATAGGGCGAAGCACGCGACTGCGAGCGAAAGTGTGGCCTGGCGCATCGGGTTTTCCTCTTGGCTGTGTCCCAGTCTAGCGTATCCCCCGCATAGGGCGGCAACCGGGCACTTACGGTAAGCTAACGCCTCCGTACTTTGAGAGGGCCACCATCCCGGTTCACTGTTAGAAACAAGGGAGGGCGCAGTGAAACTGGTGATCCTGGTTCTGGAACTATCAAGCCTCGGGGCGGCGGTTCCATGGAGGGAGGAACTGGCTGAGGCAGACAAGCTGACCCGGACGAGCCAAAACGCGGCCGCCGATCGAGTCTACCAGCAGATCCTGGAACAAGCCAACGGCCTCAATGCAGCGGAGTTGAACGCGTTGGGACTGGGGTTGTACGAAATCGCGCGATATCGCGATGCCGAATGGGCCTACCGGCGATCTTTGGAAGCATGGGACAAACTGGGTCCGAAGGTGGCGGCGAGCCGCTCCATCACCGCGGGAAATCTCGGATCCACGCTACAGATCGAAGGCAGATTCCAGGAGGCGGAGCCGTTGTTTTTGGATCGGCTGCACGCAGCCGAACGGTTTGACGGAGCCGATAGCCGCCAGGCGGCGGATGCGATCACAGCTCTGGCGGAGTTTTACCGTGCCTGGGGCCGGCCCGAGGAGGCCGAGAAGTTTGCCCGGCGCGCGGAGAGCATCCTAAGCCAAATCGCGGATGCGACGGAAGAGCGGATTGCGAGTCAGCGCATCCTTGCCGCGGTTCTCCTGGATGCGGGGCGCTATGCTGAAGGGGAAGAACTGCTGCGCGGGCTGATCGACAAATTACCGGAGCGCGCAGCGGTAGGGGCCTACAACGATCTGGCGGTTGCGGAGACCTGGCAGCAACACTTCAAGGAAGCAAAGCCATGGGCCGAGCACGCGCTGGAGCTGGCCCGGCGCGTATTTCCGCCGAAACACCGGATGATCGCAGTGTCGCTGAACAACTTGGCGCAAATTCAGCGGTTTGAAGGCCGCTATCTGGAGGCGGAAGCGAATTACCGGGAAGCAATTGCGGTTTGGGAGCAGTCACTCGGCCCGCGAAATCCGGATACCGCCAAAGGCATCATGAATCTGGCGGCGTTTTATCACGATCGGGGGCGGGAGTCCGGAGCCGAAGACCTCTACCGGCGCGCCTCCTCCATCTTCGAAAGCTCTCTGGGGAAGAGCCATCCGTTCACATTAGTGGCGCGGAACGAACTGGGCGAGGTGTTGCGCGCAGAGCATCGTTATTCCGAGTCAGAGCGACTGAGCCGGGCGACGCTGGGACCGCTGGAAAATTCGCTTGGGGACCGGGACTCCCGCGTCATCCGCGCGCTGTCGAATTACGCGCGTCTGCTACAGGAGACCCGGCGCGCGCGCGAGGCGGCCGGCATCCGGCACCGCATTGCAGGGATGGGCGAAGGATTTCGGAATCAAAATCCGTGATCAGGGGAAACGCATGCGCTGCAGGATCGCCTGGAAGCGCGGCTCAGAGCGGAGCGGGTCGTAGATGGGATGAATCTTAAGCGTGGCCATGGGCAATTCGCGCTGCTCGCAACCTTTTTCGAGCCAATCGAGCGCCCGGTCCACGTCAGCGAGGCCGAGGTGAATCAAGGCGAAGCAAGTCGAAGGCACGTAGAATTCGATGGACTTGGCGGTGAGCTGCGCGAGGATCTGGCGCGCTCTTTCGAAATCGCCGGCAAACGCGAGAACCTGGCCCAGGGCGCCGAGGATGTTGGGGACATCTCCGGCCAGCGAGCGTCCCTTTTCGAGCAAAGCCAGCGCCTCGCGATAGTTGCCTTGCAGAGCATGCGCACGCCCCATACCCGTATACGCCTTGTAGAAAGACGGGTCGAATTCGACCAGTTCGCGATAGGCGCGAATGGCTTCGTCATAAGAGCGTTCGTAGGTACTCAACGACGCCCGGCCTTCGTGAATGATGCTCGACAATGGATCGAGCTGGAGCGCGATGTCGATCTCGTGCCGCGCCTCGTCCAGCCTGCCGACTACCGCCAGGTAGTCCGTGGCTAACCAATGATGAGCGGTCGCATAGCCGGGATTCAGCAGGATGGCCTTCCGATACAGGCATTCGGCATCGGCCCACTCGCGATCCCAATGGGCGCGGATGACGGCGAGCGACGGGTAGGCCTCGGCGAGACCCGGATCGATCTCAATCGCCCGGGTTGCGGCGGCTCTTACCTTCGGAATCCCATCGGCCGGATGCAGCAGACCGTAGTCGACGTGCAGACAAAGGGCGTCGGCAATGCCCGCGTAGGCCAGGGCCGATGCGGGGTCGGCATCGGCGGCGGCTTCGAAATATTGGAGGGCCTGGGCAAGCTCGCCAGGAGTGCGGCGATGCAGATGATAGCGTCCCTTGAGAGATAAATCGTAAGCACTGACGCTGGTCGGCGTGCGGGCGCCGATTCCGATCTTGGCACCTGTGGCCAGCTGCACGCGGAGCGTCCGGACGATCGCGCGCGCGATTTCCTCCTGAATCGCAAATACGTCCTGCATTTGGCGGTCGAACGTTTCGGACCACAGATAGATGCCGGTGGCGGTATCGATCAATTGGGCACGGACGCGCAGGCTGGATCCGGCGATGCGGACGCTGCCGGTGAGGACGTTGGCCACGTGTAACTGGCGCCGGATCTCGTGCACATCCTGCTCAATGCCCCGCAAACGGGCGGCGGAATTCCAGGCCAACACCCGCATACCACTGAATTTAGTGAGGGCGTGGATGAGTTCTTCCGTCAGGCCGTCGCTAAAGTAGTCGTTATCGGCGCTGCCGCTGAGATTGGCGAACGGCAGCACCGCCATGGTGCTGGCCGGGGGATCGGGAACTTCTCGGGGGTTTTCACGGAGCCGGATTTCGGGAGCGTAGGTGCCGGTCGCGAAGTCAATCAGGATCTCATCACGCTCGCCAGCGTGCTCATAATAACTTTTCAATTTGGCGCGCAGGCGGCGGGCCTCCACGCGGACGATCGGATCGACGCGAGGATCATAAGTATCGGCGCGATCAAACACTTCCACGCCAATCAGATATTCTTTGAGATCGCCGGCCTTGCCCTGCAACACCTGGTCCACGGCGAAGCGCAGAAATCGCGCCATGCGCTCGGAGCGCGCGAACAGATCATGGGCGGTGATCTTTTCGAGCTGCCGCCGAATCGCCGAGTGCGGGATTGAGGTGTGCCTCGGCTGTGTCACTGGAGACTTCGTTGGTAACAGATATTATGACGGGTTTGCCGGCATTTGGTGCGGCCGACGAGATGTAAATTCGGCCGTTCGCGACAACCACAGGGGACGGAACTGTGGCTACGGTTAATCAGTGAGTTCCTGGAGCAGAGCGGCGCTGCGAGCGATCAGGTCGTGCGCGTCCCCGGCCGCCAGAACCGGCTTGTCCTCGCGATCGGGGTTTGCCGAATCGATCAGTAATTGCCAGGCCGAGCCGTTGCGCTTGGGCATGAAGAATTTGATCGGCTCGTGATGCGGGTTGAACAGAATGAGGTAACTCCGATCACGAATCGGCTCGCCCACGCCGTTGACGTCATCCAAGGTGCGGCCGTTCAGCTCGAGGCCGATACATCGGACCCAGCCCGCGTTCCATTCTTCGGGTGTCATTTCGCCGCCGTCCGGCCGCAGCCACGTGATGTCGTGAAGCCGCTGCCCATCCACCTCGCGCTCGCCGGAACCCGGATTGATGCTGCGGTCCTGAAAATATTTGCGGCGGTGCAAGTTCGGATGCTGCCGGCGCAATTCGACCAGCTTACGGGTGAAATCGAAGAGCGATTTTTGGCGGTCGCTCATGTCCCAGTGGAACCAGCTGATCTCGTTATCCTGGGCGTAGGCGTTGTTGTTACCCTGTTGCGTGCGGCAGATCTCGTCGCCGCCGCAGATCATCGGGACGCCTTGCGAGCACAACAAAGTCAGCACAAAATTTCGTTTCTGACGCTCGCGCAGGCCGACGATTTCGGGATCGTCGCTCTCTCCTTCCGCGCCGCAATTCCAGGAGTGGTTATCGTTGCTGCCGTCGCGATTCTCCTCGCCGTTGGCGTCATTGTGCTTGCAGTTGTAGCTGACCAGGTCATGAAGGGTGAATCCGTCGTGCGCGGTGATGAAATTGATGCTGGCGGTGGGATGCCGGCCGTCATGCTGATAAAGGTCGCTGGAGCCGGTCAGGCGATACCCAAGCTCGGCCAGTTGGCCGTCGTCGCCCTTCCAATATCGACGCACGACGTCGCGATAGCGGCCGTTCCATTCGGCCCAAACCGGCGGGAATTTGCCGACCTGGTAGCCG